>NZ_KV880637.1:0-336328 GCF_001907695.1 Thalassospira sp. TSL5-1
CGTCAGTTCAAATCTGGCCCCCGCAACCACTCTTTCCGATCCGTCGATTCTTGAGATATAGACTCGACGGATTCGCGAAACAAGAGAAAAAGCTCGGGAGCATGCCTCTAATAGAGGAGGCGGCACTTCCGAGCTTCATTTTTTCCAGAATTTTCAAGTAGATAAAGAAAAAACCCGTCGGCTGCAACCAACGGGTTCTTGGAAAGGCTTAATCTTTGCCCCTCGTGAAACATGAGGCAAATTTTAGGCGATGGGACCGCTTTGTCAAGTGCAAATGCGGTGTGAAGACTCTGCCGATATCATAGATGACATCTTCCATTTTTGACGCTCAAACCGGCGCGGATGCTGAGCCTTCAGCGCCGGTCGGAACGTCTGCCGTTGCCCGCTGGCACTGGGTGCAGACAAAGGTTCTCGATCATCCTGATCTCACGACCGCCGAGATTTGTGTCGCCGTTGTTCTGGCGTCGCATGTCAATGATCGCACCCAGAACTGTTTTCCCAAAATTGAAACGATTGCCCGTGAAGCCAGCCTGTCGGATCGCAAGGTGCGTCAGGCGCTCAAGCGGTTATCCGAGCTTGGCCTGGTTGCCAAACGCTGTCGGGCGGTTGGGCGGTTGCGGAATCGCAATGCCTATCAGTTGCTCGATCTCGGCGCTAAACCGGCATCTGGTTCCCTCATACCGGCATCAGATTCCGCTGTTAAACCGGCATACCGTGCCGGTTCCAATAAGAAGAACACGGATAAAGAAGAAAACACGGATGAAAGAGAACAGGCACCTGCCGTTTCCGGCGCGGGTGCCACCGTCCTTCCTGCCGTCGATGATCGCTGTTTGGTGTTAGCAAGAGAATGGCAGCGGCTGTGCTGTGAACCATGGACGCTGGCCAATGCTTGTCTGCGAGTGAATGAAGCGATTGAACGGGGCGGGTTCGAGGTGGTGCAGCAGGCACTCGATGATTTGAAGTGCCAGGGAAAAAGGCCGTCCCGTTTGGGGCTGCTGGATGTTCTCGATGGTTTGGTTCCAGAGAGCACGGGGCAGAGGTCTGAAACATCCCCTGATCCCTTTGACCCATCGGATCCGGCAGAATGGCAGCAGATATGCCGGATTGTCGCTCAGACCGATATTCCCGGGTGCCGCAACCCGCGCGCCTGGCTGTCACAGATCCGGGCCAATATCACCGATAATACCATTGAGTTGAGAACACCAAATCGTTGCGTTCAGGATACAACCCGTCACCAGTTGATGGTAGCAATCCGGCCTGTTGCAGAGCGCAAGGGATTGCAGATCGGCGGTGTGACATGCTTGAACTGATCGCCCCTACTCAAAACATTCCCCCGTCTCTCGAAAAACGCCTTGAGATTTTCAGGCATCAAGCGGCAGGTCTGGCGTATATCCGGCGCTGGAACGGGGCCTGCGAGGTTACGGTGGCCCAGCATTGTGTGCAGGCTTGTGATCTGGCCTCATCGCAAGCTGCAGGATATGCGCTGCTGCATGATATCGAGGAATTTGACACTGGCGACATTATCTCGCCGGTCAAAAATACCCTGCGTCGGCTCGGCGTCTGGCAGCGTTTTGAAACTGAAATCGTTCTGCCGATCCGGCGGCATTTTACCCTTCTGGCCGGCCTTGAATGGCCTTGGCCTCAAGCCGTGCTGCACGAAGTCCAGGAGATCGACCAGCGGTTGAAGGCGACGGAATATCGCGATTGTGTGGATCCGTCTCTGGTGCAGTTGAATGCGGGCGATTTGGCGGCACCGTTTGATGACTACATGCAGCCCTGGAGTGCGATCAAGGCCGAACGGGTTTTTATGGAGCGGGTGCGGTGCGTTCTGCCAGCATTGCGAGGTTGTGATGCTGGATGGTGACGTCACAGCCTATGCAAAAGAAGCAATTGATACCCTCGAAGCTGAGAAAAAGGCGTTGCAAACGCAGCTTGTCGAGCTGGACCGGATACAAACCCGGCAACCGGATGTCCAGGTCTGTGGCAGTGATCCCTTTGCATCTTTGGAACCGGCACAACGGGTAAGTGCCATGGAAACCCTTTACGAATGGGAATATCAGAATGCGCGCCGATCCGGGATGCGCCAGAGGCTGGTTTTTGTTGAAGTCGAGATTGCACACTGGTGCAACCGGCAGGATTCTGCCGGTTAGTCTGAAAAATCTCCCATATCGGGAATTGGGCGTGATTTACACTTATTGGGGCAGGCACCTTTGATGCAGTCAAAGATAGACTTTTGCGTGATAGGGCAGAAGAACGGTTTTTGTTCTTTGCCCGGTATGTGGGAGGTCGAGCGTGGAGTTGCCCCGCGTCCCCCGCATTGTGAGCCTCGCGGAGGTTTTTCGGGTTAGGGCCCTCGGAAAAGCGGATGTTTGGACAGGGTCGAGCTTCGGTTGAGGACAACCCTAAACGTCCATTTTTAATTTGTTCCATAGCGCATCCCTCCATGCCGATTTTTAAAGGAATTAAAAGGGTTTAGGTCGTAGATGATTGTTCGATTTTTGATTGAAAATTAAAACTATAACTTGCGAGCTTTGTGGTGACCAAATATTCTCGCAATGAGGGTTTTTTCATCATATTGCACGTATAGATAAGTTTTGATTCGTTCTTGTTTATGGGTGCCGAATTCAGGAGATTCATGTGCAAGACGACCTTTTCTCAGTTATAGCGAACCGTTCGACGGTATTTCTGGCGTCGGATCTTCTGGCGAATGATGACGGTGCGGTGAGCATCAGCTCGGTTCAGAATAGCGAATACGGGACGGTGTCGCTTGATGGTGATGGCAATGTGGTATTTACGCCGGTTGCGGATTATTACGGTCCGGCAGTGTTCAGCTATACCGCAGAGGATGCCAATGGCACCAGCAGCACGGCGACGGTGACGATAGATGTCAAGGCGACGCTGGATGAAAGCCATCTGATCAATAATGCGAATGGCAAACTTGCAGATCCTGCGAGATGGGATGTCGCCCAGTTGGCAAATGGCGGTCAGGTGACGGTATGGAGCGAGGGTCTCTATAGCTATTTGCAGCTCACGAAAGCGGATGGGACGATGCAGCGTGACCGTTATGTGATGTCTGATTCAGCGGGCCGTGTGACGGAGTTTAAGGTTGAGGGGCTTGTCGGTGGCGGTTTTGTCGTCATGGAGACGACGTCGGCCTATTCGCCACAAAGGACCCGTTTTGTGATGTATAACGCGGCGGGATACCGGGTGGGCAAGCCCCAGATGGTGACGGTTGAAGACCGCCAGCAGGGGTCGGCCGAGATCATTGCGCTCCAGGATGGCGGTTTTGTTCTGCTGTTTTCGTACCGGATGTCTGGTGATTCCAATGATGATAGCTATGGCCAGCGTTATTCTGCCACCGGGGAGGCCATTGGTGAGCGTTTTGAGATCAGTGGAGCGCAGACAGGAGTTGATGCGCAGACCAATGGTGTTGAGCTTGCCGATGGTCGTCTTGTTATTTTCTCGATGAATCAGTTTGGCCGGACGCATACGACCACGCTTCAGGTGTTCAGTGCGCATGGGGTCAAACTTGGCAGCAATGTTGTTGCTTTGCAGGGGGATGGCACGAATCCGGAGTTCAAGCCGAGTGCGATGCTATTGGCCGACGGCCGGGTCGCGGTGACCATCGGGACGACGCTTCAGGTCTATAGCATTGATGTGAACAATGCTGTGGCGCTCGATATGACAGTTGATATCGATGCGGCGAACATGACGAGCGGTGATGTGACCGTCTCGGATCTCGTTGCCCTAGCGGATGGGGGCGTGTTTGTGGCCTTCACGCGTCTTGTGCCCGGGGGCTTTGCCAAAGTTTATGGTCAGCGTTATGACGCGGCGGGCAATCCGGTGCATGGGGAGGTTGACTTTGAAGATCTTGCCTATGGGTCGGAGCTGAATATCCGTCTTGAACCAGCCTCGGACGGGGGTGTGTATCTGTATTACAGCAACGAGAATGCGTCGGGAACGACGGACCTTTATCGTATTCATGTTGATGCGGGCGTGACTGGAGAGACACTTGGCGATGCCCAGTATCTCGATGTCCCGACGGCTTATGCGGATGCCGTGTCGATTGTCGCGAACCGTTCGACAGTACTTCTGGCGTCGGATCTTCTGGCGAATGATGACGGTGCGGTGAGCATCAGCTCGGTTCAGAATAGCGACTACGGGACGGTGTCGCTTGATGGTGATGGCAATGTGGTGTTTACCCCGGTTGCGGATTATTACGGGCCAGCGGTGTTCAGCTATACGGCACAGGATGGTAACGGCAATAGCAGCACGGCGACGGTGACGATAGATGTCAAGGCGACGCTCGATGAAAGCCATCTGATCACGGAACAGGGATATAAACTTGCAGATCCAGGCAGATGGGATGCTGCCCAGCTGGCAAATGGCGGTCAGGTGACGGTGTGGAGCGAGGGTCTCTATAGCTATTTGCAGCTCACGAAAGCGGATGGGACGATGCAGCGTGACCGTTATGTGATGTCTGATTCAGCGGGCCGTGTGACGGAGTTTAAGGTTGAGGGGCTTGTCGGTGGCGGGTTTGTGGTCATGGAGACGACGTCGGCCTATTCGCCACAAAGGACCCGTTTTGTGATGTATAACGCGGCGGGATACCGGGTGGGCAAGCCCCAGATGGTGACGGTTGAAGACCGCCAGCAGGGGTCGGCCGAGATCATTGCGCTCCAGGATGGCGGTTTTGTTCTGCTGTTTTCGTACCGGATGTCTGGTGATTCCAATGATGATAGCTATGGCCAGCGTTATTCTGCCACCGGGGAGGCCATTGGTGAGCGTTTTGAGATCAGTGGAGCGCAGACAGGAGTTGATGCGCAGACCAATGGTGTTGAGCTTGCCGATGGTCGTCTTGTTATTTTCTCGATGAATCAGTTTGGCCGGACGCATACGACCACGCTTCAGGTGTTCAGTGCGCATGGGGTCAAACTTGGCAGCAATGTTGTTGCTTTGCAGGGGGATGGCACGAATCCGGAGTTCAAGCCGAGTGCGATGCTATTGGCCGACGGCCGGGTCGCGGTGACCATCGGGACGACGCTTCAGGTCTATAGCATTGATGTGAACAATGCTGTGGCGCTCGATATGACAGTTGATATCGATGCGGCGAACATGACGAGCGGTGATGTGACCGTCTCGGATCTCGTTGCCCTAGCGGATGGGGGCGTGTTTGTGGCCTTCACGCGTCTTGTGCCCGGGGGCTTTGCCAAAGTTTATGGTCAGCGTTATGACGCGGCGGGCAATCCGGTGCATGGGGAGGTTGACTTTGAAGATCTTGCCTATGGATCGGAGCTGAATATCCGTCTTGAACCAGCCTCGGACGGGGGTGTGTATCTGTATTACAGCAACGAGAATGCGTCGGGAACGACGGACCTTTATCGTATTCATGTTGATGCGGGCGTGACTGGAGAGACACTTGGCGATGCCCAGTATCTCGATGTCCCGACGGCTTATGCGGATGCAACAGTTGGCGATGTTGGCGATGATTTTATCGTTGGGTCTGCTCTGGATGATGTACTTGTTGGTAACACCGGGAATGATACTTTCTATGGTGGTTCTGGTAGTGACACTTTAACCGGTGGATCGGGAGCAGATACTTTCATGTTTGGACGGGGAGCAGATCACGACATTATTGTTAATGCCGATCCTACAGATACCATCTCCTTGGGAACTGAACTGGCGGCTGAAGATGTTTGGTTGTTTCAGCAAGGTGATGACTTGATGATTCAGCTCCTTGGATCCGATGATAGTTTGACGGTGGCTGATTGGTACGCCTCGAACGCTCACCAGATTGGAGCAATTGAGATTGGCGGCAGTACGCTAGAAGCTTCGAATGTGCAAAACCTTGTTGATGCAATGTCGGTTTTTGGCGTCAATGATGTTGCTGTTGACAGTTTGGATCATAACAGTACTGATTTTCAGAATACTCAGGCCGTAATAGCTGCAAACTGGCAAAGCAGTTAATGAAGGTTTGTCGGAGCAGGGCGCAGTAATGGGCCCTGCTTTTCTACTTCTGTCTTTGGTGCTTTACATTGGTCATTTTGAACTGATGATCAGGTGCTGCGAATTCATCAATCTATAATTGCAGCAGGCTTCTATTGTATGATTTATACGCAGTGATGCGCGCAGATACGATGGGTTTCTGTGTTTAGGGTGGGGAAATCTATTGCAGGAAGCAATCGAAAATAACCAATCGGAAGTGCAGGGATCCAAGGATAGTGGGTTATTGGCGCTGGTCACGATTTTGCGTTTCTTTAATTTGCCCGCAGACTCAGAGCAGATCAGGCATCAGTTTGGGAAGCCCGGTGCGTTTTTCGCAATTGAAGATCTGCAGCTGGCGGCCAAGCGGCTAAAATTGAAATCGCGAATTGTTCAGTCGAGCTGGGAACGCTTATACAAAACACATCTTCCTGCTATTGCCGAGATCAAAAATGGCAGCTTTGTTATCATTGCCAAGATCGATGCAGAGCAAGAAAAAGTCCTTTTACAGGAACCGGTAGCCGGGCGCGCGGTTGCTGTTAACAAGGCCGAATTTGAGGATAAATGGTCAGGGCGTTTGTTGCTGGCAACGCGCCGCGCAGCGATTTTGGGACAGGGGGGCAAGTTTGATATTTCCTGGTTTGTTGCGGCCCTGTCGAAATATCGCCGGATATTTATCGAAGTTCTGATCGCATCCTTTTTCCTGCAGTTATTTGCCCTGATTTCTCCGCTGTTTTTCCAGGTGGTGATTGACAAGGTTCTGGTTCATCGGGGGCTTACAACGCTTGATGTTTTGGTTTTCGGATTGCTTGTTGTCTCGGTGTTTGAGGTGTTACTGGGCACGCTCAGGACCTATATCTTCTCGCACACGACAAACCGGGTTGATGTCGAGCTTGGCGCTCGGTTGTTCCGACATTTGCTGTCTTTGCCGATGGGATATTTTCAGGCACGTCAGGTCGGACAAAGTGTTGCGCGTGTGCGTGAGCTCGAAAGTATCCGAAATTTCATCACAGGCTCAGCCCTGACCCTTGTGATTGACCTGTTCTTCACCATCGTGTTTTTTGCGGTCATGTGGCATTTCAGCCCGCTTCTGACCGTGATCGTTCTTGGGTCCATCCCGTTCTTTGTTGTTTTGGCCTTTGTTGTGACCCCCATCCTGCGCCGACGGCTGGATGAGAAGTTCCGGCGCGGGGCAGAAAACCAAGCCTTTTTGGTCGAAAGTGTGACCGGGGTTGAGACGCTTAAGGCGCTGGCGGTTGAGCCACAAATGCAGCGCCGATGGGAAGAGCAGCTTGCCGGTTATGTGCATTCAAGCTTCAAGACGGCCAATCTTGGCAATGTGGCAGGTCAGCTTACCCAGTTGATTTCAAAAACCACCACGGTGCTTACACTTTATTTCGGAGCAACCGCAGTGATTAGCGGGGATCTGACCGTCGGGCAGCTTGTCGCATTCAATATGTTGGCTGGGCGTGTCACCGGACCGATCCTGCGTTTGGCACAGCTTTGGAATGACTTTCAGCAGGCCCGTATTTCTATTGATCGTCTTGGCGATATCCTTAATTCCCCGACTGAACCAACCTATAACCCGAACCGTTCGACTCTGAATGACATTAAGGGTGATATTAAATTTGATCTGGTCACTTTCCGCTATCGTCTTGACGGGCCGGAAATCCTCCGTCGGGTAGATCTGAACATAAAGGCAGGGGAAATCGTAGGTATTGTAGGTCCTAGCGGATCGGGCAAAAGCACCCTGACCAAACTTGTGCAACGGATGTATGTTCCAGAAAGCGGTCGTGTATTGGTTGACGGCATTGATCTCGCTATGGTCGATACGGCTTGGCTACGTCGTCAGGTTGGCGTGGTCTTACAGGAGAACATTTTATTTAACCGGTCCCTCCGGGAGAATATCGCTTTATCCGATCCCGGTATGTCGATGGAACGCGTTATTGAAGCTGCCAAGTTGGCGGGTGCCCATGAATTCATCCTGTCACTGTCTGATGGCTACGATACCAAGATTGGAGAGCGAGGGTCTAATCTGTCGGGAGGGCAGCGCCAACGTGTGGCAATTGCGCGCGCCTTGGTCAATAATCCCCGCATCCTGATTTTTGATGAAGCGACCAGTGCTCTGGACTATGAATCAGAGAAGATCATTCAGGAAAACATGCGTCGTATTTGTAAGGGGCGAACCGTTCTGATTATTGCCCATCGGCTGGCAGCCGTTCGTGATGCGGATCGAATTATCACAGTGGAAGAAGGGCAGGTCATTGAAGACGGCACGCATGAAGAGTTGCTTCTTCAAAGAGGGCGTTACGCCAAGCTCTATCAATTGCAGGCAGGGACGGTGAGTGATGTCGCTGCGCAATAAGGTTGTAAGCTGCTGGGTAAGTGCAGAACGTGCACTTAAATTTGTTTGGGGCAAGTTTGCTGGTTTTCTTCCTTACTTGAATTCGGACAATCGCAAATCACGTCACGCTTCGCAGGAACGGCAGTTTTTACCTGCTGCAATTGAAATAATGGAAACGCCTGCCAACCCGATTGGCCGGGCGGTTGCGTTGTCGCTTGCGGGGTTCTTTACCATTGTATTGGCTTGGGCCGCGATTGGTGAAGTGGATGTAGTCGCAGTAGCCCAAGGGAGGCTGGTGCCGACAGGTGGTGTTAAACAAATACAACCGCTTGAAATCGGTACAGTGCGGGCTATTCATGTTCGTGATGGGCAGCATGTTAATGCAGGGGACCTGTTGATCGAATTAGATCCAACCGAAAGCGAAGCGGATAAGGGGCAGTTGTTGCATGAGCGCGATGCGTCAGCACTTGATATTGCGCGCCTTAAAACGTTTCTTGATGGTTTGGAAAACCGCGAGATTTCCGCTTTGCCGAAGCATGCCGCTCTCGATGATGAAATTCTGCAAACAGCAGAGCAAAAACTGCGAAGCGACCTTGCCGCTTTTTTTGCCAAACTTGCAGCCAAGGATGCGGAGGCAGCAAAGCTTCGGGCCGAGCGTGCCTCAATTAAGGCGGAGATCACGAAAAGTCGTGAACTTTTGCCTCTTCTGGTGGAACGTGAAGGGTCTCTTTCCGGGCTTGTGTCACATGGTATAAGCACCAAGCCGGTCTGGCTTGAAGTAAAACAACAACTGATCGAAACAAAAAGTAACTTAGAGATCTATCGAAATCGCCTTGAAGAGGCTGACGCGTCGATTATGGCGGCAGAAAAAGATCGTGAAAATCTGATTGCACAGACAAAGCAGCAAACGCTTGAGAAGTTGCTTGAAGCGCGCAACAAATTTCAGAGTGCTGCAATTACACTACGCAAGGCGGAAAGCCGCGAAGACCGTCAACAATTACGCGCCCCGGTTAGTGGTACGATCCAGCAATTGACGGTTCACACCGTGCGTGGAGTTGTTTCTCCTGCCGAAAGTCTGATGGTGGTTGTTCCTGACGACGTAGAGCTTGAAGTGGTCGCCAAGATTCAGAACAGGGATGCCGGTTTTGTTAGTACAGGGCAGGCAGCCGTGATCAAAATCGATAGTTTTCCATTTACCCGATATGGAAAGATCGATGGAAGGGTCAAAAGCATCTCGCGCGATGCTATTCAGGATGAAGACTTGGGATTGGTATATGAGGTCCGCGCGACACTGGATACCTCAGAAATCCTCGCAGATGGGCGGATGGTCAAGCTAACGCCTGGGATGACAGCATCGGTTGAAGTAAAAACCGGAAAACGGCGCATTATCGAATTCTTACTTTCCCCTATGATGAAGTATGGAGATGAAGCATTAAGGGAAAGATAAATGTTGGAAGCAATACTAATTTTCTTAAAAATCTATCAAATCATGACTGTGTTTTGACGGCCCGGTGGCCATAGCGGCCGGGAACCACCTGATCCCTTCTCGAACTCAGCAGTGAAACCTGCCTGCGCCGATGGTACTTTGTCTTAAGGCACGGGAGAGTAGGTCACCGCCGGGCCTTCAAAACACAGTCAGATCATATTCCCTAGCACAACGCAAAATAAAACGCCGTTCATTCCCTGATGCGGCGTTATCTGTTTAAACCCAAACAGATATCCCCCACCAACGCGGGGTGGAGCAGCCCGGTAGCTCGTCAGGCTCATAACCTGAAGGTCGTCAGTTCAAATCTAGCCCCCGCAACCAACATTAAAATAGCTCGCCCTTGTGGCGGGCTTTTTTAATGTCTGGTAGGTGGGGCCCGTATGACTTGAGCTGATGATTTTCCTGCGTTATGAGACTGTGCTCAGTGCTTGATGGTTTTGAGGGAACCGTGCACCCAGTGGGTGCGCGTAAGTCCCGAGAAAAGGCGTTAAGAAAACGTGCCTGTGGTACGTTTTTAGTCTGAAGGTCGAGCACGGCGAAGCCGCGCGCAGATTGCGGGTCTCTCCTCATCTACAGCACGAAGAACCATCCGGATCGCCCTTGTGACGGGCTTTTTAATGGAAGAGCGTATCGTCGGTGATGCCCTTGAAGTAGGAAGTCGGTGCGGAACTGCCCTCTGCGCCCTCGGGACCACAGGCTGCGATGCCGGCGGTCACGCCAGAGTCCTTCACCGCGTCCAGCATCGTTGCATGCCCGTTCATGCCAAGCGAGGCGCCTTCTCCCGTGGTGCCATAGAGCGTAATCCTTCCCACCCCCTGCACCACAACGTTGGCCGTGTGCGCCGACCGCTGCACGAGATTACCGGTCCGCTTTCGGTGAAAGGTGTCACCATTGCCAAGGAGACCCCGAAAAGATAGGCGCGGGGGCGATTTTCGCGCTTTGGTCGAGGGTCAGAGGGGCAAAGAGGTGCTTCTCCGAAGCTGGATGGATGCTGACATGTTAGTGCGTTGACATTAATGTAACAAGCTGTAACTATCGGGCAAAACTAAAGCACTAGAGGAGGAGTACGGCGCATGAATGGAGGAGTCCCCAATCCTGCATGCCAGTCAAAGGCGTTGGCCGAGATGCTATCTGGACTGCCCGAGATCGCGCGCGCCACGCTGGTCGATCCGGTGCCGCCACGCAACTGGAATGATTGGTCAGCCCTCGCGCCGGAAGCACCTGCCGCGCTGTTCTGCCCGCGTTCTGTCGAGCAGGTCTCGGCGATCCTTGCTGCCGCGAATGCCGCACGGGTACCGGTGGTGCCGCAGGGCGGTTTGACCGGCCTCTGCGGCGGGGCACGGCCGATCGCAGGCGGCATCGCCCTGTCGCTCGAAAAAATGGTTGGTATCGAGGAAATCGATGAAGCGTCGGCCACGATGACTGTGCTCGCCGGGACACCGCTCGAGACCATCCAGAAGGCTGCCGCCGAGCGCGGGATGTTCTTCTCGCTGGACCTTGGCGCACGCGGGTCCTGCGCCATCGGCGGCAATGCCGGGACCAATGCGGGCGGTAATCGGGTGATTCGCTACGGGATGATGCGCGACCTCGTCCTTGGCGCCGAAGTGGTGCTGCCTGATGGCACCGTCGTCAATGCGCTGTCCAAGCTCATCAAGAACAACACAGGCTACGACGTGCGACAGTTGTTTATCGGCTCGGAAGGCACGCTCGGGGTGATCACGCGACTGGTGCTTCGCCTGCACCCGGCGCCCGGTTGTACCCATGCGGCGATCTGCGGCCTGCGCGATTATGGCAAGGTGGTCGATCTGCTGCGCGGCGC
The DNA here is from genome assembly GCF_001907695.1 of Thalassospira sp. TSL5-1. Classification (NCBI taxonomy): domain Bacteria; kingdom Pseudomonadati; phylum Pseudomonadota; class Alphaproteobacteria; order Rhodospirillales; family Thalassospiraceae; genus Thalassospira; species Thalassospira sp. TSL5-1. The sequence goes on from NZ_KV880637.1 coordinate 11,632, forward strand.
GCGGCGCAAGCTAGGACCGATGCTCTCGGCCTTCGAGGCGATGTGGCCCGACTACTGGCAAGTGGCCTGCGCCGTTCCGGGGGTGCGCGACCCGCTTGATGGGCCCCACGCCCACACCGTATTGATCGAGGCGCAGGGCACGGACGAAGATATCGACGGCCCGCGCTTTATGGCTTTTCTCGAATCAATGTTCGATGAGGGGATCATCGACGACGCGGCGATCTCGCAGAGTCTCTCGGACGTGCAGTCCTTCTGGGGCGTGCGCGACGCCTGTGCTGAGTTCAAGACCACGCTCGGCCCGCACCACGCCTATGACGTCGGTCTGCCCACGGGCCAGATGGACGCCTTCGCCGACGCTTGCCGGGCCGCCGTGGCAAAAGCCGTGCCGGGAGGGCGCTCCGTCTATTACGGGCATATCGGTGATGGAAACCTGCACCTTTTGGCCTGGGTGCCAGGGGCTGATCCGCAACCCGGCGAGACGCTGGACGAGGCGGTCTATGCCACGGTACGCGCCTTTGGCGGATCGGTCTCGGCCGAGCACGGGATCGGCACGACCAAGAAGAAATACCTTGAATTCTCGCGCACGCCCGAGGAGCTGGATGTGATGCGACGGGTCAAACATGCGCTCGATCCCAACGGCATCCTGAACCCTGGCAAGGTGATCGACGCATGAAGCTGCTTCGCTTACTGGAAGCGCATTTCGAGCGCGCCATCCTTGCCACCATCCTCTTTGCACTGGTCACGATCCTCGCAGCACAGGTGGTATTTCGCTACGTCCTTGGTTCGCCGTTGGTCTGGTCCGAGGAACTGGCCCGATACCTGCTGGTCTGGTGCACCTTCATCGGGGTGAGCCTCGCGGTCCGTGAAGGCCGCAACATCTCGGTCGATCTGCTTCCGGTGCTCTTCGGGACGCGCTGGCTGCGCGCCTTTGCTGTGCTGGCACTGCTCGGCTCGGGGCTCTTCTTTGCCCTGATTGTCTGGTACTCGGTGCCGCTCACCCAACGGATCGCAAGGATCGGACAGGCCTCGCCGGGGCTGGGGATTCAGATGTGGCTGGTTTACCTCGCGGTGCCGGTGGGCATGGGGATGGCCTTGCTGCGCGCCCTGCAAGCCCTCTGTCTGCTGATCCGTAACGGAGCTGTTCCGGGCCATGAGCCGACGGACAACCATACCGTCATCAACGAAGACGTTTAGGGGACCCTGATGCTCGCCGCTTATTCTCTTGTCTTCTTCATCGTCGTCTTGCTGCTGAGCATTCCGGTCGCCTTCGCGCTCGGCTATGCGGCACTGCTGCCTGGCTGGCTCGGGGCTCCGACCAATCCGGGGCAAGTTGTGCGCTCGGTGGTCACCGCGCTCGACAGCTTCCCGCTTCTGGCCGTACCGCTGTTCATTTTGGCGGGCGAGATCATGACGCAAGGCGGGCTGGCCCGTCGTCTGTTCAGCTTTGCCGATGCGGTCTTCGGGCGCTTTCGTGGTGGCTTGGCAATGTCTACCGTGGCGGCATGTATGCTGTTCGGAGCCATTTCCGGCAGCTCGCCAGCGACAGTGGCCGCGATTGGCTCTATGGCTGTGCCGTTGCTGGTGGCGCGCGGCTATGATCTTCGGTTCGCGACCGCGCTGATCACGGCGGCAGGCACGCTAGGCGTCATTGTCCCGCCCTCGATTCCGATGATCATCTATGGCATGTCCGCGCAGGTCTCGGTCTCGGCACTGTTCATTGGCGGCATTGGCCCCGCCCTGGTGATTGGCTCGCTGCTGATGCTCTATGCTCATTTTTATGGTCGCAAGCACGCCGCGCGTATCACCTCTGACGCGGGAACGGTGAACGCGGTGAAGGCCTTCCGCGAAAGCTTTTGGGCCCTCGTTGCGCCGGTTTTCGTGCTTGGCGGAATCTATGCAGGGGCCTTCACCCCAACCGAGGCGGCGGCCATCGCCTGTGTGTATGGCGGTTTTGTCTCGATGGTGATTTTCCGCGAACTCTCCCCTTCCGATATGGGGCGCGTGCTGGTCAATACTGGTCTTACCATCGCACCGATCCTGATCATTGCGGGTACAGGGGCAGCACTCGGTCGCGTGCTGACACTTCTCCAGGTGCCCGCCGCCATTGGCGACTTCATTGGCGGCGCGATTGACGAGCGGATCATTCTGCTGCTGCTGATCAACCTGATCCTGCTTGGCGTTGGTATGGTCATGGAAACGCTCTCGGCGATCATCGTGTTAACCCCGATCCTGCTGCCTGTGCTTGCGCCTTACGGCGTTGATCCAGTGCATTTCGGGCTGATCATGGTGGTCAATCTCGCGATTGGCTTTGCCACGCCGCCGGTGGGGGTGAACATTTATGTCGCGAGCGGCATCACCAAGCTTTCGGTGATCCAGATATGCCGCGGTCTCGTGATACCCATCGCTTTGCTCATCGTCGGCCTTCTGGTCGTCACCTATTGGCCGGGGCTGACACTCTGGCTGCCAAGTCTCGCCGGCTGACCGCCGACGAGTACAAAACCTACAGGGAGGAACCAACAATGAACCTGAAGAAGCTTTCCATATCGGTACTGTTCGTGCTTGGCACGTCGATGTCCGCCTCGGCGGCGGATTACACGATGATCCTCGCCCACACGCTGAACGACAAGTCTCATCCGCTTTACCAGGCGTTTGACAAAATCGAGAAGGATATCGAGGAAAAATCCGGTGGCCGTATCGACGTGCAGCAGCAGGGTGGCGGCGCGTTGGGCGGCGACCGCGAGCTGATGGAGTCACTTATGCTCGGCGACATACAGTTCGTGCCGATCTCGACCTCGGGCGCGGTCCAGTTCGTGCCGGAATTCGCAGCCTTCGAAATTCCTTACGTCTTCCCGACCGACACAGCGCGGCTCCGCAAGATCCTCAATGACAGCGAGTTTTCGGCCTTCATCGACAACAAGCTGGCAGAGAAAGGCATCAAGTTCGGCTTGTTCTATAACGCCGGCTTCCGGCAGCTCACCACCTCCGAAGTCGCAGTGCATACGCCAGAGGATATCAAGTCGAACAACCTGCGTATCCGCGTGCCCGAGAACCCCTATTCAGTTGCGACCTGGAAAGCGATTGGTGCCGCCCCGACCCCGATCGCCTTTCCCGAGCTTTATGGCGCGCTGCAGCAGAATGTGGTGGATGGCCAGGAAAACCCCTTTGGGCATATCCTCTCGCAGCGTTTCTACGAGGTGCAGAAATACCTGACCACAACCAGCCACATCCTGCTGGCTAACGTGAACCTCATCAACAAGGAGTGGTATGACAGCCTGCCCGAGGACCTGCAGCAGGTGGTCGACGAGGTGCTGGTGGATGCAGCCAACTTCGAATGGGACGTGCAGGACGAAATGCTGAGCAAGCAGCGCGCACAGATCGCCGAGCATATGGAGATCATTGACCTTAACGAGGATGAACTGCAGCAGTTCCGCGACGCGACTGCGCCGCTGCAGGATATGGTGCGTGACAAGATCGGCGACGAGGCCGTGGACTCGCTGCTGAGCGCGATCAACGCCAACAGCTAAAGAGACACAGGTATGGGGCGGCATGTTCGGCCACCCCATACCGTCGGCGTCTCCATAAAATTTTCTGCGTGTTTGGTATAGATCGATCCGCGCCCGCCGACCCTACCTTTCAACGAAAGCTTCTCAAGGGCATCTGTTCCAGTGCTCTGAGGCTTTTAAATTGGATCGTTTTTTATTTATGCGGGTGTCTGCTTTGAGCTGATGATCTTCCTGTGTTATGAGACTGTGCTCATAACTGAAGGTCAAGCACGGTGAAGCCGCGCGCAGATTGCGGAATTTTCCTCATCCACATCACGAAGAAGCATCCGTCGTGCCCACATGACGGGCTTTTTTAATGCCTGCCAGGTGGGGCCGCTTTGTAAGGTGCAACTGCAGTAATTGAACTCTGCCGATATTGTCATGAGATCAATAAGTTCTCATGCGTTCACGCATGGGGCGGCCACCGTCTCCGGTCTTGTGGGGCGGACGGAACCTATGGCGATTTGCTCGCGCTCTGTGACGGTTTTACTGGCTATAATGATGTGACCACGGCTTTGGTTGTGGGGCTGGTCAACCGGGCGATTTCCTGCTTATCCCGCTGTTTCACCTATCTTTCCGTTCGGGTTCTCATTTTTCTGATCAAGCCTGTCTATGATGTGCGCGCCTGGCGTAGTGGCCGTTTGATGGCCTGGCCGGGCAATTGACGGTTGGTCGAACTGATCGGGATATGAGCCCGGGGGCGAAAACAGCGTTCGGGCATCTGTGGCAAAGACATTTCGGCCATGCTGGTAACCGCATAGAAGGCCGGTTAAGCCACCTTGGGTAGAAGATGTTCATCCTATCAAACGAAGCAGCCCAGGGCCGATAGTTTGTCCGTGCGCCGAATCACGCATCGTTCTTTGTAATTGATAAAATATTGATCACCATAAAGTTTTTTGTTTATAAGGCTGTTATGCAACGCAACGTTGTGTGGGGTTAAGCCGTTTGGGTGCGGAATGGTTCGGGGGAACATGTATGATTAATATTGCTAAATTGCCATCGTTGTTGCTTTTGGCGATGACCGTTTTTTGTGGCCTTATGATCGGTGATGGGCGCCACGCATTTGCGGCAACGACGACAATAACGTGCACCGGCCTCGCCACTGCCACATCAGCTGTATCTCATGTGTTCTACGACGACAGTGAAGGCGACTGCGTCGCGGGAAGCGGTAATCCCACCAGCGACGATTTGCGCGACATCATCTTCCAAGTCAATAACAATAAAGACGCATTCGACCAATTCTCGATCGGAATTGGCGGTGCCTCCAATTCCACAGCGCATAGAGGATGCAGTATTGGCGATAAAAACTTCGCCGCTGGTGTTTTGTGCGTAGATGACCGCACTAATGTCACTAATGAAACCGCGACGGTCACCATTGATGGGGAGAACGGGGCGACGATCCGGATGACCGTCAATTATACGCTTTCCGGATTAGGGGGAGGAAGTACTGTGGCCTTCAACAGTGCATCGGTCACAATCACGACTGCTGATGCGGCGTCCTCCTCGGGGAGCTCGGCCGCTGCCCTGCGCGCGCTTCAAGGTTCGGTGACACGGGCGCAATCTGTGATCATCGGGCAGAATTTTGGGTCGCGGGTGGCCAATGTGGCAGCGGGCCCAACCGTTGGAACGGTGCCAGCGGATGCCGCCTCGACACCGACACAGCAATTCGGTTTTGCTTCGGCGCGCTTGCTTGATGATCCCATGGAAAAGAAAACGCGCACAGAGGGCACAACCCTGGGCGGTCTGGCGATGCTTGCGTCTTTCGATACATCGCGGCTTTCTGCTGCGCAAGCCGCTGATAGTCCGACGGATGGAGCGGAACAACGCACGCTGCTGTCTCGCGAAAGTCCGATTACGGTCTGGGGGCATGGGTCCTTTACCGATATTGAGAACACACGTAATCGGATGGGCGAGGACAGCCGTTATGACGGCAACGTCTGGGGGTATAACCTGGGTGCGGATTATCGTTTTTCGTCCGCACTGGTGGCGGGCATGTCCGTCGGCTATGCGCATACCGACATTACAACCACCTTTGAGAGCGGAACTTACAAAGAGGATACGTGGAACCTTTCTCCTTATGTCATCTATAGACCGTCGGATATGCTGACCTTCTCGGCGATTGCGGGTTATGCGTTCGGGGATGTTTCCAGAAGCCGCAATAGCACTGTGACGGGAAACACCGACAGCCAGAGCTGGTATCTGCAGGTCGATGTCCGCCAAACTTTCCAGCCGATCGCAGATAGCCCGTTTCGGGTCACGGGCGGGCTGGGAGCGTTGACGTCGCGCAGTACGCTTGCTGCCTACACCGAAAGTGACGGCAACCGGGTTGCTGAATCCTCGGTCAACACGGTTCAGTTAAAGCCAAATGCCGAGCTGGCTTATTCTTTCCAGATCAGCGAGACGTCTCTGACCCCATATGTGAAAGCGGGTTATATTCACGATTTCACCGACCAGACCAACGGCGATGCCGGGGCCTTTGACCTTGGCGGTGGTTTGCGGTTTGCCTCGGGCGGGACGGGTCTGTCGGGATCAATCGAAGGGTCGCGCATGGTCGGGCGTGAAGATTACCGCGAATACACGCTGAGCGGCTTGGTTGCTTATGGCATTTCGTTTACCGGTCGGGATGGAAGTTTTGCCGGAACGGCATCGCCCTATGTCGGTACCAGCCTGTCCGATAGCGGCACGCCTGGAATTTCTGCTGGCGCAACGCTGACCGACCGTGATGACAGATTTTCCAGCAAATTGAATTTGTCCGGTGATCCGGCCACACGCAGCGCAGATATTCTGATCACGCTTGATCTAAAGTTTTGAATTTTGCGCGATGCTGTTTGCACCATGATGGACCAGTCATAAGAAAAGGGCCGGATAACCGGCCCTCAGACCGCTGACAAACCCCGGGCTAAATTGCCTGGGGTTTGTCCGCAGTCTGAAATCGCTCCTGTGGGGCGATTTTAAGCCGAAGGTCGAGAAAGGGCTCAGATTGCAGATCTCTCCTCATCTACATCATGAAAAAGCATCCTGCTCGCCCTTGTGGCGGGCCTTTGTAATGTCTGCTAGGTGGGGCCCTGTATGAGTTGGGCCAACTGTTCAAAACAAGCAAAGCATCGCTTTGCGCAGGCTCAGCAAGGGTGTCGCGCGCGGCAAAATCTGGCCCGGAAACCGACGATCTTCCTGCGTTGCGGGCCTGTATTCAGAACTGAAGACAGATTTGCGGCCTTCAGCACTAAAATGGGACGCTCCGTTCAGTCATAGCTGTTGCAACGGCAAGGACCGGGCGTGTATTGAGGAGGATACAGGCAGGTTCTTTACCCGGTTGCGTTCTGTCAGGGGCGATGGTTGGATGGTTCGCGGCAGGTTTACTGCGCACATGTGACTGTCTATCGGGGCTTTCGATGCGGGTCGAGAGAGACGGGAAGGAACTGCGGACCGTTTTTGAGCAGCCGTTTTCGGCTGGCGTTAGGAAGATGTGAGGATATTTTGGCGAAAGAAAGCAAAACAAACGGCGCGGCAACCAAAAATGCAGCAACTGCAGCACCAGCGGCAGCGCCTGCTGCTGGTGCATTGCCGCTGTTTTACAGCAAGCCGCGTGCGGTTCTGGCGGAACGGCATGGCAATATGTCGCTGACCCCGACGTCGGACTTTTCATTTGCCGCCAACACCAATTCGGTGCCGGTTGTGGCAACCGAACTGCCGATGGTCTGCAAGAATTATCCGATCCTGTTTACCGATGGGGCACAGACCCAGATGGTTGCGCTTTTGGGCCTGCGGGCATCTGAAAACGTGATGGTCGATGACAAGGGCAACTGGACCCCGGGTACCTATGTTCCGGCCTATATCCGCCGTTATCCCTTCATCTTTTTTGAAAATGAAGACAAAAGCCAATACACCCTGTGCGTTGATGAAGATGCGAAAACCGTTGTTGAAGGCACGGAAAACCCGTTCTTTGTCGATGGTGAACCGTCCAAAATGACGCAGGGCGCGCTGGATTTCTGCCGCGATTACCAGGCGCATTATGCCGCAACGGCAGAGTTCCTCAAGGCAATCAGCGAAGCGGACCTTCTGGTGGAAAACCGTGCCGATGCGACGCTGGCCGATGGCCGCAAGCTTAGCCTGTCGGGTTTTAAGGTGATTGACGAAGCCAAGTTCAACGCGCTGGATGATGAAACCTTCCTGGCGTGGCGCAAGCGCGGCTGGCTGCATCTGGTGTATTGCCATTTCATTTCCAATGGCAACTGGAATGCGCTGATCGAACGCACGGCGATGAAGACCGCCAATTAAGCTGGTCGTAACCGGCCTTAGGGCGAGAAATAGATAAGCAAAACCCCGGTGCCATAAATACGGCACCGGGGTTTTGTGCATTTAAGCGGGTTTGTTCGCCGTGAGGGCTTATTTCAGCAGGCCACGCCGGGCGAGGTTGGACATCAGGGCGGTGATGCCAAAGGTCCAGGGGCTGATTTTATCGGAACGGTCCACCCGGTTGATCAGCGCGCCCAGTTGCGGGGTCGAGATTTTGACAATATCGCCAATTTCATGGGTAAAGCCTGCGCCCTTGGCCCCACGGTCCTGAACCGGGGCAAACATGGTGCCCAAAAACAGCATGAAACCATCGGGATATTGGTGATGCTTGCCAATCGCCTGCCCAACAAGGCTTTCGGGCGAGCGGCTGATTTTGCTCATGGAACTGACGCCTTCAAGGTGGAAGTCGTCCTCGCCATCAATGGTCAGCGCGATATCGGCCGATTTGACATTTTCAAGCGTGAAGCTGCCGTCAAACAGGCGAATGAACGGCCCGACCGAGCAGGAGCCGTTATTGTCCTTGGCCTTGCCCAGCAAAAGGGCGGAGCGCCCCTCGACATCGCGGAGATTGACATCATTGCCCAGCGTCGCGCCAACAATGCGGCCGGTTGACGTAACAGCCAGGACCAGTTCGGGTTCCGGGTTGTTCCAGTGCGAAATCGGATGCAGGCCCACATTGGCCCCCTGGCCGACCGATGACATGGGCGGTGCCTTGGTGAAAATTTCCGCATCCGGGCCAATGCCGACTTCCAGATATTGCGACCAGGCACCCTTTTCGAGCAGTACCTTTTTAATATCGGCGGCTTTATCGGAGCCCGGCTGAATTTGCGAGAGGTCTTCACCGATGATCTCGGTGATTTCGCGGCGGATCTGATCTGCCCTGGAGGAATCGCCCCGGGCCTGTTCCTCGATCACACGTTCCAGCAGGCTGGAAACAAAGGTCACACCGCTGGCCTTGACCGCCTGAACATCGTTTGGTGCCAGCAGGTGCATTTTGCCAGGGTCGCTATCAGGCGTGCTGTTGGCAAGAACATCATCAAGCGCGCCCAGTACCGGGAAATCAGCCGCATTGGCAAGTTTCGCCACCAGGTCGTCACGTTCAAGAAGCTGGCTGGTGGTGGGCGCAAGCGCGCTGATGTCGTGCAGCATGCCATTTGCCAGCAAAACCGGCGTTGGGCCGCTGGCGCGCGGGTCCCAGACCCGGCCAATCAGTAGGGCGTCAGAGCTATCGTGCGGCAGAATGTCCTGGGCGTTCATTGAGTGTTCAAGCATTAAACGGGCCTGTTATTTTTCATGGGGTTCGGATAGGGGTGCAGGGCATGAAAAATGTGGTGCCCATGCAACCCTGCAAATATCTTGACCGACTACATCATGGAAAATGTGTTTTATCAATAAAATACCGAATCATTTTTCAAAAGGGGAGAGACAGGCTTTGGGGCCGCCCATTTCCCTTTTTTGCGCCTGTTTGTTCTTTCTGGTTCCTAATATTCACGGCCCGGACGGGCGCGATACACCGGGAAACTGAGCCGGAATTTAAGGGCGGCGGCCCGCAGGGCAAAGGCGCACAGAAAGGCGACCAGGGCGACGGGCTGCTTGGGCAGTTCAAGCATTGCGGTGCCGACGGTATAGATCAGGGCACCCAGCAGGGCTGAGGTAATGTAAATTTCCGGTCGCAGGATAAGCGGCAATTCATTACAGACAACATCGCGCACCATGCCGCCAAAGGTGGCACTGATCATGCCCAGAATGATGGCAACCAGCGGCGAGAGGTTAAGGTTAAGGCCAATCGCCGCCCCGGTCACGCCAAACATCGCCAGCCCCAGCGCATCGAGCCATAAAAGGGCGACATAGCGGCGTTCAAGCAGATGGGCGGTAAAATAAACCACAACGGCACTGACAATGCAGGTGATGATCCAGGCAGGATCGCGGATCCAGAAAACCGGGGTTTCGCCGGTGATCACATCGCGTACCGTGCCGCCGCCAATGCCGGTAAAGGTGGCAATCAGGATAAAACCGACAATATCCATTTGCCGGCGCGAGGCTTCAAGCGCACCGGTTACGGCAAAAACCGCAACGCCGGTTAGCTCCAGCCAGTAGGTCATGTCGGTCATGGTCATGATTTTTATCCGTTGCCATGTTTTCAGGGACGTTTCAACCCTAGCATAATGCTCGCACGATGATCTGCCAGTGCGATTTTTGCAAGGGGTGGCCTCGTTTGTAGCAGGCTGTATTCTTGACTTTGCCAGGCCAACATCGCATAGCCTTTGTATGACGATTAAATCCGAAAAAGACCTTGTCGCCATGCGCCGGATCGGGCGTTTGTGCGGCGATATTCGCGATGCCATGTGTGCCGCCGCCGAACCTGGCATGACCACAGCCGAGCTGGATGATATCGGCCGGGCGATGATGGACCGTGCCGGGGCGATTTCCGCACCGGAAGGGGAATATAATTTTCCCGGTGCTACCTGCATCAGTGTAAATGAAGTGGTGGCGCATGGCATTCCCGGTCCGCGTGTTTTGCGGCACGGGGATTTGGTAAATGTCGATGTTTCGGCTTCGCTGGATGGCTATTTTGCCGATACCGGGGCCAGTTTTGTGCTGGGCGGGTTCGAGGCCAGCCGACCAGAAATTGAAAAACTGTGCCGCGATGGCAAAAAGGTGATGATGCGGGCGGTCAAAACCGTGCGTCATGGCACGCCGTTGCGTGAAATTGGCCTGACGGTGGAAAATTTCGCTCGCAAAAACGGTTATACGCTGCTTCGCAACCTTGCCAGCCACGGGGTGGGGCGGTCGCTGCATGAAGAGCCCAAGACCATCGCTACCTGGGATGAACCGCGCGAGCGCCGTACCCTTAAAAAGGGGCAGGTGATTACCATCGAGCCGTTTTTATCCCTGGGCTCGGAATGGGCGACCGAAGACAAGGATGATGGCTGGACGCTTTATGCTGATACCGGCGCGCCCACCGTGCAATATGAGCATACGGTGGTGGTCACGCCCAAAGGCTATGAAATTCTGACCTGAAGGGCATCAACGCAAAACCCCCGCCATACTGTCGACGCCATCGGCTCAGAGGATTGTCACCGACCCCTGTCAGGCCGCAAATTCCTGTACCGGTACATCACAAACAAAACTCGCCGCAACAAGATGCTGGTTTTCCTCTGTCGTCAGTCTGCTCTCGCGGAGCGGTGAGCGCCGGTTGGGTTTGATCGCAGATTTGTACGGGTCGACTTCAAGACCTTTGAAGCTATTTATAGACACGAATAATGACCCGCTGTCCTACCCGAAACGGAGCGTCGGGGCTCAGCATGACTGTCGAAGTTGCGGTGCGAATGTCGTTGCGTTCGCCGGATATGCCGGTTGACTGCATCAAAACGGGAGAAATGCGGCTGATGCGGCCTTGATATGCCTGCCCTGTTCTGTCTTCTGCAACCACCTCAACAGGTACTCCGGGTTTGATGTTGTCGAGAAACTGTTCGGGAATCTCAGCCCTTACGATTTTTTGGCCTTCAGGAAGAATCGTGAAGACAACTGTTGCCCCGCTCGCGGCGGCAAATTCTCCGACCTTGATGCCCTGTCGAATAATGAAACCGTCAACGGGAGCGTGAATTGTTCGTATTTCGACCTCGCGCTTGGCAATATCACGCCGCATCCTGGCGACATTGAGAACCGAGGAGGCCACTTTCAGTTCGCCGGCGAGATTGTCCCTGGCCGCGAGTGCGTCATCAAGGGCTTGAGCCGAGACAGCATTTGCCGCTGCGGCACGTTTAACCCGGTCTGCCTGGCGAGAAAGATTTTTCATCTTCATTTGCAGAAGATTATATTGCTCTTCGGCCTGCAGGGCTTCCTCCGATGCGATCTTTACCGATAACGATTCCTGACTTGAATCGAGTATCGCCATCACGTCCCCCGCCTTGACCTGATCGCCCTCGTGCACCAGCAAGGATGCGACGATACCATCCCGGGGGGAGGTGACCCGAAAAAGACCGCCCGGGATATCCACGACCCCCCTTGCGGCAGCCAGGATGGGGCGACCGACCAGATCCGGTCGGTCGGTGTTTTCCTGTGCGCTTGGGGGAAGCGTGGTGAAATACAACAGCGCCACGCCGATCAGGCCAGCGGAAATCGTTGTCATTGCCGGACGTTTGATACGAGAGAAAAACTTCATGACTTCAAGATCCTGTGGAACTCTTACCGGAGAAGGAGCGGACGTCCCTGAACAAGCGTCCGTCTTCCATCTGGAGGACACGGTCAGCCTGCTTGACGAGACGCATGTCGTGCGAAACACACAACACCGCGGAACCGGAGTCTTTTGCGATGGATTGGAGAATCTCGACGATGTTACGCCCATTTTCGCTGTCGAGGGCGCTCGTCGGTTCGTCTGCGAATAGAATGGCAGGTTTTTTGACAATGGCGCGGGCAATCGCGACGCGCTGCTTTTCACCGCCGGACATTTCCGCCGGCCGCAGATGGCTTCTCTTTGACAAACCCACGCTGGCCAGAGCATCGATGGCCCGCTCACGGGCCTCCGCCGCCGGAACTGACATGTAATCGAGAGGTATCTGCACCTGTTCGACCGCAGTCAGGCCGGGGAAAAGATTGAACCCCTGAAAAACAAACCCGCAATTCTTCAGGCGAAATTCATCCCGCGCTTGGTCGCTCAATGACGAGAGCATGACATCCCCGGCATTGACGGAGCCTTCGTCTGCTTTGGTCATGCCGCTGAGGATTGCAAGGAGCGTGCTTTTGCCGCAGCCGGACGGCCCGGTCAGCAGCGTGAATTCGCCAGCGAATATATCCACCGAGACATCCGACAACGCCTGCATATGGATATTGTGTATCGTAAACGACTTACCGAGATTACGCGCGCTGAGGGCAGGCAACATGGTTCACCTTAAAAGCGTGGCGGGATCGGTATCCCGCAAACGATGTATCGCCAGGAGACAGGCGACAGCCGCGACAAGAAGCACTACCGTTGAGGACGAGGCGATGATGCTGAAGCGCAATTCGAAAGGAACCCGGTAAACAGCCGCCATCAAGGCGATGGCCACGCTTAGAAACATGCTGATGACAAAGCCGAAAAGACCGACCCAGCCTGCCTGTTCGATGACGATGAAACGCAACCGGTCAAAGGGCACGCCTAGGGCTCTCAAGGTTGCATATTGCGGAACGGTTCCTGCCACGGCACTCATCAAGGTTTGGCTCGTTATCACGGCGCCGATCATGACGGCGATCAATGTTGCGAAAATGAACGCAATTCCCGCACCTGAATCCATTAGCATGTACATCGTCGTCATCGATGCGAGTTCGTCGGCCGACCAGACCTCGAAGCGGCGTGTGTCGGAATCGCTGTTCAGTCGCGCCTGAATAGCGGGGCCATTGGTACCCGGCTTAAGGTCATAGAGGAAATAGGTGGCGCCGCTGTCGCCGGGCAGGCTTTGATCGAGATTTCGGGCGGTTTCCAGTGAGGCCACGACATTGACGCCTCCCAGGCCGCGAAGGCCGTCAATATAGCCGATGATCCGCACCGAGTGCAGGTTCACTTCGGCATAACTGCCCTTTTTCGCGGAAAGCTTCGATGCGTCCGCAATGTCAACGACAACCGTGCCGGGCTCGTTCAATTCGTTTCGAAGCGAACCGGGAATGATGCGCGCGAGCGCCTCGGCATCATTTGCGGTATCGATACCGAGCACCGTCACGCTAACACCGCCACCACCGTGCGTGCCTCTCCAGTCGCCGGAGCCGAACAGTATGGACTCCACATGCGAAATGGCCGGCTCGGCATAGAGATTTGTCGCCACACTCGCCGGGATCGTGCGCCCAAGATCGACGCTCTGTGTTCCGGGAAATCCCACCCAATATTGGGCGGTGGATTGCGTGACATAAAGACTATTGGCGCCCACAATGCCCAGCAACAACGCCCCTTGAACCGTCATCAGGACGCCAGAGAAGGCGATCGCGATCGTTGCGGGTAAAAAACGGCGCCACTCGTGGATCAAAGTCTTGCGCGCAATCGAGACCGTCATGAACCGTTTTTCCTCCGTTTATCAGGGGAGGTTGCGATATCCTGTGCTTCCGCGCTCAGACTTCCGCCCGTCGCTTTTGCAAAAACAATCAGTGCTTCCGCTTCGTCTTTGGTGGCATCGGTGAGTTGACGGCGGGTTTCCAGGGCTGCCAGTTGGCGGGCGACAAGGATGGATGGGTCCGACAGTCCTTCGCGGGATAGTAATTGAGCTTCAGCCGAGCCTTTTTCAGCCGTCGAGTAGGCTGATCTTGCACGCGCAGTTTCGAGCCGCGCGGTGAGAAGCGCGCGCAAGGCTGACGAAGCTTCGCCGTGAGCGACAAGTACCGTCTGTCGGTAGGCCGCGACGGCTTCACGCAATTGCGCTTTTTTCGCTTCCACGACATCCAGTCGTTTCCCGTAGTCGAAGAGGGGCATCTGTAATGACGGACCACCCATGATGCCAAAGATGGACCCGGAGACGGGCGACCCGATGCCAATCATTCCTGAAAGATGGAGTTTCGGATAAAGATCGGACGTTGCAATTCCCACCTCGGCTCCCGCCTTGAGGACGGCGAATTCAGCCCTTCGGACATCCGGACGCTGGCGAAGCACATCGGCCGGGACCGCCTTGACCAGCACTTTGTCTGCGACGGGTTGCGGTTTGATTACTGACAGTGCTGCATCGTCTTCCGCTACGCCCTGAAGCACGGCAATGCGCTGGATTTCGTCTGCAATAGCATTGTCGAGAACACGCTTTTGTTGCGCCATCGCGGCACTAACGTCGGTCGCTGACTGTGCTTCGAGCATTGTCGCCAATCCGCTGCGGAACCGCACGGTCGCTATATCCCTGGCCTTTGCCTTGGCGGAGGAAAGGAGATCGGCATTTTGCCGCTGGTGCTGCAATGCCCTCAAGCGAATATAGCTTGTTGCGGCCTCCGCGATGACGGAGAGCTTTGCGGCATTGACGTCTTCGGCGGCCATGCGCCCATCCAGATCGGCGGATTTCTGGGCCAGTTTGTCTTGCCCGAAAAGAGCGATTTCCCATCCGGTTTCAAGATTGAGCTGGACTGGACGACGGGAAATGTCGTCTACCCTTGTGTTGCTGCTCGAAGCCGTTGCAGAACCCGAAAGGCCGACATTGGGCAGGAAGCCGGAAGATGCAGAGTGTGCAATGGCAGCCGCAGCCGCCAGTCGCTCGCGGGCCTGCGTGACGGTCAGATTCCCCCGCTGAACACGCGCCACGATGGCGTTGAGCTGGCGGTCATTGAACGCCAGCCACCACGCTTCGCTTTTTGAGTTGGGCCGCTGCCCGCCCATCAGCGAGAATTGCGGCGGTAACTCCGGCAGTGCAATGTCCGAAAAGGTCGAACCCCCTTGATAGCAGGACGATAGGAGCAGGGCCATGAAGACCCAGCGATACCGCTTCAAGACCACATAGCAATTTGACCCCGAAAGATCACACCAATCAAGATGCACCTTATTCATTTTGGACCACATGAAGCACGCACTACCCGGAAAAATCGTTGTTGATCCTTATTGCCGGCCCCCGATCCGGCAATTCGAATGGATGCCGTCGCATTCATCACCTCTCCCAAGGTCATTGCAGGCTTCAGATTTAGCACCGTCACTGCGCAGATTTGCTCGGGGAAGCCGGTATCGACTTTTCGCCAGGTGCGGTTGACACGCACCAGGCGCCAGCAATAATCAGCGCGCTGCCGCCCAACTGGAGGCCGGAGACCTGTTCGGAATAGAAAAGCCATGCGCTTGCGAGCACGAAAACATAGCTGATCGCGGAAAGAGGAAACGCTTTCGACAGATCAATCCTTGCTAGGACACGTAGCCACAGGACGAAACAGACGATTTCGGCGATGATGGCGAGAATGAACCATGGGGATGAGACAAGTTCGATGATCCATGTGATGCCAAACTGGCCGGAAATATGGTCCGCGCTCTCTTTGAGAAAAATCTGCTGCAGCGTGTTCAAAAACGGGATGGAGAGCCAAAGCGTTGAGAGATCCTTCATTGTTTCTCCAATCCATCGGAGCTGAAAAGTGGGGAAATCCATTTCAGTACCCTGTGAAGAGCAGGGTTTTGGTGCCTGAAAAACATGGCGTTAGCCGTTAGCGTACTGCCGAGGCGGAGCTTGTTTTGGTAATAGGCCTGCCCGCTTTGATATCGGGTGAGCCCATGCTTGAGACAAAAGCGAAGATTTTCGAACCAGCTGAGATAATAAAGGTTGTAAGGCTTGCCGCGGACGGCATCCATGCAGAAGAATTTATCGATGAGCAGATCGCGGTTGTGCAAAAGCAGATTGAAGGCAAGGATGTCGTCGCCAACGCGATAGACGGTGCAGAACGCATTTTCGGGCAAGTTTGACAGGATACCTGTGAAGTAGTCCGACGTCAGTTCTTCGAACTGCCATTCGCTTCGGTTACGGGTATCGTGGTAAAGTTCGAGAAAGCGGGGCAACATGTCGCCAAGTTCGGTGACCCTCTCCACTGTAACCTTGGAGGCTGCACGGCATTTGCGGCGCATGTCCTTGCGTGTCGAAGAAGACAATCTTGCGAGATAGGTGTCAATATCGGGAAAGTCGATGCGCAGCCATGCGGTTGGCAAGCCGGGCATGGTGACGAACTTGCGTTTGTGGATTGCTGTCGAAAGTGCTCGCCCAAGAGGCATCGGCACGTCTTTCAGCGCGAACAGGCCATATCCTGACATGTGCGCCCATCGTTCCGTGCACTCCAGCAAATGGGCCATCACATCAGCTTCCCAACCGCCGGGAATATCCGGATGTATGCCGATGTTCGCGCACTCTGTACAGGGAGAGCCGATACAGGCAAGCCGGAGCGATAAAAAGCGGGCGAATTTTTTGCGGATGCCTTCGACAAGGGACGTGAGCCGTCCTCTTTCCAGCGTCGTTTCCAGATGGTAATCGCATAGAAAAATCGGAGCGGCGGCCACGACGACCCCATAATAGCTGATCGTTGCATATCGCCATTCGAAACCGACAAGATTAGCCTGCTCGACTGCAAGCAAATAATCGTAGCGTTCTATATCTGCCTTAAAACACACATCCCAAGCATCCCTGTCGATGGTCGCAAGCGTGTCGTGGATCAGAAATTCGAGGTTTCGGGAATTGACACCCGCCCCGTCATCAATCTCAAATCGGGTTTCTAAAAGCATGTTTCGTCTCGAAAAACTGTGCGGAGAGATCGGCGACCTTGCGATGCTCTCTGTCCACGTGGATCATGTGATAGCTGTTGTTCAACCAGTACAGCGCTTTTGGTCCGCCAAGCTTTGCGGCGATGTAGCGGGCATGGTCTGGGCCACTGAGATCATCTTTGGTTGAATGGATGATGAGGGATGGAGTGGTGATCGCAGGCAGATGCTTTTTGAGATGACGGCTGAGCCGGTTCATTTCGATGAGGCCGCGGCCGGGGAAATGGCTGAGAACGCCTTCGTTTTCCATTCCTGCAATGATGCGCCTCAGGCGTTCGTCCTTGATGCCAAGGGAAGGCGTTTCGCTGAAGTTGAGGCGATCGATGAAGGGTATCATCCTGATCCATCTGATGTGCGGTGAGAGGATCGCGTAATAGCGAGGAACATTCCAGCCGTCGAAGTGAAAGCAGGGGGAATAGAGGGCGACGGACTGGATCGGGGATGATTTCATATGCGATGCGAGAAGTGTCAGCTTGCCACCAACGCAGATGCCAGCG
This sequence comes from Thalassospira sp. TSL5-1, assembly GCF_001907695.1. Classification (NCBI taxonomy): domain Bacteria; kingdom Pseudomonadati; phylum Pseudomonadota; class Alphaproteobacteria; order Rhodospirillales; family Thalassospiraceae; genus Thalassospira; species Thalassospira sp. TSL5-1. Next base: position 29,187 of record NZ_KV880637.1, read on the forward strand.
GCATAGACGGTATCGCTGCGTGTTGCCAGCCAGTCGGCTGCAGTTGCGATGCTGTCAAGCCAGTCTTCGAAGCGGGAACGCCGCAAGGCTGCTTCCCCACGCCCGTGCCCGGCGAGCAGGGGAGCAAAAACCGAATACCCCCTGCGCCTGAACTGCCGCGCCACCAGACGCATTTCGGCAGGGGCGCCACTCATGCCATGCACGAGCATGACGGCCTTACCGTTCGTACCCTCTTCGAAAAAAGACAGGCCATCATTTGACGGGTTGAACACTGGCATTTTTTCTTCTGCCGAGGCGGTGAGTAAAGAGCGCGCAAAGCCGGATTGAGAGTCAGCGAAAGAAAACGTCATAATCCTGATACTCCCACGCAGATGACGCCGCCCGATACCAGCGCAACACCGATGGAATGCCGCAGACTGATGGTTTCCCCAAACAGAATGGCCCCGAAAATAGTGATAACGGCATAGCTCGAGGCCATCAGCGGGAATGCGATGGAAAGCGCAACATGCGCAAGGACATAGGTCCAGGCGACGAGCTCTACGCCCCAGAACACGATCCCGGTTAACGTCCATGGATGCAGATAAATGTTGCCCCTGTCTTTGGCGGAGGCGAATTTGAAGCAGATTTCCCTGCCGGCCTCCGTCAGCACGCAGAACAGAATGAGAGCAAGCATTGTTTTATTGAGCCCGTCCGTCATGCCAGTATTTCCGAAAACGACCTTAAAAGAGTAAGGTTGGTAAGGGTGTTGCGATCTCGGGTCATCACCGCATCTGGGGCGCTTAGAGGCTGGTCGATCAAGATTTCCCCCTGCTTCAGAAGTCGTGTGAGCAGGGGGCCGCTATAGATCGGTGACGAATAATCACCGATGACATCCGCCCCTACGATGCGGTGTCTTAAAGCGATGTCGTTTAACAGCTCAAGGATCGCAGAAAGCCGTAATTGGCCCTGATCCCAATTGGTGATGGCATCGTCCAGAGACAGGCAATCCTTGTCGATTGTGATGTAGACATTGGACGTGAATATCCTCGACAGCAGGTGCTCCCTGAATGCTGTCAGCCCCATCTTTTTCATGGTCGACCAGATGAGATGGCCGCCCGATTGGGTGTAGCTGGCACTCTCGCTATAGTCGTGTTTGACGCGGCTGGGCAGGTGGTCGTAAGGGTAGAGCTCAACCTTGCCGTTGGCCAGATTATCCAGGTTCGCTCTTTTTCGCTCTGGCGATTGCAGGTCCCCGCTGCACACACCAAGCGTGATGATTTTTTGAACGTTTCTATGTTTCGCGACCTCGTTGACCCATGAGCCGCAATGGACACCATTGTCGAAATTGACCCAGTCTGGATGGTTGTCGATATGGATGACCGTCAAAGGTCCATCGAAGCTTTCTGCCGCTTCGGCAATCAGCAGGGCTGAGACATGATGAAAGTCGCCCGATCCGAGAAAACACAGTCGGGGGGACGGGGACACGCCGGCGGGGCGTGCTACACTGGGTTTTAACAGACCGAGCGACTCTCTCCTGCTCCAGAGACGAACAGCGCTTCCACAGCGTCGTTCGTCAACCTCGCGCGCGTTCACCGAAAGTGCCGCATCAACAAAGGTTGGCTGCAGAAGCAGGGCATCGTCGAGATGGAGCAGAAGTGTGTCCACGAGATTACCTCCGTTCGGCGCGGGTCAGAAGCTGGTCAAGCAGCGCGATTGCCAGATTGATCTCGTCGAAAGAGATGTTGAGGTTTGGCGCGAACGTGATGACGTTCTTGTGGTAACCACCGACATCAAGCACCAGGCCGTATTTGCGCCCGTTCACGACCATGTCGCCCTTCATGCCCTCATCGGACATCCAGTCGAGTGTGGCCTTGTCAGGCGTGAAGCTGTCGTCGCGGCAAATTTCCATCCGAAGTGCAAGGCCGAGCCCATCCACTTCGCCGACGATCGCGTGTTTGCGCTGCAACTGCTGCAGACCATCGAGGAAGACGGCGCCCTTCGCCATGACACTGGCGCCGATATTCTCTTCTTCAGCCATTTTGAGTGTTTCGAGGGCGACGGCCGTTCCCATCGGGTTGCTGGCGAAGGTGGAGTGTGTGGAGCCGGGTGGGAAAATCCCGGGGTTGATCATCTCCTCGCGCGCCCATATGCCGGACAGCGGGTTGAGACCGTTGGTGATTGCCTTGCCGAACACCAGAATATCAGGGGAAACGCCGAAATGTTCGATCGACCAGAGTTTACCGGTGCGATAAACGCCCATCTGGATTTCATCGACGACAAGAAGAATGCCGTGCTCATCTAGCACTTTCTTCAACTCGACGAAAAAGTTCATTGGCGGAATAACGTAGCCGCCGGTGCCCTGGATCGGCTCGATGTAGAAGGCCGCATATTCGGATTTTCCGGCTTTCGGATCCCAGACGCCGTTATATTCGCTTTCAAAAAGGCGGGCGAACTTCTGGACGCAATAGTGACCGTATTCCTCTTTCGACATGCCCTTCGGGCCGCGAAAGTGATATGGAAATTCGATGAATTGTGCGCGTTCACCAAAATGGCCGTAACGGCGGCGGTAACGGTAGGAAGAGGTGATGGAGGTGGCGCCGAGGGTGCGACCATGATACCCCCCCTCGAAAGCAAACATCATGCTTTTGCCGCCCGAATAGTTCCGGACAAGTTTCAGCGAGTCCTCGACGGCCTGCGAACCGCCGACATTGAAATGCACGCGACCCTTGCAGCCAAACTTTCTTTCCGCGTCCTGGGCAATCATCGTCGCCAGTTCGACCTTCTCGCGATGGAGATATTGCGAAGCGACCTGTGGCAGGGTATCGAGCTGGCGATGGGCTGCAGCATTAAGGCGGGGGTTGCGGTACCCGAAATTAACAGCAGAGTACCACATCTGTAGATCGAGGAAGGCTGTACCTGTCTCGTCATACATGAAAGATCCGTCACAACCGGTGAAAAATTTGGGATGATCGGTGTAGTGGACGGTGTCGCCGTGGGAGCAATAGATGTCCTCAAGGTGACGGAGTTCGTCTTCGGATGTAATGTCGTCATGGCCGTCAATCGGCTTGATAAGTGAATGCACTTTCTTGTTCCTGATCAGGCAGTTTTTGAAAGGTGAGAACCCACGCCGTGGGCGGTGTAGATGTGCTGAAGCTGTGCGGCGGCTTCAGCTTGGACATCTTTGAAAGTCGTGTAGGAAACGAACGGAATGGAATTGCCGGTGCAATGCGTGGCGAGTTTGTGCTTGGCGAAAAGCAGGTCCGCCTGTGCCGAGACGCAAAAATCGCTTCGCCCGTCGCCGACATAGATGTGGGGTATGTTCGATGCTACGACGGCGCATTTGCAGACCCCGGATCCAGCGTGGCAGGCGGACTGCATAAACGGTGCTTCCAGTTGGTAATGGACGCGGTTTTCGGTTTTTTCGATACAGAGGCGATTGGCAATAATGTCGAGACGGCCAAGGCCATGATTGGACAAGACGCGGTGAATGAAGCGATCGACGCCGTCGCTGACGACGGTTACGGGGATCGAATTTTTCGAGCACCAGCGGACGAATTCAGGGAATTCAGGATCGATTTCGACCGTGTCGAGAAATTCATCTATTTGGTTCATGGCCGCTTGGATGAGTGTGATTTGTGCACTCATGCATTGTCGCGCGTCGATCCGTCCTGCTTCCCAGGCCTGCTCTATGTCGCGCCACTCCGGCGCGGCAAACCGCTCGAGAACGGCATCCGTCACGTCGATCGTAGCGATCGTGCCATCAAAATCGCAATAGGCGTGCATCAGCGCACCATCTCTGTACATGCGACGCTGGAATGCCCGGAAACGCGAAATGTGTGGCGATGAATAGCCAAATGGCCAAACCCTGCTGAAATATCCGCCCTATAAAAAGAGGATTTCATCGGCGATTGGTCAGTTTTTGATTTTTTCATGTTTGAAAAGCTCTCCGTCAAATCCAGCGCGTCGGGAAACGGAACGGTTCTGCTTGCCGAGGCCGAGCTGGCGGAAAGAGAAATACGCCGCGTCTGTCGAGAAAACGTCGAGAAAATCTTCATATTCGGTGGAGCGGGGATATGTCGGCAATGTCACCGATTAACGCGCAAGGATAAGTTGTCCTAACTGCGAGCAGAATATCGAAGCCGGGCAGCGATCACGACGTTGGCATGTTGAACCAATGGCGCTGATGCAAAGGCTTCCGCGTTGTTACTGCAGGTGGCGGTAAAGTTGGATTGGCCCATCACCAACGCCTTAGGCCGGATCTGGTCGTGCTGGATACTGGATATCTAGCTGTCGCGTTAGGACGGATGCGAAGTGCTTGCTGCCATCGGGCGGGTGTTCGATACGCCTGTTACCATGATGATGGAGCTTGCTGACGATCTGGGCAAGATGCAGGCTTTGCGCATTGGCGCAGACGACTATACCGTTAAACTTTTCAACTCCAGGAAATCGTTGTGCGAGCGCCGCACCCTTAAAAAGGGTCAGGTGATTACTATCGAGCCGTTTTTATCCCTTGGCTTGGAATGGGCGACCGAAGACAAGGATGATGGCTGGACCCTGTATGCCGATACCGGTGCGCCCACCGTGCAATATGAGCATACGGTGGTGGTCACGCCCAAAGGCTATGAAATTCTGACCTGAAGGTCGTCAGCACCATACCCCCGCCATACGGGGCAGGGGTATGAATGTGAGCCGGTATTTCGTTTTTGTTTTCCGCGCGGTTTAAAGCCCGGGAACGGAAACTTTCTTTTCCAGCAGATGCAGAAGTTGCGCAACGATGCTGGTCATGACCACATAAATCGCGGCGATCAGCAAAAAGACCTCGAAAAACTGGAAGGTTTCGTAGCCGATTTTTTCGGCCCGCGCCGTGATTTCAGTAACCCCAATCGCATAGGCGATCGAGGTGTATTTCAGTTCCAAAATGGCCTCGTTTGACCATTGGGGAATAACCCGGCGCAAGGCCTGGGGCAGGATGATGGTGGTAAAGGCCTGAAAACGGCCCATGCCCAGCGCGCGGGCCGCCGTCATTTGCCCGGCAGGAACAGAGCGCACCGCGCCGCGCAAATATTCGGCTTGATAGGCGGCGGTATTAAGGCCAATGGCAATGATGGCAGCGGTGAGCGGGTCAAATGTGATGCCAATTTCCGGTAATCCCAGATAAATGAACAACATCTGCACCAGCATTGGCGTGCCGCGAAAGATTTCCACATAGACCGTGGCAATCGCATAAATTGGCCGGTTGCCATAAATGCGCGCCCATGCCAAAGCCAGCCCCAATATCGCGCCAATGACCATTGCCGAGACCCACAACCCCAATGTGGTGGGCACGCCCTCAAGCACATAGGGTAAATGTTCCAGTGCAAAATCGAGCCACGCGCTCATGCGTCGCCTCCATGCTCGATCACATTCAGAAAGACACGGGTGCGGTCCTGTTGCGGGGCTTCAAACAATTGCGATGGTGGTCCCTGTTCAATGATCTTGCCGCCTTCCATAAAAATAACCTCGTCGGCGGCCTTGCGGGCAAAACCGATTTCATGGCTGACGACCAGCATCGTCATGCCTTCGGATGCCAGCTTGTTCATCACCGAAACCACTTCACCGGTCAGTTCCGGGTCCAGCGCACTGGTGGGCTCATCAAACAAAATCAGCTTGGGTTCCATTGCCAGGGCGCGCGCAATCGAGGCACGCTGTTGCTGCCCGCCGGAAAGCTCTGCGGGATAGGCATCCGCCCGGTCCGACAGCCCAACACGGTCCAGTTCCTGATAGGCAAGGTCAAGCGCGGCTTTCTTGTCAAAACCGCGTAATTTGCGCGGCCCGATGGCAACATTTTCAACCGTGCGCAGATGGGTAAACAGGTTGAAATCCTGAAAAACAAACGCGACCTTCTGGCGCATTGCATTGAGATTTTTTGCCGTCAGTTCTTCGCCTTCAACAAAAATCCGGCCCTGATCAGGCGGGGTCAGATGATTAACGCAGCGCAAAAGTGTTGATTTCCCGGTGCCCGAGGGCCCCATGATGACCTTGGATTGCCCTGGTGCCATGTCAAAGGAAACGCCCTTGAGAATCTCGACTGCGCCGTAACTTTTGTGAATATTTTCAACACGCAGCAGCATTATGCGTCTCCCCTGTGTTCAAAGCCCGGCAAAGCAAGGCGGTTTTCAAGCCGGTACAGTGCCCAGTTGCCTGCGCGATTGACGACAAAATACATCAGCGCCACCACACCAAACACGATCAGGATATTCCCCTGGGTATTCGAGATGATGTATTTGGCCTGACGGGTCAGTTCGACAACACCGATGACATAGGCAAGCGACGTTGCCTTTAATTCGCTGGAAAATTCGTTGGTCCAGGGACCGATGGACATGCGCAAAGCCTGTGGCAAAACAATATCGCGGATGGCCAGCAGCTTGTTCATGCCCATAGCGCGGGCCGCCATCATTTGTCCTTTGGGAACGGATAGAAACGCCCCGCGAAAAATTTGCGACTGATAGGCCGCCGAACGTAAACCAAGGGCCAGAACGGCTGCTGTAAACGACCCCATTTCGATGTAATCGGTGACGCCGTAATAAAAGAGCAGCAATAGCACAATGGCCGGAATGCCGCGAAAAACGCGCTCGAAGGCGACACAGGCCAGCCGCAGGCTCCAATGGCCGTAAACTTCCAGGGTCGCTAGTATCAGCCCCAAGACAAGGCCCAGTGACAACAGGCAAACAAGCAACCCGATGGCGACGGCAAGGCCATGTGCCAGATAGGGCATCTGGCTTATCAACGTTTCGAAAATCATGTTTTCATGCTCGTTGGAACGAAAAGAAATGCCGTATTGCCGCGACGTGATGCGCAGCAATACGGCGTGCCGTCAGTTATTTTGTATAACCGGGAATGTCACCCTGATAGGTATCGACATAGGCTGGCATCGTGGTCGGAATCTCGCGAATGGTTGATTGCGGTGCATAACGATGCACAATCTCGGCCCACTCGCCGGATTTATAAATGTTCATGATCCCGGCATTGATTTTGCCAAGCAATTTTTTGGGGTCGCCCTTTTCCACGGCAAGTGCCTGGGGCTGGTTTTGCTGGATGGTGCCGGCAATCTTGATTGGCCGCCCCTTGGCAATGAAATCTTCGGCGGTATCGGTTGATGTGACAACCGCATCCAGACGCCCGGCCAGCATGTCGGCAATGGCAGTGACATAGTCTTCATAACCGCGCAGGGTCATATCAACTTTGTCGTTCGAGGCCAGGTTGTCTTCCAGCCATTTATACTGGGTGGCACCGCCCTGGGCGCCAACCGTGGCACCACAGCACATGGCTGTGATCAGGTTTTTGTCGGAATCTTTGGGAACAAGGATTTCATCGTCATTTTCCCACCAAGGGATGGTGAAATCCAGAACCTTGGCGCGTTCCGGGGTGACATTCAGCCCGGTAACAAGCATGTCAATGCGCCCTTTGACCAGAGCGGGGATCAGGGATGGCCAGGGCAGGTCCTTAAATTCAACATCTAGCCCCTGGTCCTTGGCAATGGCCCGCATGGCATCAATGGCGATGCCTTTATATTTGCCGTCTTCGACATAGGCCCAGGGCGGAAAGGCAGCTTCGACCCCAGCGGTTAGTGTTTCGGCCTGCGCATGGGCTGATCCCCAGCTTGTCATGGCAAGCATGACAGCCGCAGGCGCTAGTTTTCGTAAGATGCTTTTCATTTATAGCCTCCTGATATGTTGATTGATGGAATGCGTCGATATTGCCCAGTCGAACAATCGCATTTCCATTCTGTGTTGTTTTAAGTGACGATGATGTTTCACAACATAATCAGTAAATAAAAAAATGTCTAATACAAATAATGTCTCAGAAAATGAGACAAATTTCGGAAATTAAAGGGGAAGTTTGAGTTTATTTGTGAAATATATTGGTGTTATGGATAAAATTTTGACTCTATTTTTAGTATATTATTTTAAGTAATATTGCGTATGTATTTATGAATGTTTTTTCAAATGATCATCAACTTAAAGTTATTTCTTTTTTATTGTGTCATTACAAAAAAAACACCCCGCCACAAATGGGCGGGGTGTGTCTGTATCTGAACCGGGGAAGGCTTACACCATTCCGAATGGATATTTTTTGCCAAGGGTGGCTTACGCCCCGTATTTTGCCTTGGCCTCGCGGCGGCGGGCATGCAGAACGGGTTCGGTATAGCCATTGGGTTGAGCGCGGCCCTTGAAGATCAGGTCGCAGGCGGCCTGGAAGGCAACGCTATCGTTAAAATTTGGTGCCATATTGCGATATTCGGGGTCGCCAGCATTTTGTTTGTCAACAATGGCGGCCATGCGTTTTAAGGTTTCCAAGACCTGTTCTTCATCGCACAGGCCATGATGCAGCCAGTTGGCAATATGCTGGCTGGAAATACGCAGGGTTGCACGGTCTTCCATCAGGCCGACATTGTTGATGTCGGGCACCTTGGAACAGCCAATACCGGCATCGATCCAGCGCACGACATACCCCAGAATCCCCTGGGCATTGTTGTCCAGTTCGGCCTGGATTTCACTGCGCATCGGGTGCTGGTCGCCCAAACGCGGGATGGCGAGAATATCATCCAGGCTGGCGCGTTCGCGCTTGCCGACTTCATCCTGCACGGCACGCACATCAACCTTGTGATAGTGCATGGCATGCAGGGTGGCTGCCGTGGGTGATGGCACCCAGGCGCAATTGGCCCCGGCCTCGGGGTGGCCGATTTTGGCTTCCATCATTTCGGCCATACGGTCCGGTTTGGCCCACATGCCCTTGCCAATCTGGGCAATGCCCTTCATGCCGCATTCAAGGCCGACATCGACATTCCAGTTTTCATAGGCATGAATCCAGTACTGATCCTTCATGGCTTCCTTGCGCACCATCGGCCCGGCTTCCATGCTGGTATGGATTTCATCGCCCGTGCGATCCAGGAAGCCGGTATTGATAAACACAACCCGGTCCTGTGCCGCGCGAATACATTCCTTCAGATTGATCGTGGTCCTGCGTTCCTCGTCCATGATGCCGACCTTCAGGGTATGGGCTGGCAAACCGGCGGCTTCTTCGGCAAAGGCGAACAGGTCGCTGGTCAGCTGGACTTCTTCCGGGCCGTGCATTTTCGGTTTGACGATGTAAATGCTGCCCATGCGGGAATTGGTGACACTGCTATTGCCCTCCAGGTCATGCTTGGCAATAACGGCGGTCATCATGGCATCCAGGAACCCTTCGGGCACCTCGTTGCCATTGGCATCAAGCACGGCATCGGTCGTCATCAGATGGCCGACATTGCGCACCAGCATCAGGCTGCGGCCGGGCAGGGTGACTTCCTGTCCATCAAAGCCCTGATAGGTGCGGTCCGCATTCAGGCGACGTGTCAGGGTTTTGCCGCCTTTTTCAAAGCTTTCCTCCAGCGTGCCCTTCATCAGGCCCAAAAGGTTGCGGTAAACTAGGGTTTTGTCTTCGGCATCAACGGCGGCGATGGAATCCTCGCAATCCTGAATGGTGGTCAGGGCGGATTCCATCATCACATCGGCAACATGGGCCGGGTGGTCCTTGCCAATGAAATGGGTCGGATCAATCGAAATTTCGATATGCAGGCCATGATTGCGCAGCAGGATGGCGCTGATGGCATCATCCTTTTCATTAAAGCCGATAAATTGCGACGGCAGGGCCAGAGCGGTTTCGGTGCCGTCCTTCAATGTGGCCTGCAGCGCCCACCAGCCCGCGCCATTGTCGCGGACTTCATATTTGACAACATCCTCGTGTACGCCATTGGCCAGCGGTGCGGCATGGTCCAGGAAATTGGCGGCATAGGCAATGACAGCGGCACCCCGTTTGGGATTAAAGGATGTGCCTTTTTCCTTGCCATCGGCCTCGTCAATCACATCGGTGCCATAAAGCGCGTCATAGAGGCTGCCCCAGCGGGCATTGGCCGCATTAAGCGCATAGCGCGCATTCATGACAGGCACCACCAGCTGCGGCCCGGCGACACGGGCAATTTCCGGGTCAACATTGGTGGTGGTGATGTAAAAATCCTCACCTTCGGGCAGCAGATAGCCGATTTCCGACAGGAAATCCTTATAGGCAGCAGGGTCGCGGGCCTGATCGCGGCGCGACAGGTGCCATTCGTCAATTTTGGCCTGCAATTCGTCACGTTTGGCCAGCAGGGCGCGGTTGCGCGGGCCCAGTTCTGTCACCAGCTGTTCAAAAGATGCCCAGAAGGCGTCCGCGTCCACGCCGGTACCCGGTAGGACTTCGTTTGCCACCAGATCGTGCAACACGGTTGCAATCTGAAGGCCACCTTTGCTGATTCTTTGGGTCATGTTTCCTCTCGCCAGTGATCATGATGCACCAGGCCCACAAGTGCCTGACTGTTGGACGACAGCATAGGTGCCACTCCCACCCCGGGTCCACTACAGCTTTCAAATTTGTGGGATGTTTTCCGCATTATGGAAAACGTTTGAGCCGGCAAAATGATCCTTGCCGAGGGGATCAAATTTTTCTGGGACTGTAAGAGGGTGAAAAAGGGCGTTAAAAATGGCGCTAAAAATAAAGCCAAATGGCCCCTTTTCGAGACATGGATATGCGTTAATCGCGTGTTTTGGGCGTATCTGATCCTGTCGTGCCGGAAATATTTGCAGCTTCGGAAGGGGCGGTGTTTTCGCTATTTTCTGTTTCAGCTTCAGCTTCAGCATCCGCATCCGTTTCAGTTTCTGTGTCCTCACCCATCGGGGCAAGTTCAGTTACCATTGGTGTTGTGCGCGGCACGGCAACGAATGTGCCCTGTTCTTCGAGGCTGATACGACGGCCAAAACCGGCACGATAGGTGGCAAAGACAGCCATGCAAAAGGCGACAATCGAAAACAGCAGCGGCAAGCCCCAGGGGCCGAAATAATCCAGGAACATCGAGCCCACAATCGGACCAAAGGCGGCAGACCCGCCATAAACAATCAAAAGTGCGCCACTGGCGGGTACGAAATCATCGGGGTCAAGATAGTCATTCACATAGGCAACGGAAATGGCATAGATCGGCATGGTGAACACGCCCAGCACTCCGCCCCAGATTGACAGATTGTCACGAATGACATTGGGCATGACATAGGGGACAAGGCCGGTAAAGATCAGCCCGACCAGCATGGCGATCAGCACATATTGACGGGGCACCATGTCGGATGCGCGGCCAATTGGCCATTGCAGAATCATGCCGCCGACAATAACGAAAAACATGAAGGTGGCGATGCTGGCTGTTGGCAGGCCCAGATCGGCGGCAAACACCGGCCCGACACCATAAATCGCGCCCGAAAACACGCCGCTGCCTGCTGCGCCGACAAAGCCCAAAGGCGAAATTTTAAACAGGCGGCGCAATTTCATGCGTTCGCCGCTCACCGCTGCAGGGGGCGGTTGCCGGGTCAGCGCAATGGGCACAAGTGAAAGGGACAATAAAACCGACGCCAGGGTAAAGAGCTCGAACCCGGAAATGGGCGACAGATTGAGCATGAGCTGCCCTAGCGCCAATCCCCCCAGCGAGACGGTCATATAGGAGGCCATCATGGCGCCGCGCGAATTGTTATCAACCTGTTCGTTCAGCCAGCTTTCCACGACAAGATAAAGGCCCGACAGGCACAGCCCGGTCATGGCGCGAAACAGCGACCATGTGATGGGATCGACAAAAATTGCATGCAGCAGGGTGATGGCTGACCCGGTAGAGGCGAGGGCGGCAAAGGTGCGTATATGCCCCACCCGGTTCACAAGGGACGCCCCCCAGAGAATGCCACCAACAAAACCGGAATAGTACGAAGCCATAATGATACCGGTATAAATCGGGGCGAAGCCTTCGGATGACGCGCGCAATGCCAGCAGCGACGATTGCAGCGACGACCCCGAATTCAGGGTGAAGGCTGCAAAAAGTGTTGCCGAAAGGGCAATTATCATCGCGATGGGGGAACGCGGCATGGTCAAAACCTCTGGGGCGTTGCAATATGCAGAAAAAATACCCTGCCGGATCGACAGGGGGCCTGTCAATCTGACGGGGTGAAACGTAAAATCTTTTCAGAAACGTATCCTGAGACGGGGTGTTCCCGGCCATCTTTGCGAAAAGGCAGGTGACCCTATGTATATAGTTGCCCGCACATAGGGCATTTTGCACGCAAATGCCAGCCTTCAATTTGCAACCGTGGCACGAAATGCCGGCATGCCCCCAAGGGGCGATTTATTTGCCGACCCTCATGCCGGGGGCGGCGGCGGGAATAACGGGAATAAAAACATCGCCAGAATAAATAAATTGCCGGTTTTGTTGGTTCGCAAACCGGCGCGATAAGGTACTTGACCTTTGCATACCAGATGCTTTCTATGAGCTGAATTGGGTTGAGTTTTGCGCAATTGGTCCGTTTTTTGGGCAGAATTTTGCGCAACAGAGATGTTACGAGATGCAAACGGCCAGAATCAATGTTCACAGGGCTGGCCGAGAAACGGGAGGATACCCTTGAAAATATTGCGCACAATTGGCGTCATTGCCGCAGGGATAAGCCTGCTTGGCGGATTAAGCACCGCCGCACAGGCCGAAACGCGGGTGACGCTTAAATCGGCAAAATCGGCATCATCCTATTACCAGATGGCCGCCCAACTTGCCGAGGCCACCAAAACCGGCACGAATGGTGATATTATTGTCACGGTCGAGGAAAGCCAGGGGTCGGTACAGAATGTGATGGAAGCCTCGGTCCGCCCGGGAAACTATATGTTCACATCGCCACCCGCACTGGTTGAAGCCGCCCGCGAAGGCAAGGGGGCCTTCAAAGGCCGTCCGACCGAAAAATTTGCCGAAATTCGCGCCCTGTTTCCCATTCCGTCGCTGACCATGCACTTTGTCGCCCGGGCTGATCGCGGTATTAACACCCTCGATGACCTGGCCGGGAAAACCGTGCTGCTGGGCAAGGGGTCCTTTGGCGCGAAAGAAGGCGAAAAATACCTGGAACTGTTTGGTCTGAAAGACAAGGTAGAGTTGGCTAGTGCCGAGCTTTCCAATGCGGTTGCTGCCCTTAAAAACGGCCAGATCGATGCCTTTGTGACGGCCGGTTCCTGGCCTGCCCCCAATGTGATCGAGGCCGCGGCGGGCATGGATGTCAATGTGCTGTCGCTGAGTGACGAACAGATCGCCAAAACCGGGCGTGATCTGGCGGTGATTCCTGCCGGAAGCTATAACGGCCAGACCAAAGATATTCATACATCGTCGTTGTCGGTCATTGCCTATGCCACCACGGCAATGGATGATGATACCGCCTATGCTCTGACCAAAACCTTTTGGGATCAAAAGACCAAAATGGGCCAGGACGCAAAATGGTGGAAAGGCGTGACACCCGAAATGCTTGCCAACATCAAGGGCAAGATTCATCCCGGAGCCCTGCGCTATTACGCTGAAGCTGGTTTTCCGGTGCGTGACGTGCAAAAATAAGCGTTTTTAAACTTTATCTGCCCTTGTGGCCCGGTATGCCGTTTGGCGTCATGCCGGGCCTTCTGTTTCAGGAATATCATGCAATCTGCTGTCAAACCCGGTTTGGGCCGGTGGGTCTGGATCGCGCTGGGTGCCTTATCCATTGTCTTTCATCTTTGGCTGATTTTTTCGGGCCTGGTGCCAAACCTGGTCAGTCGCCCGCTGCATATGGCGCTGGCTTTGCCTTGGGCGCTGATTTTTGTGGCAAAGACGCCGCTGCAAAAAGTCACGGGCACGCTGTTTACGGCAGTCGGGCTGTTTGGCTGTCTCTGGATTGCCTGGCATCATAGTGAACTTTCCGACCAGTACGGCTTTTTGACGGATAATTTCCAAATCATCCTGTCGCTGGCACTGCTGATAACGGTTTTGGAAATGGCGCGTCGGGCCATTGGCTGGCCCCTGCCGCTGGTGGCAAGCCTGGCGCTGATCTATGGTTTTTGGGGGCAGTATATTCCCGGCGAATTTGGTCATGGCGGTTTGCCGGTGGAAAGCATGCTGGGCACGCTGACCATTGCCGAAGGCGGCCTGTGGGGCAGTTTGACCGGTGTTTCGGTCAGCATCGTTGCCATCTTTGTTATTTTTGGTGCGGTTTTGAATGCCGGTGAAGCAGGTCAGGGCTTTATGAATGTTGCCGGGGCAGCGGCCGGGCGTTTGCGTGGCGGGGCGGCCAAGGTATCGGTTATTTCCTCGGCCCTGTTTGGCTCCATTTCCGGCTCGGCATCGGCCAATGTGGCCTCGACCGGGGCCATTACCCTGCCTGCCATGACAAAGCTGGGCTACCCCAAACGTCTGGCCGCAGCGGTTGAGGCGGTTGCGTCATCGGGCGGTCAGATCATGCCGCCTTTGATGGGGGCCGGGGCCTTTGTGATGGTCGAGCTTACCGGTCATCCCTATGCCGAAATCATGGTGGCGGCTTTGCCACCGGCAATTTTGTATTTTCTGGCTGTCTGGATTGGCATTAACGCCTATGCCGGGCGTTATGACCTGCCCGGCCTGCCCGAAGAGGACCGGCCGGGCCTGCGTGCGGTTGTCATTACATCGGCCTTTTTCCTGGTGCCGTTTGTTATTTTGCTGTGGGGCATGTTTGGCGGGGGCTATACCCCGCAATATGCCGCTTGCATTGCGCTTCTGGCCGGGGCGGTGTTGCTGTTCTTTGATGCCGGGTTGACGTTTGATGTGCGGCGCAGTTGCGACCGCTTTATGGATGTCTGCCTGAATGCCGGGCGTCAGGTTTCCATGATTGCCGCAATCATTTTGTGTGCTTCCATTGTGATCGGGGTGCTGGGCTTAACCGGGCTTGGCGTTAAAATTACCTCGCTGTTGCTTTCAGGCTCCGGCGGCATGTTGTGGCCCGCATTGTTGCTAACCGCTATTGCCTGCCTGGTACTGGGCATGGAAGTGCCGACCACGGCGGCCTATGTGATTTGCGTTTCGGTTGCCGGGCCTGCCCTGGGGGAATTGGGTCTTGATCCTTTGCAGGCGCATTTATTCGTGTTCTGGTTTGCCCTGCTTTCCACCATCACCCCACCGGTCTGCGGGGCGGTTTTTATTGCGGCTGGTATGGTCGAGGAAAACTGGCTCAAGGTTGCCGGTACGGCCATGTCGCTGGGTGTCGGGCTTTATCTGGTGCCGCTGGCAATGGTGGCAAACCCGTCCCTGTTGCTTTTGGGCGCGCATCCATTACTGGCGCTTGGCGCGTCGCTTAAGGTCGCGGTGGGGCTGGGCGCCATTTCGTTTGGTATTATTTCCCCGCGTATTTGGCCACTACGCATGGCCCTGATCGGGGCCGGGGCGGCGATAACTTTTCTGTTCGGGTTTTAACCCTGGTCGCTGGTTAAGCGTATGGCATGAAAAAAGGGATGCCGCGATGATGCGGTATCCCTTTTTCTTTGGTGTTTTGTCTGGCTGTTTTTTACAGCAGAAATCCTGTCTTTAAGCGCGCGAACTGCGCGGGCCGGCAAAGAACCAGATGATCAGCCCGACCACGGGCAGGACAAGAATCAGGATCGTCCAAAGGATTTTTGAGCCGGTGCTTGCACCACTACCAAAGACATTGATGATGGCCCAAATATCGGCAATCAGAATGATAAGGCCAATGATGCCGTCAAAACCTGTCATAACCCAACCTCATTTGTTATTTGTATTGGTGGGCGTGCCACCATTGCTGAGTATTCAATTAACAGGCTAACGTTTGTGAAAGCGGGAATGTTCCCGATCACGCCGGAGATGTGAGGGCAACCGGTCATAGACCTGGATATGAACACACCAGCGTAAACACAGCTTGGTCTTATGACGTGTTGTGGTTGGCCTGGTATGTTGCCCTATTGTTAAACGACCTGACCTGCACACCAGCCTGATGACCAGGCCCACTGGAAATTGAACCCGCCCAGATGCCCGGTGACATCCACCACCTCGCCGATGAAATACAGGCCGGGTGCCTTTTTGCTTTCCATCGTTTGCGAGGATAATTCGCGCGTGTCCACCCCGCCCAGGGTGACTTCGGCAGTGCGATACCCTTCGCTGCCTTGGGGGGCGATTTGCCACTGATTGACATCACTTGCCAGTTTGCGCAGCGCCTTGTCACCGGTTTCGCCAATCGGGCGGTCCAGACCGTGACGTGCGGTAATATATTGCGCCAGCCGGTTGGGTAGCATGCGTGAGAGAACCGTATGAACCGCCTGTTTCGGGCTTTCATCCTTGGCGGTTTTCAAAAGCGTGAAGGCATCCTGTTCGGGATTAAGGTTAACGCTGATGGTTTCGGCTTCGCGCCAATAGGAAGAAATTTGCAAAATCGACGGGCCGCTAAGGCCACGATGGGTAAACAGCAACCCTTCGCGGAATTTGGTTTTCTGGTGCGAAACAACCGCATCCACCGAAATACCTGCCAGTTGCCCCAGATCGGCACGGGTATCGGGATCAAATGTAAGGGGCACAAGGGCGGCCCGGGTGGGGACAATATCCAGGCCAAATTGCCGGGCGATCTGATAGCCAAACCCGGTCGCGCCGATTTTGGGGATCGACAGGCCACCACAGGCGACCACCAGCGAATGACAATGCCAGTTGGCGCCGCTTTGCAGGGTCACGACATAACCACCGCGCTGGGCGGGTTCGATGGTGCGAATGCTGTTGTCGAGGCGAATGTCAACATTCGCGTCGTCACATTCATCAAGCAGCATGTCGATGATCTGAAAGGAGCTGTCATCGCAAAAAAGCTGTCCCAGAGTTTTTTCATGCCAGGCAATATTGTGGCGGTCTACCAGGGCAATAAAATCGTGCTGGGTGTAACGTTTAAGGGCGGAAACACAGAATCGTTTGTTCTGCGAGATATAATTTTCCGGGCGGGTGTGAAGGTTGGTAAAATTACAGCGTCCGCCACCCGAAATACGGATTTTTTCCGCCGGTTTGCTGGCGTGATCGATAACCATAACGCTACGCCCGCGCTTGCCCGCCTCTATGGCGCACATAAGCCCCGCCGCACCGGCCCCAATAATGATCACGTCCAGGTTTTTCACAGCTTTTCTATTCTTTCTGTCGGTCAGGTAAATTGTTCGGCCCGCTTATAGGCGGAAAATACAGCCCTGTCAGCCTTTGCCATTGTTACTGCCTCTGCCACTACCAGCTTCGCCGCATCATTAATGAGCCGTGCAGGAAGTGCAAAAGGCATCCCAAAAGCTTAGGGGCAGGTGCCAGATCGCTTGTCGCGTTTCAGGCCGGAATGCTTTTGGTTTTTTTGGGCTGATTTTTGCGGCGGATTTGTGGATCAGCGGGTTTGGGTGCCTGGGGAACAAGAAGCTGTGTTGTTGCCTCGGGCTGGCCTGAATGATGGTTGGCAGAAAGGTCCAGTTCGTCTTCGGTGATAACGCAATCACGACCGTTCTGCTTGGCCAGATAAAGTGCCTGGTCGGCCCGCTGGATCAGATGCCCCAGGGGTTCACCAAATTCAAAGCAGCCGATACCAATCGATACCGTGATTTTTTCGATCTGCGTCCCATCGACTTCGCTGATAACATTTTTCTGCCGGACATTATTGCGAATGGCCTCTGCCAATTGGCGGGCGCTGGCAATATTGGTGCGTGGCAGGATAACCGAAAATTCCTCGCCGCCATAACGTGCAGCGGTATCGCGACCCTTGATATTGTCGCGTAATGTCTGGGCCAGCAGGCGGATGACCTGGTCGCCGGTTTGATGACCATAGGTGTCGTTGAACTGCTTGAAATGGTCAACATCGATCATCAACAGGCAAAGCGGCGTGCCATTTTCCATTGCCTCCATTGCCCGGTTGCGCAATTGCTGGTCAAACATTTTGCGGTTGGCGATACCGGTTAGCGGGTCGGTCATTGCCTCCTTGCGCATCTCTTCCAGATCCTGGCGCAGACGGGAAATTTCGGAAGAAACCGTATCGTCTTCTTTTGATTGATCGCTGTGACGGGCCTTTTCCGTGTTGTCTTTGTTGCTATTGATACCGTCGTGCGCCGGTGCAAAAATTGCTGTTTCCGACATATGCGGCGGGTGGGCGTCAATCAGCCGGGAATGGAGTGATGGTTCCCCCTGATAATAATCGGGAGCATGGCCTGATAGCGTTGGTGCGAAGGCCTGTGAACCAAAAAAACGTTCACACAGATAATGACAGCGCAGTAGATCGAATTCCTGATGGTTCGAGCGCAGAATATTTATGGTTCGCGTCAGTTCCGGATTTGTCCCGGACAAATAATGGTAAAACAGCGCATAGTTTGAAGGTGTCGGCGCAACATCAAGGCTGGAGAGCAACGCAACGGTTTCCGTTGCGAGCTTCTGGGCCTTGTTAATTGCGTCGGCATGGTCGTTCATCAACTCTGAAGTCCCGGGTGTTTTGGAATGTTGGCATTGGATCAGCATCTGCGCTACCAGACGTCCGGATCAAATAATATGTCCCAGGATCGGCCTTTTCATTGTCGCATATTTAGGCAGACATCAGGCACACAGAATTCTAGAACTCAAATATAGTATTTCCTATCCTTTGTATAGGTCTAAGCACCCCTGTTTTGTCTTGATTTGAGTCAAAATCATCGAAAAGGTTTAAACTGTTTATTATTTGGGCAATTATAACGATTCGGGACGATAGTTGTTCTTGCTGGAACAAGAAAAAAACAATCGGGAGGTATTCGCAGGTGTCAGGACTGCACGTTAGACGAATTATTATTGTATTTCTTATCGGCCTGCTGGCAAGTTCTTCTGCATTTGCGCAGCAACAAAAAGAATCAGCCCCTCTCGATTCTCCATCTCGGGTTGTTGATTTGCGTAAAATCACCGCAGATGAAAGATCCAATCTGCCACCTCTGATGGAACGTTACCTGCTTGATGAGATCAAGTCGCTGCGCACAGACATGCAGGGCATGCGGACAGAGCTGATGCGTGAAGTGGTCAACCGCCAGCTTGAGGCGATTGACAAGGCGATCAGCTATTCATCCAATACCGTTACCTATTTTTTCTATTTTGTCGCGGCGGTGGGCGCGCTTTTGACCATGCTGGGCTGGCAGTCCCTGCGCGAGTTGAAATCCAGCGTGCGATCCCTGGCCGATACCGAATTGCGCCGTTTGTCGGACGAATTTGAAACGCGCCTAAGCGCCCTTGAAGAGGAATTGCGCCAGAAAAGCCAGGTCATTAACGAGAACCAGCGCGAAATTGAACGCACTCAAAGCCTGCATGCCTATTGGTTACAGGCCAATCAGGTGAGTAACCCGCGCTCCAAGATCGAGATTTATGACCGAATGCTGGAAATGTCGCCCGGCGACCCGGAAGTGATGGCCTATAAGGCCGATGCGGCCCTGATGCTGGGTGAACGCGACTGGGCCTTAAGCTTGTGCAATCGCCTGCTGGCCGAAGCCCCCGAAAGTGCCAATGGGCATTATCAACGTGCCTGTGCCAATGCAGGCCTTGGGTTTCGCGAGGCTGCCCTGGCCGATTTGCAGCGCGCCGTCGAGCTTTCGGATGCCATGCGCCAACCGGCCTGGTCGGAAGAGGAGTTTGAAAATTTGCGTGACATGCCGGAATTTTCGGAAATTTTGGGTCCGCGCAGCGAAAGTGACGGTCATCGTCCGGCTGAATAGGGTGCGCGACGGGATTCGGAGTGCATATTGTCGCGATATGAAAACACCACCTGGCGCATCAGCAGGTGGTGTTTTGCATTTGGTTTATCGTCGGTAACGGAAAGGCGGTTACTGGCCCAATTCATTCCATAGCGGATGGATCGGCGCTTCGTCTTCTTCAATTTTGGTAAAGCGGGCGTCGGTATCGAAGAAATAGTTATCGGTCAGGTCATCATTGACCTGCGATACTTCACCAACGATGACAGGCCCTTTGCCTTCTTCACCATAAAAGCGATGGATCATGGTGCGCGGCAGCGTGACACTCTGGCCCGGTTCCAGCACAACTTTGCCGCCAGCAGGCAGGATGTTCAGTTTGCCGTCAGTCCGAACCTGAACATCGCTTTCCTTGTCCATTTCGCCATCTTTGCCCAGGTTATAAAGTTCTATCACCAGATTGCCGCCACCCCGGACAATGATGTCCTCCATTTTGACCTTGTGATAATGCCACGGGCATTCCTGGTTTTCGCCGACAATCATGATTTTTTCGGCATAGGGCACTTCGCCGGGCTGGCGCAAAATGCCATTGCGCACGCAAAACAGGATTAGCCCGCGTTCGGCAAAACGGCCTTCGCCGTAATCGGTCACATCCCAGCCCATTTGGTGGGCATGGCACCATTGTGCCAGATCGGGCTGCTGTTCCCAGTCTGCTGGCGAATAATGCGCCCATTCGGGCAGGCGAAACGAAATCGAATTGTAAAGGTCCTTGGCCTGCCGGATGCAGGCATTGATTTCCGAGCGACGCATGGGCGCAGTCCCCTGAGATCTGTTGTGCCACACGAGATGACTTTTCAAAAAGGCCATCCGTAAAAGATGCGTGGTTTTAACATGGCTGTTGTTATTGTGCGACGAGAATTTGAATGGATTCAAGTCCCCTGATGGCGATCAAACTTTCACCATGATTGGCGGTTCTATTTATCGGGTTCTGGTTGAATGGCACAAATGACAATTACGGTTATTGGAGGGTTCATGGGTAAGGTTTCGGTTGTGATTGCGGCAATCGTTGTGGCGGCGGGGATTGCTGGTGCCGGGGCGCTGGTGGGGCAGGGCATTGTCAATATGCGCTCGCTGGATCGCTTTGTGACAGTCAAGGGCCTGGCCGAACAGGATGTAAAGGCGGATCGTGCGGTGTGGCCGATTACCTTTGTGGCCACCAATGATGTGTTGCAAACCGCCCAGCAAAAAATTGAGGATGATACCGAAACCCTGCAAACGTTCCTGGAGGCTCATGGCATTTCGCGTGATCAGACCGAATTGCAAAACCTGCAGGTGACGGATCAACTCGCGCAAAGCTATCGTTCCGGCCCGGTTGAAAGCCGCTATATCGTCAGCCAGACGGTGCAGGTCAGCTCCAATGATGTGGAAGCAGTGGCAAAGGCCTCGCAGGATATTGGCAAATTGCTGCAAAAGGGCATTGTTTTGGGCGGGCAGGGCTATAATGCAGGGCCAAGTTACCTGTTTACCAAGCTCAACGATATCAAACCCGAGATGATTGCCAAGGCAACCGCCAATGCGCGTGAAAGTGCGCAGCAATTTGCCCAGGATTCCGGTGGCAAGCTGGGCGGCATTCGTCGCGCCAACCAGGGTTTGTTTCAAATTCTGGCCGCAGATGGCGCCCCCAATACCACCGAAACCAACCAGATCAATAAAACCGTGCGGGTTGTCACAACAATGGAATATCTGCTGGAAGACTGATCCTGATCTGTCGGGTATTATCAGCACCAATTGACTTGTTGGAAAAAAGCGGCTTTATGCGGCAGCTATGGCGCGACTGATTTTATTAAATAAACCCTATGGGGTTCTGACCCAGTTTACCGACAAAGAAAATGGCCGGTCGACGCTGGCCGATTATGTCGATTTGCCCGGCGTTTACGCCGCCGGAAGGCTGGATCGCGATAGCGAAGGGTTGTTGCTGTTAACCGATAATGGCGCGCTCAATGCCCAAATCGCGCATCCCAAATACAAAAAGGCCAAAACATACTGGGTGCAGGTCGAAGGCGAGCCGGATGACGCGGCACTGGATGCCTTGCGCAAAGGTGTGATGCTCAAGGATGGGATGACCCTGCCTGCCAAAGTTCGAAGGATCGCCGAACCTGAAGGATTGTGGGAGCGGGACCCGCCTGTCCGGTTTCGTAAATCCATTCCGACAAGCTGGATCGAACTTGGCATTACCGAAGGCCGTAACCGCCAGGTCCGCCGGATGACAGCCGCCGTGGGGTTTCCCACCTTGCGGTTGATCCGCTATGCGATTGGCGACTGGTCTCTCGATGGGCTGGCACCGGGGCAATGGCGGGAAATCGAGGTTGCTGCCCCTGCAGCACCCCCGCCATCCGCACGCGATAACCCGGGCCTGCGCCAAAAACGGTCTCGCGGAGGTCTTAAAAAGGCCGTGCCAGGCAAAACGGAGGAGCAAAACGGTCGCCACGCAGCAGAGGGATCAGATGGTGCTGCCAAAAACCGGCGTAATCGTTATAAACCCCAACCCGCAGATGGGGCCGGGCAGGGCGATAGGGTAAAACGCCGGGGGCGGCGTTCTGGTGGGGCAAAGCCGCGGTCTGGCCGATAGGGATAGGATTAAAAAATGCTGAGTTACCTGCACGGGTTTCACGCCGGCAATGTTGCCGATGTTCACAAACATGCCGCATTGGTGCTGATCCTTGCGCATTTGCAAAAAAAGGATAAGCCCTTCTGCGTGATTGATACCCATGCCGGGGCGGGCTGGTATGATCTTTCCAGCCACCAGGCGCAAAAAACCGGCGAGTGGAAAGCTGGGATTGCTGCAGTGCAGCATGGACGCAATATCCCGGCCGCGCTGAAACCCTATCTGGACCTGGTAACAGGGTTTGTGCCGGAAAACCTGCATAATGAAGAGAGTGGTGAGACAGGCGGAAAACCGGTTTATTATCCGGGCTCGCCTTTTATTGTGCAAAAAATGCTGCGCGAAGGCGACCGGCTTTTGCTGATGGAATTGCATCCGCGTGAATATGAAACGCTGGACCGTCGCGTGTATCATGATCGGCGGATCAACCTGCAAAAACGCGACGGTTATGAAGGCTTGGTGGCGATGGTACCGCCGACGATCCGCCGGGGAATGGTCCTGATGGATCCCAGCTATGATGTGAAGCAGGATTATGCCCGTGCCGCCAAATCGATTATGGCTGCACACCGCCGCTGGGCCACGGCAACCTATATGCTGTGGTATCCGATCCTGACCGATGGATTTGAGGGCGAATTACACCAGATGTTCCGCCAGATCCAGACACCGGGCGGGGTTTTATGCAGCGAGCTTGCTGCCAGCCACGGCGGGGCCAGGGGCCGAATGCTGGGTTCGGGGCTTTTGATTGTGAACCCGCCTTTCCAGCTTGATGCACAATTGGCTGAAATCGGTGATTGGCTGGCCGGGGTGGTGCAGTTGCCCGGGCCTGCGGCACACCAGTTGGACTGGCTGGTAAACGCACAATAAAAATACCATAGAAAAAAGCACCAGCCCCGCAATGCGGTGTGGCTGGTGCAGTCGGCAAGTAACCTGTTTGTTGCCCTTTATGCTGCGATTACATCCCGATAAAGGGTTGCAGCAATTTGGGCAAAATTCCGTTGAATTTCAGTGGTGCGTCGGTGGCAATCAGGCAGATGCAATCCTCGGCAGTATCGGCAATGGGCTGATGGTCGGTATCATCCATCAAGTCTGCCACATCACCGGCACAAAACCGGCCCACATCATCAATATAGGATCCTTTGAGCAGCAGGGTCATTTCATGACCGCCATGCCCATGATCGGGAATGCTAATACCCGGGGCAATTTTAAGCAGCCGGACCGTGCCCTTGGTCTGCACAGATTTTAAGGGGAAATGCTTCACACCCGGTGCCAGGCTGCGCCAGGGAATATCCTCCAGCGACAAAATGTTTTCCGGCAGCAGGTTGGCAAGCGGGGTTGGCAAAGATGGCACCGCGTTGCCCCGCATGCTGGGCGCAACGGCCACCCGGCGCGGTGCCGTTACCGCGGGGGCTGGCATGTTTTCGTTGGCACTTTCCTGTTCGATCATCGCCATGACCTGATCAAGCGCATCGACATTCATGGCAAGGCCGTCGCTGCCATTCAGCATGGCACCGCCACAGGCCTCCATGTCGGCAACTTTTGCGCGGCAATGGGGGCACAGGGTCATATGGGTGGCAATGACAAGCTCCATCGCCTGGGACAGGGTGCCGCCGGCATAGGCCAGCAATGTTTCGTCTGTCGGGTGGTGTTTGATGTTCATGATACCCCCTCCAGTCCATTACGTAATTTGCCCAGTGCAAGCCGCAGGCGTGATTTTACCGTGCCTAACGGGATGTTTAGCCTTTCGGCAATTTCACTGTGCGATATGTCTTCAAAAAACGACAATTCCACGACCACTCTTTGATCCTGTGGCAACTCGACCAGGGCGTTTTGTACCAGGGCGGCTTGTTGGCTCTGGCTGACAACTTCGTCCGCAATCGGGGCGTCATCAACAATCAGCGTTGGGTCGGCCTCGTCCACTTCGATATGTTTGCGTTGCCGTAACCGGTCGATCCGAAGGTTACGGGCAATGGTGAAAATCCAGGTGCTTGCCGCGGCTTTTTGCGGGTCAAACAAATGCGCCTTGCGCCAAACCTGCATCATCGTTTCCTGTGCAAGTTCTTCGGCCATTTCCTGGGTTCCGATAAAACGGAACATGTAAACCTTTACCCGTGGCCCGAAATGGGCGAACAGACGGGCAAAGGCGGCCTTATCGCGCGAAGCCGCAATCGCGACGATCCAGTCGGCATACTGACGGGCATCCTCCGGGTTGGCCGGGGCGCGTCTGTTTGTCGCTGTACCGTTCATGAGTTTCCCTGGTCCCTTGTCGGACCGAACCGCGACAGTTTGCATCATGTGTCGAGATACGGCTGTTTTTCATGCCTGGATCACAAGGATCAAAATTTTTGTGCTCTAACCTGTAATTAATTGAGAGCCATCGTAATTTTTTGATCCGTATCCATGTGTTGCTCGTAGTTATATGTAAGTTATATCAATAAACTGCAAGCAGGCACACAGAATGATTGTCTCTGGCTCCAGAATGAAAATTGCTGTCGTCGGTTCCGGTATTTCCGGTCTTTCGGCGGCGTGGCTGCTGTCGCAAAAGCATGACGTGACACTGTATGAAAAGGATGATCGCCCCGGCGGTCATTCCAATACGGTTGAGGCGGGAAGCACTCCGGTTGATACCGGGTTCATTGTTTATAATACCAAAAGCTATCCCAACCTGTGCGCGCTGTTTGATCATTTGAATGTGCCAACAACGGCAACCGATATGTCCTTTGCCGCATCGCTAGATGATGGCCGGGTTGAATATGGTGGCAGCGACCTTGCCAGCCTGTGTGCGCAAAAGCGCAATTTGTTTCGTCCGTCCTTCTGGTCCATGATCCGCGATATTTTGCGTTTTTACCGCGAGGCCCCAAAGGTCCTGCAGGACCCGGAAGCCGGGGCCCAAAGTCTGGGTGCGTATCTCACCCGGCACCGCTACAGCCAGGCCTTTATCGATGATCATCTTTTGCCAATGGGGGCGGCGATTTGGTCAACCCCGGTCGATATGATGATGTCTTATCCGGTCGCGGCCTTTGTGCGGTTTTGTGACAATCACGGCCTGCTGCAAATAAAAGATCGTCCGCAATGGCGCACGGTTGTTGGCGGGTCGCGCCAATATGTGCAGCGTATGCTGGCCGGTATTGGCACTGTGGTGCTGGACCGTGCCGTGGCCGAAGTTGGCCCCACCACGGAAGGCGGTGCCTTTGTCCAGGATCGCTATGGTCAGCGTGAAGACTATGACCATGTGATTTTGGCCTGCCACGCCGACCAGGCCCTTGCCCTGCAACCGGAGCCTGATGCTGCCGTCGCCCGTTTGTTAAGGTCCTTTCGATATGAGCGCAATCTGGCGATTTTGCACAATGATGCCACGCTGATGCCAAAGAACCGCAAGGTCTGGTCGAGCTGGAATTATCTGCGCCATTCGGGGGGTGATGTGCCCAAGGTCTGTGTGACCTACTGGATGAACCATTTGCAGCATATTGATGAAAACCAGCCGCTTTTTGTGACGCTCAATCCGCCGGTTCAGCCGCGTGACGGGTCGGTAATCCGGTCGTTTTTATATGATCATCCGGTCTTTGACAATGATGCGATGGCAGCCCAGCGCATGTTGTGGAACGTGCAGGGCACGCACAATATCTGGTATTGCGGCAGCTATTTTGGCTATGGATTTCATGAAGATGGCATTCAGTCCGGCCTGGCCGTGGCCGAGGCGGTGGGGGCGGTACGCCGCCCCTGGAATGTCGAAAATGAAAGCGGGCGTATTCATGTCACCCCGCTTGTGCGTCAAAAAGGCACCGGAACAGAGGCAGCATAAATGGCACAATCGGGCGAGCAAAAGGTGATGTCAGAACAGGGTTCAGCCCTGTATCAGGGTGTGGTCACGCATCAGCGTGTGCGCCCGCGCCAGCATCGCCTGCGCTATCGGGTGGTGTCGTTTTTGTTTGACCTTGACGAAATTGACGACCTGCATCGTCGCCTCAGGTTTTTCAGCCGGAATCGGTTTAACCTGTTTTCTTTTCATGACCGCGATTTTGGCCAGGGGGAGCGCACCGATATCAAGGCGCAAATCCTCGACATCCTGCAGAAAAACGGTCTAGGCGATTGTGGTGCCCGCATTGAAATCCTGTGTTATCCGCGCATTCTGGGGTTCGTTTTTAACCCGCTAAGCGTTTATTTCTGTTACCGGGAAGATGGGGGGCTTGGGGCCATTTTACATGATGTGTCCAACACCTTTGGCGACCGGCACGGATATTTAATTCCGGTGACGGATGATTGTCATGATGCCAAGGGCGTTGTGCATCAGCAATGCGCCAAGGGGTTTTATGTATCCCCCTTTATCGGCATGAAGGCCGATTACCGGTTTCGCATTTGCCCGCCCGGCGAAAAGGTGGCTGTTGTCATTGCCGAAAGTGATGATGCCGGTGTTTTTCTGAATGCCGCCTTTGCCGGAAACCGCACGTCGATGACAGATCGAAATCTTCTATCTGCCTTTGTGCGATACCCGCTTATGACGCTCAAGGTCGTTGCCGGTATTCACTGGGAAGCGGTGCATTTGTGGCGCAAGGGTTTCACCTTCCATCGTCGCCCGACCCCGCCCGAAAACCGTATCACCTATGTTGCCAGCAACGGTGCTGCCCTTCTGTCCACGTCAGGAAAAGGTAATCATCATGCCTGATCGTTCCCGGTCCAATTCAATGGTTGTGCGTTCCCTACGCGAACGTGTTTTGCCCTTGATCGGCAGCGTCATGCGGCCAAAATCCATGCTGGAACGCATGTTGGTGCGGATTTTGGCGCATTTGCATTATGGGCGGTTAACCCTGGTTCTGCCCGATGGACGCACCCTTAATTTTTCCGGGCGCGAAAAACTGGACCTGCATGCCGTGCTGGAATTGCGTAACTGGCGCGCCTTGCGCAAGCTGTTCACCGGGGGCGATCTGGCTTTTGCCGAGGCCTATATCGAAGGCGAATGGCGCAGCCCGGATCTAACCCGTCTGATGCGGTTTGCCATTGCCAATGAAAACATCGTCAAGGCCCGCTTTGCCGCCGGTGTTTTTGCCCGGCTGATGTATCGGGCGGCGCATTTGCGCAATGCCAATACCCTCGAAGGTTCGCGGCGCAATATTTCCTATCACTATGATTTGGGAAATGACTTTTACAAGCTGTGGCTGGACCCCGGCATGACCTATTCCTCCGCCCTGTATCAGCACGATGATCAATCGCTGGCCGAAGCCCAGCAGGCAAAATATGACCGCATTTGTGAACTTGCCGGGCTTAAACCGGGTGAAACAGTGCTGGAGGTTGGTTGTGGCTGGGGTGGTTTTGCCGAAATTGCGGCGGGCAAATATGGTTGCCATGTCGATGGCGTAACCCTGTCGCACGAACAGCTTGCTTATGCCCGCCAGCGCCTTGGCGATGCTGGGCTGGGCGACCGCGCCATTATGCGATTGCGCGATTACCGCCATCAGGACGGGCAATATGATCATCTGGTGTCGATTGAAATGTTCGAGGCGGTGGGTGAGGAAAACTGGGCCACCTATTTTGACATGGTGCGCCAGCGGTTAAGCCCGGGTGGCAAGGCGGTTTTGCAAATCATCACCATTGCCGAAGATCGCTTTGATGGTTATCGCAGCGGGGCGGATTTTATTCAGCGTTATATTTTCCCCGGTGGGATGTTGCCCTCTCCCTCTGCCCTGGAAAAGGCGGTGAATGGGGCAGGGCTCAAACTTCAGCATTCGGAATTTTTTGGTCAGTCCTATGCGCGCACTCTGGCGGAATGGCAGCGCGATTTTCAGCATAACTGGGAAACCATTGCCAAGCAGGGCTTTGACGACCGCTTTAAACGGATGTGGGAATATTACCTGTCCTATTGCCAGACCGGGTTTGAAGCCGGGACCATTGATGTGGGCCTGTTTGTGATTGGACATGATGATGGCGCACACTGATATGCCCGTGCGATTGTGATGGCAGGCACGCCTAATACCAACCCCAACCGTTTAACGGCACTTTGTTACGCCACGCCGGCGCTGGCGGCGGCGATACCGACGATTCCGGCCTATATCCTGCTGCCCAGCCTGTATGGCGATACGCTGGGGCTGGGGTTAACGCTGACGGGGATTTTGTTTTTTGTCATCCGCCTGATCGACATGTTTACCGACCCGCTGGTGGGGTATTTGTCCGATCATACGCAAACACGCAAACCCTGGGTCATTGCCGGGGCGGTGCTGGCGGGCATTGGTATCTGGTTTTTGTTTAATCCGCCATCGGCCCCGTCGGGGTTTTATCTGTTTGGCTGGGCCAGTTTGCTGTTTATCGGCTGGACGATGTTTCAGGTGCCTTATCTTGCCTGGGGGGCCGAACTTTCGGGCGATTATGACCAGCGCGGCAATATTTCCGCCCTGCGCGAAGGCACCGGGCTGGTGGGCATTTTGCTGGCGGGCGCGGTGCCGGTTGTGGCGGGTATTAACGCGCCATTGGCGCAAACATCCCTGCTTGGGAATGTCACCCTTGTTGTCGGGGCGCTTGGCGTTTTGATTTTGGCGCTGTTTGTGCCCGATATGTTGCGCAACAAAAAGGGTGTGCAGGACGGTGGCCTGAAATCGGCCCTTGCAGCCGGCACCCGTCAGGGTGATCAAAAGGCTGAAAAATCCCTTTCAAAGGTTGGTCAACTCCGTGCAGGTATCGCCGGTTTGTGGAAAAACCGGCTGTTTGTGCGGCTGTTATGTGCCTGGATGATTAACGGGCTGGCCAACGGTTTGCCTGCGGTGTGTTTTCCGTTGTTCATCCGTTATGGCTTGGGACTCAATTCGGCGGATCAGAATATTTTGATCCTGCTTTATTTTGCGCTCGCTGTTATCGCCATGCCGGTTTGGGTGATGCTGGGCGGGCGGTTTGGCAGGCCCGTCATTTGGTGCTGGGCGATGATTGCGGCCATTGTCGCCTTTGTCTTTGTTCCTTTTTTGGGGCAGGGTGATTTTATTGGTTTTGCCGTGATTTGTGCGGTCACGGGTGCTGCCCTTGGCGCTGATCTGGCTTTGCCACCTGCCATTCAGGCCGATGTGGATGACTGGGACCAGTACCGCTTCGGTAAATCCCGCACCGGCCTTTTGTTTGCCTTGTGGAATATGACCAACAAGCTGGCCCTGGCGCTGGCTGCGGGTTTTGCGTTTCCGGTGTTGGGGGCGGTGGGGTTAACCACCATTGGCGTGACAGAGCAAAGCGGGGCCAGCACAGCAAATGAATGGGCTGTGGGTGTTTTGGTGGTGATCTATGCCGTTGTCCCCGTCGTACTGAAAATTATGGCTGTTGCGATGATGTGGCGTTTCCCCCTGGGGCGGCGTCATCAACTGGCCCTGCGTCGGCGTCTTGACCGTCGCATGTCGTGATCTTTGCGATTGAAACAAAGGAATATCAACATGCTGCGGACAGGGCTGCTTTTTCTGTTTGTTATATTCGTCGGTGGATGTTCGGCAATGAAGCCCCAGGATTTTGCCCACAAAGAACCCGTTTTTGATGTCTATGCCTATTTTCAGGGCCATAGCCGTGCCTGGGGCATCTTTGAGGACCGATTTGGCAAGCTGCGCCGCCAGTTTACCGTGGATATTCATGGCGAAGTCAATGACGGGGTCCTGGCCCTGACCGAAGATTTTGTCTATGACGATGGCGAGACCGAACAGCGCATCTGGAAAATTCACAAAACCGGCGACCATACCTATGAAGGTACATTTGGCGATATTGTGGGCGTTGCGCTGGGCGAACAATATGGCAATGCGCTGAATTGGAATTACGAAATGGACCTGAAGGTTGGTGATGGCACCTGGCGGGTCAGCTTTGATGACTGGATGTTTTTGCAGCCCAATGGTGTCTTGGTCAATCGGGCGCGGGTGCGCAAATGGGGCCTGGAAATTGGCGAGGTCTCGCTGTTTTTTGCTAAGCCTAATGCGCCACTTTTTTCGCAAGCTGCCGAATAAACCAGCGGAGTACCGGAATTTTGGCATAAAATTCCGTGCCGGAATCCCAATGGTCCTTGTGGGTGGCAATCAAGGTGCCATCCGCGTTAAATGTTACCTCGGACATGCCGGTAAATTCCCACAGGCCGATGACGGCGACTTTGGCCGAAAAATGCCAGCGCAAAAATCCCATGTCCTTACATACCATTGAATGGGTGATGGCAAATTTGGCGCCCTTGGCACCTTCAAACATTTTCCCCATATAGTCACACAGCGCATCCTGCCCGGTGATGGTGGTAAACGGGTCGGTAAAGCAGATGTCGCGGGTGGTGACTTTTTTTAAATCTTTCAGGGTATCAGGGCTAAGCTTGGCATAAATCCCGGCATAGCGATCCAGCGTCTGCTGGCGTGTTTCATCTGTGTTATGGGTGGTATTCATTTTTGCATCACCCGTTCAATCATTTTGAAATACCAGCGATAGGGCAAAATCCGCCCGATTTTAAGCTGCCGGACAAAGGGCGGGGGAAAGGCGATTTCAAAATCGTCATTCTTGCGCAAACCGGTATAAATGAAGTCCGCGGCCTGTTCCGGGGTTTGCAAATAGGGCATTTCAAAATCGTTTTGTTCGGTCAGCCGGGTTTTGACAAAACCCGGGTTAATCACCCGCATGACAACCCCGGTGCCGCTTAATTCCTCGCGCAGGGTTTCACACAAATTGATTAAGGCGGCCTTGGTCGGGCCATAGGCCCCGGCCTTGGGCAGGCCACGATACCCCGCGACCGAGGCGGTAATGGCAATTTCGCCGGATCCGCGTTTGCACATTTTGTCCAGAAGCGGTTCCAGGCAATTCACCGCGCCCTGATAGTTGACGGCAATATGTTTGGCGATGGTGTCGCGCGAAAATTCAGCCACCGGCATGGGTTTGTAAAATCCTGCGCAATAAACCACCAGGTCGGGCAGGCCATGCTCGGCCTCGATCTGTGCCAAGGCATCGTCAACGGCTTTGGGGTCGGTGACATCGTAGGGGATGCTTGTGACGCGCGGGCTGCCTGCAGCAATTTCCCGTAAACTATCGACCGAGCGGGCGGAAATGATAATCTTTGCCGTATCGGTGTCGGTGGTTTCTTGAATGAACTTTTGCACCAGGGCCGCGCCGATCCCGCTGGAGGCCCCGATGATCCAGATGATTTTCCAGGATTTGTTGGTGCTCATTGCGGGCTCCTGTCGGTTTTGGTGCAGGTCAGGCAGCGGTAGATGATTTTGGACCCGTCACGCGCCTTGAAGGACAGACCAACCCAGCGCCCCCGGGCATCATACCAGGCATCGGTATTAAGTTCGCCCTCATAGCGGATATGGGTTGCCGTGATGGTGGCGGCCCCGCCATTGCCTGCCACAATTTTCTCTGTCCCAAGATTGGTGATTTTTACGTCGTTTTCATTGCCTGTCAGGGTGTTTAACACCGTCGAATGGGACAAAATACCGCAATGCCAGTGATTGGTGGGGAATATATCTTCCGGCAGCGGATGGGTACCATTCGGGCCTTTGACGACAAGTTTGCCGGTTGTTGTATCTTTTTGTGCCGAAATGGCGGTTTTATCGCCATCGTCATCCACCGTAACCGCCAGTTTTGTCAGTTCGTCCTTTTGCCACAGGGCTTCGGAGCGATAGACAAACTGATAGGCGCTAAACCCTAAAAAACTGACCCTGATGTCGCTTTCGGAAATCACCTGCAAACCGTCACGCCCCTGATGAAAGGATACATGATGGGTGCCGACCGGCGATCCTTCGCGGCGGATTTGAAAGGTCCAGTCCGCGCCGCCATAAAGTTTGATCGGGTCCGGGTTGCTGCAATTGGCATCAGGCAAGATGGCAGCGGCGGTGTCTTTATCCTTGCTGGAAGGTGATGCGGCATGGGCTATGTCAGTTAAGCACACAGCCAGCAAAAGGGCCATCAGTGCCGAAACCGGCATGAGATGGGCGAACCCCGCCTTTATGGGTGTGTTGCGCAAGGGAAGGGACGAATGCCGGTGACCAAAACCATAACCTGTCATTTTTATCATCTTTGTCATAAGGGGTTTATCTGCCAGAGCATCTTTTTTCAAATCGTGTCCGGTTGCATTTTTCATCGTTTTGTCGCTACCCTGATCCTGAATGAAAGGGGGAACACACGGGCGCATTTTTGCCGATTTAAGGGGCGCGATGACGAACCTGTTAATGACTCTGCGCTTTAATCCATATATTCCCTACGCAAATTCCTTGGTGCCAGATCAGAACAGCCAGGATCTGTTTTGTGATTTGGCCGTCACCGCCGGGCGGAAAGCAGTTTTATGACCCATCCCATCGCGCAAGACCTGATCGCCTGCATTTTGCACCGCGATTCCAATATGATCATTATCAACAAGCCGCCGGGGCTGGCATCGCATGGCGGGCCGAAAACCTATTTTCATGTCGATGCCTATTTGCCCGATATGACTTTTGGCATTGCCTCGATCCCGACACTGGCACACCGCCTGGACCGTGATACGGCGGGCTGCCTGCTGTTGTGCCGCCATGCCAAGTCATCCAAGCGGATTACGCGGCTGTTTACCGAAAAGAAAATCGAAAAGGCCTATTGGGCGGTGGTGCGCGGCGAGATGCCCGATGATCACGGCTTTATCGATGCGCCGATTGCCAAGCTGAATGACGAAAGCGGCTGGCGCATGACGGTCGATGATAGCGGTCAGGAATCGCGTACCGAATACCGGGTATTGGGCCGCGCACCGGGCAAAACCTGGCTGGAACTCGTCCCCCATACCGGGCGCACCCACCAGTTGCGTGTGCATCTGGACCATATTGGGTTTCCGGTACTGGGTGATCCGTTTTATGGCACGGGCGAAGCGCCGGTATTTGGTGCCCCGCCGACATTGCATTTGTTATCGCGCCATCTGGTCGTGCCGTACCATGCCGACCGCGAGCCGGTGATTGCCGATGCCCCGCCGCCCGAATTAATGCGCGATGCGCTGGTGGCTTGTGGCTATGAGGGTGAATTTACCCCGCACCGCAGCTCAATTGACCGTCAATATGGCAGCGAGGACGGAGATACTGACAGCCGAGAGCAAAGTTTCGACAGTGACGATTGACGCCATTACATCGGCATCCCCGCCAAGCTGGCGGGCGAGGATATAGGCATTGCCGGCGCAGGGCATGCCCGCATACAAAACCCCCATTGCCAGCACCATGCCGTCAATCCCGGCAAGGTGCAGGGCAATGCCGGTGGCAAGCGGCAAAAACGCCAGCTTGATGACATTGCTAAAGGCAATCGCACCAAGCGAACGCCGGTCGAGAATAAATTTAAGACCCGCCCCGACCGAAAGCAGGCTGAGCGGCAGGGCAGCGGTTTTCAGCAGGGAAGCGGTGTTTTCAATCGGCAGGGGGATGTGGATATGGGTGACATTCATAATCGCCCCGGCCCCGGCGGCCAGAATGATGGGGTTTTTGGCAAGGCCAATGGCAATACGTTTGAAATTACCACCCCGGCCATTGAGCGCATTCAGCACCACAACGGCCAGAATATTGGTGGTAATCACCATAACGGCGATAAACACAATCGCCAGTGCCAGCCCGTCACTGCCAAAAAGGGCCTCGGCCACGGCCAGCAGCACATAGCTGTTATAGCGCACTGACCCCTGAAAGATGGAGGTAAAAAGCGGTGTGTTGGGCGTGATGACGCGGCGAAACACCAGCAGGACCGCTGCCAGGCCCAGGGTGGCCGCCATCGTGATCATCACGGCTTTGCCGGCATGGCCGGTGCTGAAATCAGCATGGTAAATGCCAATCATCAGCAGGGCCGGTAACAGCAGGTAATAGGTCAGCCGGTCGATGCCCGCCCAGACCTCGCCACTTTGGATCAGGTATTTTTTCAAAACCGCACCGATAATGATGGTGGCAAAAATCGGAAAGATGGCGGCGATCAGGGTATAGGCAAAGGACATGGGGCGCCTATTGGTTGGGTTTTGTCAGGTGGGGCCGTGACGGGGATCGGGCGTGTTTGCCCGATGACCTAAAGTTTGCGATTGGTGTAATCGGCAAAGGCCTGTTCGGGGGAATGGCCGCGATATTGCTCGCAGATTTCCTCGAATTTCGGATTGCTGATCAGAAGGTCGGCAGTGCTGCGGTTACACGCAATCGGCACTTCATACATGTTTGCCAGCCGGATCAGGGCGCGCACATCCACATCGTGGGGTTGGGGCGTCATCGGGTCGGTAAAGAAAAACATCGCCTGCAATTCACCATGTGCAATCATGGACCCCAGTTGCTGGTCCCCGCCAAAAGGCCCGCTTTTTAACGGTACGATATTCAAATTGGGGAAACGTTCCAAAAGCACGCGCCCGGTGGTGCCGGTGGCAAAAATCCGGGCTTCGGCAAACTGGTGTTTGTGGGTTTCCAGCCACTCTGCCATTTCGCGTTTGCGACGGTCATGGGCAACAAGTCCGATGGATAGGGTCATGGCAAAGCTCCCGCTTTAAAGATCGATACACGTATCCTTATTAAGCATATAATGCGGCAAATGGTCACGCGGCATTGCAGATTGAGGCTTAAAATGACGGCTGGTTTTATCACTCGATTTGCAAGGAGTATCGTTATAACCGGGGCGTGGATGGTTTCGGGGCTCACCCTCGCGGTTGCCGCACAGGCCAATGAAACCGCGATGCGGCCCTTTCCCCAGCATCAGGCCTATGTGCAAGGGGCGCTGTTGCCATCGCGCTGGAGTGCGGCGGAGCGCGATGCCGATGTACTGGCCTTTTACCGCCAATGGAAGGCCGATTATGTGCGCAAGATTGCCGGGACAACCGGCGATAACGTCCAATATCGGGTAACATTTGGTCATGATCAGCCAGAGCGGACCGTGTCCGAAGGGCAGGGATATGGCATGATCATCATGGCGGTGATGGCTGGTGCAGACCCTGATGTCACCCCGGACGCCAAAGACCTGTTTGACGGGATGTGGCGATTTGCCCGTCACTGGCCCAGCGATGGTGATGTCCGGCTGATGGGCTGGCAAATTCCGCCCGATGCCAAAGGCAATGACAGTGCCTTTGATGGCGATGCCGATATTGCCTTTGCCCTGTTACTGGCCGCCGATCAGTGGCAAGACCCGGCCTATTTGCAAGGGGCCCACGATGTGATTGCGGGCATTGCAGAAAGCACGATTGGTCCGGACAGCTTGCTGCCGTTGCTTGGCGACTGGGTGGACCCGACGGGCGAGGAATATGACCAATGGGGCACACGCCCGTCCGATTTTATGCCGGGTCATTTCGCTGCCTTTGGCCGGGCAACGGGGAATCCTCTTTGGATGAAAGTACGCAAACGGGTTCTGGATGTTGCCAGTGCCCTGCAAAACGAGGTGTCGCCGCGTACCGGCCAGTTGCCCGATTTTGCCATTGTTGAACCCGATGGCCTGGTTCATGCTGCACCCCCCAAATATCTCGAGGGCTATTATGACGGGGCCTATTATTTTAATGCTGCCCGCGTGCCCTGGCGCATGGCAAGTGACGCCCTGCTGGAAAATGACGAACAGGCGGCAAAAATCGCCCGGCGTATGGCGGCGTGGATGCGCACGCGGGCAAAGGGGGACCCGGGCAAAATTCAGTCGGGCTATTTGTTAAGCGGCCTGCCGTTGCCCTATGAAACTGAAAACAGCACCCTGTTTGTTGCGCCGATGGCAGTGGCCTCCATGCTGCTGCCAGCCCCTGACGGGCAGGACTGGCTGAACGACATGTATGCCAATATTCGCGACCGGCATATGGACTATTACGAAGATACGGTCACGTTATTGTGCCTGCTGGTTTTGTCGGGGAATTTCTGGTCGCCATCGGGGGCCGTGGATTAAGCCTTAAAGGTGGGCTGGTATGATGGCGGAACGAAGAAAGGTTAGGTCTGGCTGGTTGGCCAGGTGCCCGAACGGATCAAATCGGCGCTGACAAGTTTCATTTCTTCGACCACACGGGCAACAATGGGATTTTGCATTTTGATGCGGCGAATCCCCAGCGAAACCTGACGCGACAGGCAGGGCGCAAGCGGTATGGCGCGAACTGTATTTTGTGCCAGTTCGTCAGTAACCGCGCATTTTGCCAAAAGTCCAAACCCTTCGCCAGCGGCAATCAGCTTAACTAAATGCGTGCTGGCATCGATCTCCATGCGAATGTCCAGGCCCTTGCCTGATGCGGCAAAGGCCTCTGCCTTGCCACGAATACCGTGAATACGCGATGGCAGGATCAGGGGGAATTTGTAAAGATTGTCGGGGGTGATTGTATCAGGCGCGTTTATAAGCAGTTTGGAATTGCCGATCAGAAACAGATCCTCCCGGCATAGGGGCTGACAGACAATTTCGGGGATCGAGACCCGGTCAAATGTGACCGCAACGTCAATGTTTCCGTCCTGAAGCCAGCTCCATAAATAGCCGGAAAAGGTTTCAACCACCCGCAGCGATACTTTGGGCAGGGATTTACGCAGGTGTTTGATCAGCGGAACAGCCAGCACCATCGAGGTTGCGGCTGGTAAACCGATGGCGACTTCCCCTTCTGGATCGTCATTGACCGTGCCGATTTCATCCAGGGTTGCTTCGGCAATACCCAGCATTTCATAAGCACTTTTTAGCAGAACCCGGCCTGCAGGTGTTGGCACAGACCCACGGGCATGCCGGGTGAGAATTTGCACACCAAGGTCATCTTCGATTTTTTTGATCATAGTGCTTAGGGCTGGCTGGGCGATGCCCAGGCGATGTGAAGCCTTGCTCAGGCTGCCTTCTTCGCAAATCGCGACAAAAGCGGCCAATCGGGGCAGGTTCAAAAGATGCTGGGCGTGCTTCATCGGTCTTCTGCTGTTAAGGTATATATTTTATGTATAGGACGTTTGAAATAATATATTACTCTCTTAATGGCTGAGGTGCTAGCGTCCCGATGGCTTAGAACAACAATAGCCACGTCAGGAGGGAACATAACCATGAAAATTTCAGCTTTATTGACCGCCGTTGCGTTGATTGGGGCGACATTGTTGCCGCAGGCGCATGCTGCAGATTACACCATTGATGTATCGCTCGATACGTCACCCAATCATGTGCGTAATCGCTCGTTTCGCAAATTCGCCGAAGCCCTGAACGAAAAGTCGGGCGGGCGGCTTGAAATGCGGGTTTTTGATTCTGCCTCGAAATACAAGGGGCCGATGGTGGCAACCGCAGTTGCCCAGGGCGCGATTGATATGGCAGCCCCGGCCCATCAGCATCTTTCCAAATATGTTCCCGAAGCAGGCATGTTGCTGCTGCCGATGTTTTACGGGCAAAGCAAAGACGTGATTTACAAAATTGTCGATGGCGATATTGGCAAGGAACTGAACCAGCGTATCGAAGACAAGCTGGGTGTGGTTGTGCTGGGTCGCCCGTTTGACCTGGGTTATGGCACCGCCTTTACCACGGATGTTCCGATTAAATCGCCCGATGATTTTAAGGATAAGGTTGTGCGTGTTCCGGGTGGTGCGGCGACACTGGCGCGGTATCGGGTGTTTGGGGCCAACCCGGTTCAGATCGCGTGGTCTGATGTGCCCCAGGCACTGCAGACCGATGTCGTTTCGGCCATCTGGGCAACCCAGGAATCGGTTGCCAGCTCGAAACTTTGGGATGCCGGCATTAAATATGCCTATGAAGACAAGCAGGCCTTTATTGAATATGTGCCGATCATCAGCCAGGCAGCATGGTCCAGGTTGCCGGAAGATTTGCAAAATCTGATGCGCGATACCTGGGAAAACATGGTTGACCAGGTGCGTACCGTTGCGGCGGATGCTCAGATTGATGCCCGCAAGATCAATGCGGAGCACGGCATTGAAACCATCGATGCCAAGCCCGAAGACCTGGCAGTGATGCGGGTAAAATTAATGAAGGCCCAGCCGGAAATCGTTGATGAGCTTGACATGGACAAGGATTTCATCGCGCGCGTTTCCGACGCCATTGCCGCAGCACAGTAACCATTGAACCGGTGACGGAGAAGAACGTGACTATGGTAAATTTCGTTAGCCGGGTTTCGAGCGTTCTTGGATGTGCTGAAAAATTCCTGATCGGGATAATGGCCGTTCTGGCGATTATCCTGATCGTGGGAGAGACGGTATTGCGATATCTGGCCCCCGCATATTTGCCCGATTGGGGGGCGGAAGTAACCGTCTATCTGGTGGGCTGGGCCACGATGCTCAGTCTGCCGTCGCTGGTGGCACAGGACAACCACGTTCGCGCCGATCTGGTGGTGGACCAGTTTTCGCGCCGCATGCGCAAAATACTGGAAATCGTTGTATTGCTGGTCGGGGCCGGTTTTTGTGCGGTCATTTTTGTGGCCGGTATTCAAATGGTGCAATTCGGCCTGCGATTTGGCGAAATCAGCGACAGTTCGCTGCGTTTCCCGATGTGGATTTTCTATCTTGCAGTGCCGTTTGGTTACGGGTTTTCGATGCTGCGTTATGTGATGCTGCTCATCAAACGTCTGACCGAAAGCCGCGCGTCTTCTGTAAGCGCTGATTAACGGACAAAATTCCCATGATTATCTGGTTAATGCTGGCGCTGTTTTTCATCATGCTGCTGGCCGGGGTACCGATTTATCTTGTGCTGGGCTGCCTGGCGGTCATTGGCTGGCTGGTAGATGGCGTACCCCTTATTTCGCTGGCACAGCAATTTGCCAATGAAATGAATTCGCAAACCCTGGTGGCGGTGCCGTTATTCGTGATTGCCGCAACCTTTATGGAACGCGGTGGGATCACCCGTGCCCTGATCAATTTTGCCGGGACCATTGCCGGGCGTAACCGGGGTGGTTTGGCGATTGTTTGTGTGATTGCCACGACGTTTTTTGCCGCCATTTGCGGATCATCGGTGGCAACGGCAATGGCAATGGGCACCGCCCTTATTCCGACGATGGCCAGCAGAAACTATCCGGCCAGCTTTTCGGTCGGGACGGTGGGGGCTGCGGGCACGCTGGGCATTTTGATTCCACCAAGCCTGCCGCTTTTGATCTATGGTCTGATTGCCGAGGCATCGGTGCCGCGCCTGTTTTTGGCCGGCGTGATCCCCGGTTTGCTGCAGGGTGCGCTGTTTGTCGCCTATATCATTTGGTATTCGCGCAAAAACAAATTGCCGCTTGAAGACCGCATGTCTTTTGCCGAAATGCTTACTTGTTGCCGCGAGGCGATACCGGCCCTGTTTATTCCACTGGTGGTTCTGGGCGGTATTTATACGGGTTTTGTGACTGTCTCCGAGGCTGCGGGTGTGGCCGCCTTTGCCGCCATTATCGTAAGTGTGTTCATTTATCGCGAAGTTCCGTTGCGCGACATTCCCGATGTGCTGTCCGAAGGGATTCGTCAGACAGCGGTGATTATCGTGATTATTCTGTCCGCGCTTGCATTTGGTCATTGGCTGACCAGTGCCGGTGTCACCCGGTCGATTGCGGCAATGGTGACGGAATGGGGGCTGAATGACTGGCAGTTCCTGCTTTTGGCGAACCTGATCATGTTTGTGTTGGGCATGTTCCTCGAGGTGATTTCGGTCATCCTGATTTTTGTGCCGCTGGTCCTGCCGATTATCAGCCATCTCGGTATTGACCCGGTGCATTTCGGTCTGGTCGTGGTTCTGAATATGGAACTGGCCCTTCTGACCCCGCCGGTTGGCCTTAACCTTTTCATTCTCAAGAACATTTCAGGTGAACGGATGGCGACCGTCATTCGCGGAACGCTGCCTTTTGTCCTGATCCTGATGTTGCTGCTTATGATTGTGACTTTTGTGCCGCAAGTCAGCCTTTGGCTGCCTGAACTGGCCTATGGTCGTTAACTGGAAAATTCGCGATATGCCTATTTTAACCCTGACGGTCAGCCCTGCGCTGGTCGAACCGTTGACTTTGGTGGCAGATGACGTTGCCGACCATTTGTTGGGAATTATCCGGGAACATCTGGCCCCGCGTGCCGGTACCGAACAGATCATGTTTGTTCCGGCACTGGGGGTGGTGCGGGGATGTGCGCTGCTGGCAAAGCTCGAACATCGGGCATCTGAAAGCCGGTCGATGGAAATTCGCAAGGCTTGTGCCGATGCGATTGCCCATTATCTGGCACAGAAATTTGCCACCTCGGTGCGTGTTCGCCTGATTGCGCTGGACCCGCAAAATATTGGGGCCTCGGATATTGGTGTGGAGGCAGGATTATGAATGTGCCCTTGTCCAAAATTGCCCAGCAGAATGTGACCATTTCGGAAATCGCCAGCTTTCATATTGGGGGCGATACCGTTGAACTTAGCAACCAGCCCCGCCTGATGATGCGGGTTGCCGGGGAAGGTATGGCGCGCGAAGTTGACCTGAACGGTTCTTATGTGACCGGTCAGCTTTATGCCAACCATGTTAAACTGGCCGCACCACGACATGCTGAACCGGTGATGTTTTGGCATGGCGGGGCCATGACGGGTGTGACTTGGGAAACCACACCGGATGGCCGCCCTGGTTGGCAGTGGCTGTTTTTGCAGGCGGGCTATGATGTGATCGTGACGGATGCGGTCGAACGTGGCCGGGCATCGTGGTCTCCTTTTCCGCAGATTTATGATACCGGGCCGGTTTTCCGTACCAAGGAAGAAGCCTGGAGCATGTATCGGGTGGGGGCGCGTTCTTCTTATGCGGCGCGCGAGCCTTATCAGGGGCAGCGTTTTCCGGTTTCGGCCTTTGATGCACTGGCGGCCCAGCTTGTTCCGCGCTGGACCACCCATGATGACATGACGCTTGATGCCTATCAGGCGTTGCTGGAGAAGGTTGGGCCGGTGCATTTAGTGGCGCATAGCCAGGGGGGATGGTTTGCCCTCAATATGGTGCGCCGGGTGCCGCATCTCGTGCGGTCGGTTGTGGTGATTGAACCTGCCGGTGCGCCGCGTTTGGCCTCCGAGGATGTCGCCTGCATGGGCGACATTCCACATTTGTTTATCTGGGGCGATTTTATTGAAGACGTGCCGTCGTGGAAAAAATACCGCGCCGCCACCGACCAGTATCGTGAGGTGCTGGCCGCAGCCGGTAAACAGACCCGCGAGATGGATTTGCCCGCGATGGGCATTCGTGGCAATAGCCATGTGCCCATGATGGACGATAACAGTGCCGATATCGCAGCCCTGGTTACGGACTGGATGGCGCAAAATCCTGGTTCGGCAACATAACTTTTGCACCCGTGCAGATTCCAAAAAAGGGGATATGGCAGCGGCTGTATCCCCTTTTATATTGGCGGTTTGCCGCCGCTTGATCAGGAGACTTTGATCACAAATATGCAGGCGTTACGTCGATAGGCACTGATTTCACATGAAAGGCCTGATCGATGCAAACACTTCAAAACGTGATGTATACCGATAATGGTAATGCGCCGGTTTCCAAACTGGTGGGAACAGCCTGCACCATCGGTATCCAGAGCTTTATTTCAAATGCGTGTTTTAAAGACGGGAAATGCAATCTTGAAATGGACTGGCCGCTTAAATCCGCGATCGATAATAAAGATATTGTTCCGGCCAAAGAAGGCGGGAAGCGTAAAATTCTGGTAGCGGTTGGTGGCGGAAGTTTTACGACAGCATCTTGGCAGACCTGTGTGACAAACTTTGATGCTTTTGTTGAGGCGTTGATCGAATTTGTCAAAGAATATAAATTTGACGGCATTGACATTGATTGGGAAGACACAGCCAACTTGGCCAATGTTGCGCAGCAAAACGGTGGCTATGATGCGGTGGCCTTCCTGGTCAATCTGACTAAAAAATTGCGGGCCGGATTGCCTGCGCCGCAATATATCATTACCCACGCACCACAACCGCCCTATTTTGACCATGCTTTTTATGGTGCAACCTATATGGAGGTGATGCGGCAGGCGGGTGACGCAATCGATTATCTGAATATCCAGTATTACAATAATCCCGATTATGTTGGGGATGATGGCAAAGAGCAGGCGGCGAAGGTGGCAGGAACCATCGGCACGCCATCTTATCGGACAAGTATTGTTGGTTTGGTCGAACAGGGTTTGCCGGTGGAAAAGCTGCTGGTGGGTAAACCAACCACACCGGATAACGCCGGGACGGGTTTTTTGCCGACCGATGCGTTTTGCAACGATGTTGTGG
Organism: Thalassospira sp. TSL5-1; assembly: GCF_001907695.1. NCBI lineage: Bacteria > Pseudomonadati > Pseudomonadota > Alphaproteobacteria > Rhodospirillales > Thalassospiraceae > Thalassospira > Thalassospira sp. TSL5-1. Next base: position 71,431 of record NZ_KV880637.1, read on the forward strand.
CCCCGCTGGTTGCCAAATACGGGAACAGTTTTGGTGGCGTGATGGGCTGGCAATTGGCGCAGTCGCCAGAAAGTACCGAACTTGAATATAACTGGATCAGCACGGTTGCCGATGCGCTGACGGGGAAGACCGGATAAGCGCCTTGGCATTCGGTCACATATGGCGGGTGGGGTCCATGCTCTCATGCAACACGCGGATGACCTCGATAATGCCAGATCCTGTGGATCGGTAAAAGATGACATGCACAGGGCGGCCAAACGGCTGTTCTGTGCTTTCGAAGCGACTATGGCGAATATGAAAGCAGCGGATGTCTGAACGTAAATCTGTACGATCAACTGTCAAATTTCCGTTAGGGGCATTTGCGATCCGTTTTAGTGCTGCAAGGATCAAGTCGGCGTAACGACTGCGTGCATCCTGTCCATGCCGGAATGCACTTTCGCTCAGAACCTTGGCAATGTCGGCTTTGGCCGATGCTGTAAGCCGATAGTGTGCTGCCAAATGTTATGCTCCTGCCGGGGTGCCCGTTCCGGCAAGCCAGGATTCAAGCCCTGCGTCATCCATATCGTCGTAATTGCCGTTTTCAAGGTCCGCCATGCCGCTATCAATGCTTTTGCGTAATAGCTCGAGCTTAAGTTCGTCTTCTCTCCAGCGTTGCTGCAATCCGCGCACGGCATCGCGCATGGCTTCACTGGCGTTTTGATATTTGCCAGATTTCACCATTTCCTCAACGAAGGCATCCTGATCGTCGGTCAAATTGACATTTCTGGTGGGCATGTCGCACCTCCTTCTGATCGGGTAAGTGTAGCGTTATTGGCAAAGATTGCCAATTTCTGTTTGGTTGCGGCGAACTGTATGGAAATCGCTTCGTCAGGGGGAGACAAAAACAAAAACGGCCGCCCCGAAAGGAGCGGCCGTTTGGCTGACAGGATATGTCAGAAATTACATGTGGATGGCGCGGCCATCGGCGGCGAGGGCCGCTTCCTTGACCGACTCACCCAGTGCCGGATGGGCATGGCAGGTGCGCGCGATGTCTTCGGCAGAAGCGCCATATTCCATTGCCAGAACAACTTCGGCAATCAGGTCGCCAGCAGCCGGGCCGACAATGTGGCAACCGACGACGCGGTGCGTTTTTTTGTCTTCCAGGATTTTGACGAAACCTTCGGTACTTTCCATTGCCTTGGCACGGCCATTGGCGGTGAAGGGGAATTTGCCAACCGAATAGTCGACACCTTCGTCCTTAAGCTGTTCTTCGGTTTTACCAACCGCCGCCACTTCCGGCCAGGTGTAAACAACACCCGGGACCTTGCCGTAATCGACATGGCCTTCTTCACCGGCCAGCATTTCGGCCAGGGCAACGCCGTCTTCTTCGGCCTTGTGGGCCAGCATCGGACCAGCAATGGCATCGCCAATGGCGAAAATGCCCTGAACGTTGGTCTGGAAATGCTCGTCGGTTTTAACGCGACCACGTTCGTCCAGCTCAACGCCCGCATTGTCCAGGCCAAGGCCGGTGACAAACGGGCGACGCCCGATGGCAACCAGAACCACATCGGCCTTGATTTCTTCGGCATCGCCACCCTTGGACGGCTCAACCGACAGCTTCACGCCGCCCTTGGTGGTTTTCGCGCCGGTCACTTTGTGACCCAGTTTGAATTCCAGGCCTTGTTTAGCGAAAATGCGCTGGGTCTGTTTGGCCAGTTCGCCATCCATGCCCGGCAGGATACGGTCAAGATATTCAATAACCGTGACTTCCGACCCAAGACGACGCCAGACCGAACCCAGTTCCAGGCCGATTACGCCTGCACCGATCACAACCAGCTTTTTCGGAACCGAAGAAAGTTCCAGTGCGCCGGTGGAGGAGACGATCTGCTTTTCATCAATTTCCACGCCCGGCAGCGGGGTCACTTCCGAACCGGTGGCAATGACGATGTTTTTGGCAGAAAGGGTTTCTTCACCGCCATCAAGCAGATCAACTTTCACCTCGGTTGCCGAGACGATTTCGCCCGCACCCTTGATGTAAGTCACCTTGTTTTTCTTGAACAGAAATTCGATGCCCTTGACGTTGGAGTCAACCACCTTGTCCTTGCGGGCCATCATCTTTTCAAGATTGACCTTCGGGCTGTTGATTTCGATGCCGTGGGTATCGAAATGCTCGTTGGCTTCTTCAAACAGGTGCGACGAATGCAAAAGCGCCTTGGACGGAATGCACCCGACATTCAGGCAGGTGCCGCCCAGGGTGCCGCGTTTTTCAACGCAGGCAACCTTGAGGCCAAGCTGTGCGGCGCGGATGGCGCAAACATAACCGCCAGGTCCGCCGCCGATCACGACAATATCGTAGTTCTCGCTCATGAGTTCTTTGATCCTTTTGTCTGATCAGATATCGAGCAGGATGCGTTCCGGATTTTCGATACATTCCTTGACGCGGACCAGGAACGACACCGCTTCGCGGCCGTCAATGATACGGTGGTCATAGGACAGGGCCAGATACATCATCGGGCGGATTTCAACCTTGCCATCAATGGCAACCGGGCGCATCTGGGTTTTGTGCATGCCCAGAATACCGGACTGCGGCGCATTGAGGATCGGGGAGGACAGAAGCGACCCGAAAACACCCCCGTTGGAGATGGTGAACGAACCGCCGGTCATTTCATCCATGCCCAGCTTGCCGTCGCGTGCACGCTTGCCGAAATCGACAATGGTGCTTTCCAGATCGGCAAAGGTTTTCTTTTCAGCCGAACGGATAACGGGAACCACCAGACCCTGCGGGGTACCAACGGCGACGCCGATATCGCAGTAGTTTTTATAGATGAAGCTATCGCCGTCAATTTCGGCATTCACCGCCGGCCATTCGTTCAGCGCGGTGGTGCAGGCCTTGATGAAGAAGGACATGAAACCAAGTTTCACGCCGTGTTTCTTTTCAAAGCCGTCCTTGTATTTGTTCCGGCAGGCCAGAAGGTTGGTCATGTCGACTTCGTTATAGGTCGTCAACATGGCTGCCGTGTTCTGGGCTTCTTTCAGGCGGCGCGCAATGGTCTGGCGCAGCTTGGACATTTTGACACGTTCTTCACCGTCGCGCAGGTCACGCTGCGGTTTCGGACCGGCAGGTGCCGCCGGTGCCGATGCGGCGGCGCGCGGTGCAGGCTTGCCACCTTCCAGATAATCCAGAACGTCGCCCTTGGTCAGGCGGCCGTCTTTGCCCGATGCCGGAATTTTCGAGGCATCAAGATTATTGTCTTCAACCAGCTTGCGCACGGCCGGGGCCAGCGGATGGTCGGTATTGGCGGTCTGGGTTGCAGGCGCACTGGCCGCAGCCGGTTTTTCAGCTTTCGGCTCTTCTTTTGCCGGAGCAGCTTCTTCCTTGGCCGGGGCTTCTTCTTTGGCAGAAGAATCTTCCTTGGAAGCGGACCCTTCAGCCCCTTCGTTAATCATGGCGATCAGGGCGCCAACTTCGACTTCGTCACCTTCGCCAACAACCAGTTCAGCGATGGCACCGGCAACCGGCGCATTGACTTCGACGGTTACTTTGTCGGTTTCAAGTTCGACAATCGGTTCGTCAGCAGCAACGGCGTCGCCGACTTTTTTGTACCATTTGGCAATCGTCGCTTCGCTAACAGATTCGCCCAGTGCGGGAACTTTTACTTCAGTCGCCATTTTTTCCTCGACCGTTTTTAAAAAGGCAATGTGGGGTTGCCGATTTCAAATAAAATTATGTTGTGACCAGACAGGCAGGGAGGGGTCCCTGCCTGTCTGTGTAATCATTTTACGCTCAGTGCGGCGTCAACCAGTTCCGCCTGCTCGCGCAGGTGAACCTTGAGAAGACCCGTTGCCGGGGACGCTGCCGTGGCGCGACCCGCATAAACCGGACGCGACGTTTTGTGTTTGATGCCGGTCAGGACTTTTTCGATACGACGATCGACAAAGTACCACGAACCCATATTTTCGGGTTCTTCCTGACACCAGACCACATCGGCATTGCTGTAACGCGAGAGCTGTTCACTCAGTTCCTTTTCCGGGAACGGGTAAAGCTGTTCGACGCGCACGATGGCAACATCTTCGATGCCGCGATTTTCGCGCTCTGCCAACAGGTCATAATAAACCTTGCCCGAGCACAGAACGACACGTTTGACCTTTTTGTCTTCAACCAGTTTGGCCGTTTCGGCCAGAACAGGCTGGAAGGTCGTGCCGGCTGCAAATTCGGACAGGTTCGATACGCACTGTTTGTGACGCAGCAGTGATTTTGGCGTCATCAGGATCAGCGGCTTACGGAAACTGCGGCGGATCTGACGGCGCAGGATGTGGTAATAGTTTGCAGGGGTGGTGCAATTCGCCACCTGCATGTTGTTTTCACCACAAAGCTGCAGATACCGTTCCAGACGGGCCGAGCTGTGTTCCGGACCCTGGCCTTCAAAGCCGTGCGGCAGCAGCATGACCAGACCGGACATACGCAGCCATTTGGCTTCACCAGAGCTGATAAACTGGTCGATGATCACCTGGGCACCGTTGGCAAAGTCGCCAAACTGGGCCTCCCACAAAACCAGCGAGTGCGGTTCGGCAAGGGTGATGCCATATTCAAACCCGAGAACCCCGGCTTCGGACAAGGGCGAGTTGAGGACCTCAAGCTCGGCCTGGCCGGTGCGGATATTGTTCAGCGGGGTGTATTTGGCTTCGGTGGTCTGATCAACCAGTTTGGAATGACGCTGTGAAAACGTCCCGCGCTGGCTGTCCTGACCGGACAGACGAACGGGGGTGCCTTCGCACATCAATGAACCAAATGCCAGGGCTTCTGCCGTGGCCCAGTCGATCCCTTCACCGGTCTCGAACATTTTGGCCTTGGCTTTAAGTTGGCGCAGGATTTTGCGGTTGATGTCAAAATCACTGGGCGGGGTTGAAAGCGCCCGGCCAATTTCCTGCAACAGGTTTTCGTCAACCCCGGTTTCACCGATCCAGTCCGCATCTTCGCCGTGGCTGGATGCCAGCCCCGACCATTTGCCTTCCAGCCAGTCCGCCTTGTTCGGGCGGTAGTTTTCGGACGCCTTGAATTCCTCATCCAGATGGTTGTGGAATTTTTCAATGCGTTCCTTGACCTGATCGTCGGTGAAAACACCTTCCTTGATCAGCTGCTGGGCGTAAATGTCCTTGGTGGTCGGGTGTTTGCCGATCACGTCATACATTTTGGGCTGGGTGAATGCCGGTTCGTCGCTTTCATTGTGGCCAAAGCGGCGATAGCAGAACATGTCAATCACGACATCCTGCTTGAATTCCTGGCGGAATTCGGTCGCGATGCGCGCTGCATGAACAACGGCTTCGGGATCGTCGCCATTGACATGGATGATCGGGGCCTGAACGACCTTGGCGATATCCGAGCAATAGGGCGAAGAGCGCGAATCAGACGGTTTTGTGGTAAAGCCGATCTGGTTGTTGACGACAAAGTGAATGGTACCACCGGTGCGGTAGCCCTTCAGATGCGACAGATCGAAGGTTTCGGCAACAAGGCCCTGACCGGCAAAGGCCGCGTCACCATGCAGCAGAATACCCATGACCTGTTCGCGGGCGGTGTCCTTGCGCTGGGCCTGTTTGGCGCGAACCTTACCCAGAACAATGGTGTTTACCGCTTCCAGGTGCGAAGGATTCGCGGTGAGCGACAGGTGAACAACGTTGCCGTCAAATTCGCGGTCGGCCGAGGTGCCAAGGTGATATTTCACGTCACCCGAGCCCATGACATCGTCCGGCTTGGACGGATTGCCCATGAATTCCGAGAAAATCGCCTGGAACGGTTTGGACATCACGTTGGCCAGAACGTTCAGACGGCCACGGTGCGGCATCCCGAAGACCACTTCGCGAATGCCAAGCTGGCTGCCGCGCTTGAGAATCTGTTCGAGGGCCGGAATAAGGGCTTCGCCACCGTCGATACCAAAACGCTTGGTGCCGACATATTTGGTGTGAAGGTAGTTCTCAAAACCTTCGGCTTCGATCAGACGATCCAGAATGGCCTCTTTGCCACGCTTGGTAAATTCGGTCTGATTGCCGATGGTTTCAATCCGCTGCTGAATCCATGCTTTCTGTTCAGGTTCCTGAATGTGCATGAATTCAATACCGATTGAACCGCAATAGGTTTTGCGGGCCATCGATACGATCTGGCGGATGGTCGCCGTTTCAAGGCCAAGCACATTGGCGATGAAAATGGGGCGGTCCATATCGGCTTCGGTGAAGCCATAGGTTTTCGGATGCAGTTCCGGATGCGGATCACGCGGGGCAAGACCCAGCGGATCAAGATTGGCTTCCAGATGACCCCGCACACGATAGGAGCGGATCAGCATCAGGGCGCGAATTGAATCGTTTGCAGCCGCCCGGATGGCATCGGAATTAACGGCGCCACCCTGGGCTGCGGGTGCTTGCGCAGCCGCGACCGGGGCGTAACCGCCATTGACCGGACGTTCGCTGTATCCCTGGGATACGTCGTAACCTTCCATGCCGCCCACAACCTTGGTTTCCCGTGGCTGCCAGGTCGGACCGCGCATTTCGGCGAGGAGGTCGGATGCGTCGTCCTGCAACCCTGCAAAAAAGTCAGCCCAGCTCTGGTCTACCGACTGGGGGTTTTCCAGATACCGGGCGTAGAGTTCCGCGATATAAGTTGCATTCGACTCGGTTAGAATCGTGTCAATATCTTGAGGTTTCATTTGTGGTCGTGGAAGGCGTCCACCCCAAAGGGATTACGCCTTCCTTTGCCTTTCCTCTGATTACCCTGATTACCCTTTCAAAGCCTTGAGCATGGTCGAGCCAAGGCTTGCCGGGGAATCGGCAACGTGAACACCAGCGCTGCGCATTGCTTCCATTTTCGCCTCTGCAGTGCCCTTGCCACCGGAAATGATCGCACCGGCATGGCCCATGCGCTTACCCGGAGGGGCGGAAACACCGGCGATGAAGCCAGCTACTGGTTTCTTTACTTTGGAAGCCTGGAGGAATTCGCAAGCCTCTTCTTCGGCAGAACCGCCAATTTCACCAATCATGATGATGCCTTCGGTTTCCGGATCCTTCAGGAACAGGTCGAGGCAATCGATGAAGTTGGTGCCATTCACAGGGTCGCCACCGATACCGATACAGGTGGACTGGCCAAGGCCGGCTGCCGTGGTCTGGGCAACGGCTTCGTAGGTCAGCGTACCGGACCGTGAAACGATACCGATTTTGCCACGGCGGTGAATGTGGCCGGGCATAATGCCGATTTTGCATTCATCCGGGGTAATGATACCCGGGCAGTTCGGGCCGATCAGGCGGGTATTGGAACCCGACAGGGCGCGCTTGACGCGCACCATGTCCGCAACCGGAATACCTTCGGTGATGCAGACAGCCAGTTCGATGCCGGCATCAATGGCTTCCAGAATGGCATCCGCTGCGAAGGGCGGCGGCACATAAATGACCGATGCGTTGGCTTCGGTCACGTGCTTTGCTTCGGCAACCGTGTTGAAAACCGGCAGGTCAAGGTGCTTGGTGCCACCTTTGCCCGGGGTGACGCCACCAACCATTTTGGTGCCATAGGCAATGGCCTGTTCGCTGTGGAACGTGCCCTGCGAACCGGTGAAACCCTGGCAGAGAACTTTGGTGTTTTTATCGACGAGAACAGCCATGGTTACGCGGCCTCCTTCACAGCTTTGACCACCTTTTCGGCGGCGTCGGCAAGATTGTCGGCCGACACGATCGGCAGGCCGGATTCTTCAAGGATCTTCTTACCGAGATCAACGTTCGTGCCTTCAAGGCGCACGACCAGCGGAACATTCAGGCTGACTTCGCGTGCCGCAGCAACCACACCATCCGCAATGACGTCGCAACGCATGATGCCGCCAAAAATGTTGACCAGAATGCCTTCGACATTCGGATCAGACAGGATCAGCTTGAATGCGGTGGTGACACGTTCTTTGGTGGCGCCGCCGCCAACGTCAAGGAAGTTGGCCGGTTCGCCGCCATAAAGCTTGATGATGTCCATGGTTGCCATAGCAAGGCCAGCACCGTTGACCATGCAGCCGATGGTGCCATCGAGCTTGACATAGTTGAGGCTGTGCTTGGCAGCTTCGAGTTCGGCGGGGTTTTCTTCGTCTTCGTCGCGCAGGGCTTCGATGTCCTGATGACGGAACAGGGCGTTGTCGTCAAAGTTCATTTTGCAATCGAGCGCGATGATGTCGCCATCCCCGGTCACGACCAGCGGGTTGATTTCAACCATCGATGCGTCGGTATCGAGGAAGCAGTTATACATGGCGGTCATGAATTTGACAGCCTTGGAAACCTGCTTGCCTTCGAGGCCCAGGGCGAAAGCCAGCTTGCGGCCGTGGAAGCCTGAGAAACCGGCAGCCGGGTCGATGTCAACGGTGACGATCTTTTCCGGGGTTTCGGCAGCGACTTCTTCGATGTCCATGCCGCCTTCGGTCGAGGCCATGAAAATGATGCGCGAGCAGCCACGATCCACGAGAACCGAGAGATACAGTTCGCGTGCGATGTCGCAACCTTCTTCGATATAGACGCGCTTTACTTCCTTGCCGTCCGGCCCGGTCTGGTGGGTAACCAGGGTCGCGCCCAGCATCTGGCCTGCATTGGTGCCGACTTCTTCGACACTTTTAACGACGCGAACGCCGCCTTTGTCACCGGCAGTGGCTTCCTTGAAGGTGCCTTTGCCGCGGCCACCAGCATGGATCTGGGACTTGACGACATAGACGGGGCCCGCAAGGGACTGAGCCGCTTCGGTGGCTTCCTGTGCGGTATAGGCAACCTTGCCGTTCGGCACGGTCACACCGTATTTGCGAAGAATTTCTTTCGCCTGGTACTCATGAATGTTCATGTTCGGTCGCTTTCTTGCCTTCCGTACGATTTCCTGTGGGTCAGAAATCGTGGTTTCAATGTCCCGCTTGCAATAGGGACGTTGTTGCGATCCGCGCGGCCATTACCTTGAAAAATTCCAATCAGGGCAATGACAGAAAAACGGGCCAGTTGGTAAAAACCGGCCCGTTCCGCGTTTCTTACAGCATGCCCTTGGCGGCGTCGACAAGACCGCGAACGGCCGCCACAGACTTGTTGAAGTTCTCTTGTTCTTCGGAATCGAGATTGATCTCGACAACGCGTTCAACACCGCCAGCGCCCAGAACAACCGGGACACCGACATAAAGGCCGTCAACGCCGTATTGGCCGCTCAGGTAAGCTGCAACGGGCATCACGCGCTTCTGGTCTTTAAGGTAGCTTTCAGCCATTGCGATGGCCGATGCTGCCGGGGCATAGAATGCCGAACCGGTTTTGAGCAGGCCAACGATTTCGGCACCGCCATCACGGGTACGCTGAACGATCTGGTCGATCTTTTCCTGCGTGGTCCAGCCCATTTTGATCAGGTCGGGAACCGGGATACCGGCAACGGTCGAATAACGGATCGACGGGACCATCGTGTCGCCGTGGCCGCCCAGAACGAAGGCGGTAACGTCTTTGACCGATACCTTGAATTCTTCGGCGAGGAAGTAACGGAAACGGGCAGAGTCCAGAACGCCGGCCATGCCGACAACTTTTTTCGGATCAAAGCCGGTTGCCTGCTGCATCACCCAGACCATCGCATCAAGCGGGTTGGTGATGACAATAACAAACGCGTCCGGGGCATGTTCTTTGATGCCCTGACCAACCTGGGTCATGACTTTGGTGTTGATGCCGATCAGGTCGTCACGGCTCATGCCCGGTTTACGGGCAACACCTGCAGTGACGATAACAACGTCTGCACCGGCGATATCAGCATAGTCGCTGCTGCCCTTGAGGTCGGCATCGAACATGTCGACGGGTGAGGATTCAGCAATATCAAGCGATTTGCCCTGCGGCATGCCATCAACGATGTCGAAAAGGACGACGTCGCCAAGCTCTTTCAGGCCAGCGAGGTGGGCCAGAGTACCACCGATATTGCCAGCGCCGACGAGCGCGATCTTGTTGCGGGCCATTCCGTTACCTTCTTCCCTATTGCGCTTCCGGAGTATTGAAAACTTAACTGGGGAGCGCGATTGAAAATGTAAACCTGCGAACGCGAAACATTCGGTCGCAAACACCGAGTGTGGTAAACCGATTCGTCCCGTTTTACAAGGGGAAACGCCGTTGTTTTGACGCGGAAAACCGCCAGTTCGGCGAATGTTGCGACTATTGTCTAAACGCTTAAAAAGCGATCATGTTGCGCGTGCGAAACAAGCGCAAGGCGTGATAAACACTGGCGCTCTATGTTGCAGAGCACTGCCTAACAGTTTGGCAGTGACACAAATTTAAGATGTTTCACCTTGTAAAACTTCCAAGGTTTGCGCGAATTGGGGATCAGCCATGCGACCAGCGGGACGTTAAATCAATCAATCTGATAAAATATTCTGCTGTTTTTGCCCCCTGTAGATTGCTTTTGCGCAAGATTCTATCTTAGGCGGGCGTGTCTGGGTTGAATTGTGGGGTAGCCCGGTCAGCTATTGGTCTTGGAGTCGTAAATTGCTGGGCGATTCTGTATCGTGTTTGGCGCCAAACCGATGAAAACACGCGATGTTACCGGTATCATTCTGGCCTGATAAACGAAAACCGCCCGTGCGGGCCAAGGGATGCTGTTTGCAGCGATTGGGCGCTACCGGGCGGTTTTGTTCTGGCGGCGGATGGTTACCTTTGGGCCAAGGAACGGCGTGTAACCATCGCGATAGGGGGGGGGATCAGGTCAGGTGGTGCTGGTCCAGATATTCCTGGCTGCGCATTTCCGTCAGGCGGGAGACCGTGCGCTGAAATTCAAACGAGAAATCGCCATCGGTATAAAGGTCTTCGGGTTTGCTTTCCATTGCGCAGATCAGGTTGGTTTTATGTTCATACATGGCGTCAATCAGCGTGTTGAAACGCTTGGCCCAGTCACGCCGGGAGGCAGGCATTTGCGGGATCAGGTCAATGACGATGGTATGGAAATGGGTTGCCAGCGCAATATAGTCGCCCGGGCCAAGCGGGCGGGTACAAAGTTCCTCGAAACTGAAACGCGCAACACCCGCACCTGCGGCGCGAATGGCAATATCGCGGCCCTTGACCCGCAGGCTGCTGGCTTCTACCCGTGCGCCTTCGGTCACTTTGGCAAACAGCTCGTCAATCCGGGCCGGGGTTTTATCATCGGCGGGATAGACAAAAACGTCGGCCGCCGTCAGGTGGCGCATGCGATAGTCGGTGCGGCTGGCAAGTTCCAGCACATCAAGTTTTTCCTTGATCATGTCGATGAAGGGCAGGAAGTTCTGGCGTTGCAGGCCATCCTTGTAAAGATCATCGGGCACGCGGTTTGATGTGGTAACAACAACCACCCCCTGATCGAACAAGTGTTCAAATAGCCGGCCGACAATCATGGCATCGGTAATATCGGTGATCTGCATTTCGTCAAAGCACAGCAGCCAGGCTTGCTTTGCCAGGTCTTTGGCAATTGGCGGAATGGGGTCAGATTCATTGTCGCTGCGGGTTTTGCGAAATTTGTGCAGTCGGTCATGCACATCCTGCATGAAATCATGGAAATGCACCCGGCGTTTATGTTCAACCGGTGCTGTTTCGTAAAACAGATCCATCAGCATGGACTTGCCGCGCCCGACTTCGCCGTAAATATATAATCCCTGGGGCGGCTCCGGGTCGTTACGGCGTTTTGCCAGGCCAAACCGTTCAAACCAGGTGCCTTTGCCATTATTGGGGCGATAATCACGCAAGGCGTTAAACAGGCTTTGCAGTTTTTCGGCGCAAAGTTCCTGCATGGCATCATGGGTGAGTTCACCATCGGCAATTTTTTTGCGGTATCGGGATAGCGGGCCGTCAGAAGACATTCGGTCACTTTCGCTCAGTAGCGATATGCGGCATGCGGGTTATGCAAAGCTGGCATATCTTTGCCCTGAAAATACCCTTTCATATCGGCGGGGATATTTGGCCGGGCAATGAAAAATCAAGTTTCACAAACTAAAAAGACATAAAACATCGCCTTGGTGCATTGCAATAAGCGCGATGCTGTTCTGCTTGCAAAATCTGGGGAACGGGCGGTCAGATCAGGCGCATTTTTTTAAACAGCCAGATTTCCACACCCACTAGCAACGCCAGAATGATAGACACGGCCCAAAAGCCCCAACTGGTGTTTGCCGCAGGAATGCCGCCAACATTGACGCCCAACAGGCCGGTGACAAAACTGATGGGCAGGAAAAGCCCGGCAATGACGGTCAGCCAATACATGGTGCGGTTCATGCGCTCGGTTTCAACGGCCATCAGGCTGTCATTGGCGATCTGGATGCGTTCGCGCAGGCTGTCGAGCTCTTCGACCATGCGGGTGACGCGGTCGGTCAGGGTGCGGGCCCGGCGTTTGTGGATTTTGTCATCCCAGGTTGGTTTTTGATCGTAAAATTTGGCGAGGGCATCGCGCTGCGGGGCGATATGGCGCCGCAGGCGCGATAAACGATGGCGCATATCGGCGGTTTTCAGACGCAATGGCAGGGTTCTGGTTTCCGGCACTTCCTCAATCTCGTCTTCAAGGTCATCAAGATTTTCCTCGATCGCGCGAATTTCGGCGTCGATCCGGACATTCAGCCGTTCTGCAACCGTCAGAACAAAGGAATCGCGACAGGTTGGGGCCGCGCCCTGGGCAATGCTGGTACGAATATCATCGAAGGCAAACATATGCTGATTGCGTAATGTGATCACCAGCCTGTCGCCACACCAGATGCGTACCGAAATCATGTCGGCAGGGTCGGATTCCTGGTTCAGGTTGACCCCGCGCAAATTCATGGAATAGCCATGATCGTAAAACAAAACCGTCGGCCGGGTCCCCCGGGTGGCTAGGGTGTCAACAATACTGGCTTCCAGCCCGGCCTTTTCGGTCAGCCATGCGACAACACCCTGTTCCATCCAGTCAAGGTGGACCCAGATATATTCTCCCTCCTGCGCTAAAGGAAACGATGTGGCAAAATCCTCGCCTGAAAGGGCCGTTCCCTTGCCGGTCCGGTCTATCCGGAAGGCATTTATCAGTGCTTTTGGTGTCATTGGCGTGGGTCCGTGGCGCTGTGATGACGGGTAAGGGTGGCTTGTTAAGATTTTATCGTTAACAACCAATGTTTAAAGGCATCTGTGTGACAATATGTTCCCTTCGATTGCAAAATGCCATGTTTGCCGGTCCTGGGTGGGATGGTCATTTGGAGGCGCATGACATGAGACGGGAACGATAAGGTGACTGGATCGTTTGATCTGTCATGTCAAATCGGGCAGAAAACGCATACCCTGCTGGATGATAGAAAATTTACGATGGTTCGGGAAAAGATGAACATGTTTCGCCGCGTATTGATGCTGGTTCTGTTTGGCCTGTTTGTGGCATCGGCGAGCGCGGGTCTTGCGGGGGGAGCCTGGGCACAAAGCAATGGCGATGGCAATGAAGAAGCCAATGTGCTGGAAAACTCGCAAAAGACACTGGCACACTGGAACAAGACTTTCGATACGGTCGAGAAGCAACTGTCCAATTCAAGTGTGAGTGGGCGGGAACTGGCCGATAGCCGGTCGGATTTGGAGCGCGCGATTGATTCTACCCGCGATCTGGAAACCCTGGCGCAGGAAAAGCTTGAACGTTTGAATGCAGCCCTTGGCAAGCTGGGGCCCAAACCGGAAGGAGATGCGTCGGAAGTACCGGCGGTGACAGCGGAGCGGGACCGGTTAAACAAGGAAATCGCCCGGGTTAGCGGTATTCAGAAACAGGGGGAGCTGGCGGCCTTCCGGGCTGGTGAATTGCTGGACCAGGTTGGTCGTCTGTCGCGTGAACGCTTTACCCGCCGTATTTTCAGCCGGGCCGATGTGCCGTGGGACCCTGCCGTTTGGCAAAAAAGCTGGGCCGAGGCGATGCGCCTGCCCGAAGTGGTGCGCAGCCGTTATTCCGATGTCAATCTGGCCGACCATATTGGTGACCGTCTTGAAGATGTGGCCCCGGAGCTGGTGTTTTTGCTGTTTGCCATTGCCGCGGCTCTGATTGGTGGCGAGGTCGTGGTATTCCGGCTTTTGCCGCTGCGCTGGCGGCAGGCCAAGGGCGATGACAGGCTGGCCCTGATATCGGGCATACGTTTCACGCTAACGGCGATTGTGCCGGGCGTGTTGCTGTTTGTGTTTTATCGCATTATTGCCTCCCAGGGCGATTTGATGGAAGGAAGCGGCGGGGAGCTGATTACACAGTTCTTTTTTGCCGCCTTGTTCCTGCTGTTTGTCGGGGCGTCCGTTCGCAGTGTGTTTTCGCCTTTTGCCCCGCAAATGCGATCTGCAGGCACGACGACGACCGGTGCCCGCGTGGTGGGCATTTCTGCCCTGTTTGCTGCTATTGTGTTTGCCTTTGACATTGTGTTGCTGCAAGGCGCGACAACGATTGGCGCATCGCTGGATCTTGCGCTTGTGCAAAGCTTGAGCAACATGACCCTGATTTGTGCTGTGATGTTTATTGCAGCCCTTGGTGTCTGGTGGGAACATGATGCGATTGACGAACAGCAAAGCTGGTGGCGCAAGATCGAACGGCGCTGCCGCCGGGTTGTGCTGTTTGTGTCGGTTATTTTGCCGTTTCTGTCTTTTGTCGGCTATGTAGCACTAGCACGGTTTGTGCTGGAAAACATGATGCTGGCGCTGGCCTTTACCACCAGCTATTGGATATTGCGCGAGTTTTTGCGGGCGCTGGTTCATATCTATTTGATCAAGCCAGACGCCGAAAAGGACGAAAACGCCACCGATGCTGTGCATGGCACCCTGTATTTCTGGTTGCGGGTGACGATTGATGCCATGATGCTGATTATCGCGGTTCCCACCGCGATCATGGTGTTTACCGACATTGCCTGGACGGATTTGATCAGCGCGGTCGAGACGGCGTTTGTTGGCATCCAGATTGGCAGCATCAATTTTTCCCTGCGTGCCATTTTAATTGGCGTATTCCTGTTCCTGCTGCTGTTAAGCCTGATGCGGTTTTTCCAGCGGATGCTCAATACCCGTGTGCTGCCCAATACCAAGCTGGATCAGGGTTTGCAGCATTCGGTGTCGGCCATATTCGGCTATGTCGGCATTGGCCTTGCGGTGCTGATTGCGGTGTCAGCTGCCGGGGTTGACCTGTCAAACCTTGCCATTATCGCCGGTGCTATTTCCGTTGGTATCGGTTTTGGCATGCAGAGTATTGTGAACAACTTTGTATCTGGCCTGATTTTGCTGATCGAACGGCCCATCAAGGTGGGCGACTGGATTGTGGTTGGGGCAGATCAGGGCTTTGTGAAGGATATTCGCGTTCGCGCAACCGAGATCGAGACCTTTGATCGTTCATCGGTGGTGATCCCCAATTCCGAACTGATTTCAAACCGGGTTCTGAACTGGACGCTGAAGGAACGGTCGGGGCGTGGCATTGTGCCAATTGGCGTTTCCTATAGTGCGGATGCCAACCAGGTGCGTGATATTTTACTCGAAATGGCGGATAAACGCCGTGAAATTCTAAGCTATCCGGCACCGCAAGTGGTGTTTATCGGTTTTGGCGAAAGTTCACTGGATTTTGAATTGCGTTACTTCCTGCGCGATATTGGCGATGTGCTGGCGGTGGCAAGCTCTATCCGGTTCGAGGTGTTAGAGCGGTTCCGCGAAGAAGGCATTGAAATTCCGTTTCCGCAGCGTGACGTCAATTTGCGCGATATTGACCGCCTGGAAGATGCCATTCGCAGCCTTGCCCGCCAGAATGGCAGCAAGAAAGATCAGGCGGATAATCATCCGCCTGAAGCAGAGGCCGATAGGGAACTGGTTGAGGGTGGCAAAACGCCACCAGCCGATGGCGCGGGTGCGGCGGGTCCCCAGCTCGATAAATCACAAACGGCGATCCCGTCAGATTCCTCGACATCCGAAATACCGGGCAGTGCCACCCCCGCGACCCGGGAACTGCCAGACGGAGACCGTTAGCATGTCGTGAGGTGATGAGCGGTCTTGGAGAATGCCGGTTGGTAAAACTGACTGGACCAGGAAGGCTGGCTCAGATGAACTGGAAATGGAGGAGGTGAAATGTTTAGGCCTCCTTCATTTTATAGGCGGGGTGTTTCACTTGCTGTATCAGCGGCCAGTTTGGCGGTGATTTTTTGGCCCATCGGTGCCATCAGGTGGCGTTCATCCTGGCCAAGCCAGCGCATTTCGGCAATTTCGCGCGACGGGGCCAGGGTGCCGGAATAATCGGCTTGAAAACAGGTCATGTGGACCTGGGTATCATCGGGCATGTTATGGCCGTGCCCGGAAAAAATGCCGATTTCCGTGATGGTGTCGGACACCAGTTCCACACCTAGTTCTTCGCGGATTTCCCGTTTCAGGGCGATGATCGGTGTTTCCCCCGCATCGATTTTGCCGCCAGGCAGGTAAAACCTGTCGCGCCCGTGGGTGCGGACGGAAAGTGTGCGGCCGTCTTTTTGCAGGATCCAGTTAACGGTCTTGATTGTTTTGGTCATGGTGGGCTTACCGGTTTTTGATGCAACCAACCGGATAAAAACCGGCCAGGTGACGAGGTTGTATTGGGTGCGTTCATGTATGTTTATGATCGAACCATAACCTAATCTATCCCGGCTTGTGCGAGCAAGGGCAAGGCGCAGGCGATTGATGGGAAATGAGGGGATTTGTAGCGTAAGTAAGGTGTGTGCCAGTGGGCAAGTGAAACTGCGCAAACCGGCATTTATCACGATATAAAAAGCCCGGCCCGAGGGACTATGGGGAGTTGTGCGGGCCGGGAGGGCGTTCCGGATTGGGGTCAGAACGAGCATGAGTACCGCCACGGGATGTTTGGGGTGCGGGCGGCATCCGGCATCGTTAATTGATTGATTATTAGTTGCCGGACAGGTTTTCGAGCGCATCGCTCAAATTCGTGGTGTTGGTTTGTGTATTTGAATTTGCGGTTTGATCCCCGACGGAATCCTGCCCGGTATTCACCGTGCCGTTGGAATTATTCAGAATGACGCAGGAGGAGTTGGCTGTCGCACTTGCTGTTCCGCCGCCACCACCACAGACCAGTTGGGTAAGACTGTTTGTGCCGGAAGATGCGCTGCCAGTGCCATTTCCGCTGAGCATGCCTGATTCTGCCTGTTTCATGACCACTGCCAGAGAGGCGCGGTTCTGAACAGGGGCAGACCAGGGTTTTTCAAACATTTGTGCCTGTGCCGCAAAGGACCCCAATGCCGTGATGAAGGTAGCAAGGACGAGTAATTTTGCCACCTGCCGGGAACGGGGATGCCGGCGTAAGGCCGGTTGTGACCGGGAGACCGTAAACATCGGAATTTCCTTTTGTCGGATATGAAGGGAAAGAGAGGGCCTTGGCCCTCTCTTTGACGGCAGGTATTATCAATTGTTGATCGCAGGAGCCCCAACCTTGATCGACAGGTTGTTGCCGATGGCGGACGCAGCACCATTGATCACGGGCTGATCAAGCTTGCCAAGGTTGGTATAGTTGTTCAGGTTGACGTTGTAGATGTTGCTTGAGGCCGAAACATCGGCATAAGCGAACTGCGTAACGTCGGCAATGAGAGCAACATCAGGCTGGATGCCGTCATTGTCGTCATCGCCGCCATAGTTGCCGCCACCGTGACCGGGGAAGAACGCCGTCGACATGGATGGGGTTTCATCGGTCGGGGTTTCGGTTTCGGTTGCCGTAACAGGCTTGACCGAAATGTTCATGTTGTTGGCAAGGGCCGTTGCGGCGGCATCAACCGAAAAGTTGTTGATGTTGTAGGCATTGGACGTTGCCGTTACCGATGCAGGCGCAATGTCGCCATTCAGGGCCAGCATGGTCAGACCCAAAGCACCGGAAAGGTTGGTGTTGGGGCTGGTTTGTGAACCCATACCATAGCTGTTCGTTGCCGCATCCCCGCCACCCGAGGACTGGCCGTTGCCGTCAGCCGCATTGAAGTTGAATTGCCCGGCGTGAACATTGACCATTCCTTCACCTGAAATGGAGGAGTTGTTGGCCAGTGCGGTTGCCGTGGCATTGAGCGAAGGCAGTTCCGTGGTCGCATCATAGCTGTCGGTCGGCTGGATATTGTCGACCGTTACGGTAAAGATAACACCATCGGTTTCACCGTTACCAACCCCGTCAGCGGCGAACGGATCATATACCGCACCGGTAACCTTGATGTCCGCGCCATCAAAGGCACCACTGGCTGATGTCACGCCACCTTCGGAATCCGCGCTGTTGCCCGCCGGACCATTGGCGATGCCAAAGGAAGACGGGTTGGTGCCCTGGCCAGCAGCAATGCCATCGACATTGCCAGATGTGGTTTCGCTAAAGTCGGCCACATCCGGGTCAAGGCTGGTTGAGGAACTGTTTGCCCAGGCTTCGCCTTCAAAGGTAAAGGTGCCGGATTGTTCGGTCATGATCGGCTGATTGTTCTTCACATCATGGACGTTCGATGAAGCCGAAGTGCTGCCGAGTTTTTCCTGCAAAATTTCGACCATTGAAAAATTGGCAGGATCGTCAATATTAAGGTCAATATCGACATTGGTGTCGACTTTGCCGTTCCAGGACCATTCGACATTGTCAAACGCATAGGCCGGCACCCCGGTTGCCAGTACACCTGCCGTAATCAGGGTCCCCAGCAACAGTTTTTTCTTAAGCATTTCGCTCACTCCTGTTGATTTGCTTTGTGGTCTTTGGATAAAGAAGAAAACCGCTCTAGATGCGCACTCATGTCATTGGCTTTGGAAAGTGCACATTCCGGTGTTTGCGGCAGCCCCAAGAAATCTGTCATGATTTGATAGACCCCCATTTCTGCAACCGCTCTGACGCCAAGCTGTAGCGGCTCGTTCCGGATGCGCCCGGCGTCAAATTCGACAAGATTTATTCCGAAGAAACGAAACACGCCGGCACTGACCTCGTAGCCCATGATCTGCTTTTGCAGCGAGCTGACATAGCGGACGGCGAATGATTTTGAATCGATGACCCGAAGATCCATTGCCACATTGATAACAACGGTTCGGCCACCCCCGCCAATGCCGCGCACATAAAGCTGCGCACCTTCGCTGAGGATGTTGTAATTGAGTTCCGTTACTGCCCCGACGAGGATGAAATCCGATGCGGGGATTTTGCCATATTGTTCGATATTGCGGGTTAAACGGCCCTGTTCGGAGAGGCGGACTTCAGCAAGCGGAATACGCAAATCAAAGCGTTCCACCAAATTTGCCCTCCCCGACTTATAAAGGGCGCTCATGACCATTTCGCTGACACCCTGGGAAACGGCGTGGCCGTTTTCGTCGTAATTGAGCTGACCGGTTTTGTCGGCAATTTCGCCAACAGCAAAAATCGGAAGCCGGTTTGCCGGTACATCTTTGAGTTCGCGCAGACAGGCGCTGTAGGGTGTTTCGTTGTCAGTAACCGGAAAGGAGATCATGGGATCAATGCGGTTCTGTGAATATGAACCGGGTCCCGGCGCGCAAGCTGCGAGGCTTGTCGCGGCCAATGCGGTTGCTGCTAATTTGCGAAGCATTTTTCCTGTCCCTGCTGAAGTCTTCCCCAAAGTCAAACGGCGTTTTGATTGGCGTTTGTCTTTGGTGACTATGACACAGTGGGATTTATGTTCTAGTCTACATAAGTGATTATTGGATGGGTAAAATTGATTAGCAATATTATATCAATTTTGTTCATTTTTTATTTTTAGGTATTGCGATAATTATTTCGAGATACCCCATTTTATATAGGAATATGCTATCGGGCGTATTGCCATGTCGGCAGAAAGTGCATTGAATCAAATAGCTTAACTTTCTGCAGGAAATAATATCGATATGAGCATGTCCCAAGAAATTCACGATACAGATCGCCAGATCCTGGCTATCGGTTTTCATGCCGCAGATATTGAATTACTGATCGGTAATAATACGGGGTGGCGCGCGGTGGCAGACCCCGATTTTCGATTGGCCTGGCGTGGTGAAGGGCAATATTGTGCCGCATTGATTGCCCAGGGACATAACGAGTTATTAAGCCATTCGCAAATGCGGTATCTGTCGCATGTTGCGCGACAAATTCCCCTGATCACTTTTATCCCTGACGGAAATTATATTCCCGGAAGGCGCTTGGACCGGGCCAGTTCAGCCCTGATGTTTTCGTCAACCGCGTCTTTGTTAACAGAAATATGCGAACTCGCACGCGAGGATTGCTGGATTTTACCGGGTAAAATGGACAGCGTTTTTTTGTTGCTGGGCGATAGTGCCGAGGGAATGGCGGCGCGATTGTCCGATCGTGAGTGGTATTTGCTGCATGAAATTCAGGATGGAAAAAGCAATGGCGAAATCGCCCGGGATGTCGGCAGCAGCGAGGCCGAGGTAAAGGCATGGCTTGTTGATGTGTTTGGTGTCTTGGGGGTGGCAACCCGCACCCAGGCCGCGATTGTATCGTTTTTTATCGAAAGGCATTTGCGTGATGCGCCTGGTGGGGGCGTTCGTATTGCCTGTGAGGATGGGGAATGATGGGGCGCTGCTACCGACGTTGGGATGAGTTCCGGGGCATTGGTATTATTGAAGCATTTAGTCCTGACTTTGAGCGTAAAGCAGACCATATCGATTTTAAGGGACGCAACCTTTTGTAAAAGGATGACGATATCATGAATAGGTTTATGACGTTCAAAAAGGTCGTGCGGTGCTATGGTTTGCCCGTGCTGGTCAGTGTGCTGTTTACGGTCGGGTTTTCAGCCGACGGACAAGCACAGTTCAATAATAAACCCTACTCATTTAATACGCCAACCGGCGCACCGGGCATGAGCCGGGCGGCGCGTCAGGCGATTATAAATGACCAGATTTATAACATTCGCCCTGACAATATGTTGCGTGATGCGAATGGTGGATTGCTGTCGATTGAAAAAAGCAAGGGGGGGACGGCGATTGTTCGCACGGCCGATGGCCAGGTCCTGCCCGGCTTTAGAGGAACATCGATTTCGGGCGGCGGTGTCTCGGTTGGTGTTTTTAACGCCTACTTTATGGCCGCCGACAGTGATCGTCGTTATGCACCTCTGCAAAGCATGGCAGCGACTTACACGATCAATGGCTGGATAAACCTGTTGGGGCGTGATGGCCGGTCATTCATTCCGCCGGTAACAGCATCGCCTGTTGATGGCTGGACCTGGATGGTTTCGGGGCTTTGACCGCTGCCGGATGATGTGTCGGCCGGTTTATGATCAATCCCCCTAAAAAGGAACGCCCCGGTCATGATGGACGGGGCGTTAATCCGGGGTGAAAGAGCGTTGGCAATACGAAGGAACCTGGTCTTTGCATGCCTGTTTGCTTTTACGAGAGGTTTGTTTTTGCAAAATAGCGAATAGCTTTCGGTTTATGTGTTGCAACCAGAGAGGTCACACCGTGTGCATTTTTTTAGCTGAGGGCCGCGCTGTAACCATGATGGCGGGGTTGGCTGCGTAATGCCCAGATCGCAGCCTGGGTGCGGTTATCAACTTTGATTTTGCGCAGAATGCTTTTGACGTGCACTTTAACGGTTGCCTCGGAGATATTCAGCCGAATGGCAATGCGCTTGTTGGAATCTCCGCTTGAGAGGCATTCGAGAATTTCCTGTTCGCGGGGGGAAAGGTCGATACCGAGAATATCGATGGAATCCAGTTCAAGCGACGACATGAAGTGGAAGCGCTCCATCATGATCGACGCCAGGTTTGACGGGTAAATCTTTTCGCCTTCGGTAATCAATTGGAACGCCAGTTCTATGGCTGTTTGGGAAACATCGTCCAGCAGAGCACCGTTTACACCCAGATTAAACAATGCAAATAGGTGTTCTGCGTCATATTCATGCGCCAGAGTGATGATTCTGACTTTGGGATTGCTGGCACGAAAAGCGGCAAGAGATGTGATCTGGGCCTGGAAATCGTCGATGCTAACCAGCACGACATCAATGGTGCGATTGGGGGGAGTTACGGAAATCAGGTCGTCGAGATGCGGGGCATTGATGGTTTCCGTATTTTTGCTATGTGTCAGTAGGCTGGTAAGGCCTGTTCGTAACAAAAGGCTGGAATGAACAACTGCAACGAGTGTTTTTGCAGTTCCATTTGTCGTCTGCATTGGTTTTGTTCCCTGTTTGGCTGTTCTTTGTTTTGCCGGAATAGACGTTTGCAAGATAAATCCTTCCGGCCGGACTAACTGCTTATATTTTTTGAGTAAAATTTGGCGCTTTTGGATGAGATTCCTGCGCTTCTTAATCAGAATATCTGTCTGATGCCCTTAAATCCATTCTCCTGTAGGGTTATATTTTCTTTTTGACTATCTATTGTGGGTAATATTTAGGGCGTTTTGTCATGATATTTTGGGTTGTGGTTTTTCTTTTCTATGAATCCGGTTGTTTAGAACAAGAAGCGTGTATTCCTCCGCAACGTTAGCGGAGAAAATTTTCGGTGCGGAAGCAATGAGCTTGATTTTCAAAGGCGCTGGTAAAATGAGGTCATTGCGGCATCAGTGTGCCAGTGTGTGACGCACTGATGCGACAGAGGACATGATTCCAGACAGTGAGGACTGTAAAAACCGTCTTCCATGTGGTTTACGGGCGGCGAACCGGGCCGTGCTGACGGTAGAAGGCTGCACCTTCATTTTTTCCAACGGTGGTTTTACAACATGGAATTGTGCCTGCGCCGTCAAGCGGTAAGCTGGTTACAGCGGTGCGGAGGCTTGTCTTGCATGATGAAAAAAGGCTGCCCTGAAAGATTTGCCCTTTGACGTAGAGACCAGATGGCCGCCTGGGTCCTGTTGGAAACGCCGATTTTTCTCAGAATGCTTTTGACATGTACTTTGACCGTTGCTTCGCTGATATCGAGTTCATTGGCGATGGCCTTGTTGGACTCGCCATGTTCCAGGCAATACAAAATTTGCTGTTCACGCTGTGACAGATTGACATCTTCGTCATTCAGGTCCGGTGACGTGGCGGCGCAAGGTGAATGAATGCGCGAAAGCAGGATTTGCGCCATATTAGATGGAAACAGCTTTTGGCCTTCTTCAAGCAGGCGGAAGGCCAGTTTCAGCGTTCGTTGTGAAACATCGTCAAGTAACGCGCCGTCAATATTCAGCTCGAATAAAGCAAATAGCTCTTCGAGTTCATAACGACGCGACAGGGCGAGAATTTTGGTTTTTGGATAGCGGGCACGCAAGGATGCAAGTTTTATTGTATCCTGTTTGATATCATCAACGTTGAACAGAATTAGATCTATTCGGTCGTTTTTTGGAACACGTTTGCAAAGCTCATCAAGAGACATTGCATCAGTTACGAAGATGTCCTGGAAATCCGCAAGAACTTTTTGTAGTGCATGTCGCATCAGCTTGATGGGATGCACAATGGCAATATATTGAATGTTGCCTTCTTCCATTAACGTCATGGTTCCCCCAAAGTAATAGTAAGTGCTTCGTTCCTTGTTAGAGTGATCCGTGCTTCTTTTTTTATTTTGGGAGCTAGTCTTGTTGAGAGTTCGCTACCCTTTTCGCCTTGATAGGTTATGCGGTGACTTGTGATCGATCCATAACTATAGGGAGTTAAAGCGTGCCGAGTTTGCCCCATTGTGGGTAGAGAGCATGAGTCTTTTTTTTCTTTATTTCAGGCATATACGTAAGGATATGTTTTTTGTGTGTTTAAAAAATACATTAGTTTTTCTAAATAAATGAGTGCAGTTTGCATTCGTTTAGAATCGGCGCTTTTTAGTTTCTTTTGCCGGATTCTGTTAAATTTCATTTAACTTCATGTATTTAATGGGGTGCTGGAATGGAATATTGCGATTTTAAGTCTTTGTTTCAGTATTATTTTCAGCCCTATACCGAGAGGTTGGAATATTCCTGGTGATATACTGATTGCGTCCCATTGCTGTACTTAAGGTGAATTTAAACCTACCCTAAAGAGACGTCATCTGGCCGGATGTTTTCGTGTGGTTAGCCGCAAAGAGCGCCGATTCTTCCGGTTTTGGATCAAAATAGGTAGGGCTATCAACGCATAAGTATTAGCCCCGCTGAGGCAGGTTTTGGGGAGTTGACCCAAAATTTTTCCGCTCAGACAGGGCTTTGGAGAAATGCTTTACCGTTTTTGGTCAGGAATGGTTTAGATAATGGCGACGTCCAGGCCAATATCAACTGCCGGGGCACTTTGAGTAATACGTCCGACGGAAACATAATCCACGCCGGTTGCGGCAATATCGGCGATGGTATCCAGCCGAACACCGCCGGATGCCTCGGTTTTGCTGCGGCCATCGACAATGGCAACCGCCTTGCGCAGCATATCCGGGCCCATATTATCCAGCAGGATGATATCCGCCCCGGCATCGACAGCTTCGCGCACCTGATCGAGGGTGTCGCATTCCACCTCGATTGTTGGTAGGTTGGCAGCCTTTGCCATTTCCACGCATTTGGTGATCGAACCAACCACGCCAATATGGTTGTCCTTGATCATCACGCCATCATAAAGGCCCATGCGGTGGTTTTGCGCGCCGCCCATGCGGGTGGCGTATTTTTCCATTTTACGCCAGCCCGGCAGGGTTTTGCGGGTATCAAGCAGCTTGGCCGATGTTTTGCCCATTGCCTGCACATAGGCGCAGGTGGTGGTGGCAATGCCCGAAAGATGCTGAAGGGTATTAAGGGCGGTGCGTTCGGCAGTCAGTATACCGCGCGCCGGACCTTCGATCACGGCAAGGATCGATTTGGGGTTCAGCGTATCACCGTCATTACATTTTTTGTCGATTTTGGCATCGGGCACCATCTTGCGAAAACATTCCAGCGCAATATCAAGCCCCGCAACCACAATGCTTTCCCGGGTTTCAAGGGCAACGCGCAGGCGGGCCTCTTTGGGAACGACATTGTCTGATGTGATGTCACCTGTGCCGATATCCTCGGCAAAGGCACGGTCGATAAACTCGGAAATTTCGCTTTGGGTCAGGTCGGTCATGGGGGCGCCGTATTTTGGATCAGACAGGGATCATGCAAGGTAGTATGACTGGATGCGGTGTGTGCCGTGCTGCGAAAAAACAGGCCCTGCAGGATATGCAGAGCCTGAATCTTCTGGCTCAAACAGCGGGTTCGGCTGCAGCCTCTTTTTTCAGCGGAATACCTTTTGACAATTCCAGCATCCGTTCCAGCGGTTTAACGGCCTGAAGGCGCAAATCTTCGGGCATGACGATTTGCGGGCCATTATTGACCAGGCACAGATACAGCTTTTCAAGCGTGTTCAGTTCCATGAATGGGCAGTTATTGCACGCACAGCTACCATCTGCCCCGGGAACCGGGATGAAGGTTTTGTGCGGGGCTGCCTTTTCCATCTGGTGGATGATGTGGGGTTCGGTGGCGATCAGATATTTCTGGTCGGGACCATCAATCACATATTCCAGAATGGCGCGGGTGGAGCCGATCTGATCAGCATGGCGCAGGATGCCGTCATGGCATTCCGGGTGGGCGGCAATTTTGGCATCGGGATGCTGGGTTTTCAGGCGGATCAGTTCGCGTTCTGAAAACTGTTCATGTACGATGCAGGATCCCTGCCACAAAACCATATCACGGCCGGTTTTCTTGGCAAGATAGCTGCCCAGATGGCGGTCCGGGGCCCACAAAATCGGTTGGTCCAGTGGGATCTGGTCGATAATTTCAGCCGCATTTGACGAGGTGACGATAATATCGGACGCGGCTTTTACCTCAGCCGAGCAATTGATATAGGTGATCGACACATGGTCCGGGTGCTGTTCGCGGAATTTGCGAAAGGCCTCTGGCTGGCAGGAATCCTCAAGCGAGCATCCTGCCTTTGAATCGGGCAACAGAACGGTCTTTTCCGGGCTGAGAATCTTGGCGACTTCGGCCATGAAACGCACCCCGCAAAACACAATGACATCGGCATCGGTTGCCGCCGCCTTGCGCGACAGGTCCAGGGAATCGCCAACAAAGTCGGCCAAATCCTGAATTTCGCCATCCTGATAATAATGGGCCAAAATGATCGCGTTCTTCTCTTTCTTGAGGCGTTTGATTTCGGCCTCAAGATCCAGCGTCGGATCAATCTGGGTTTCAGACATTGCACCGGCATTTGCCTCGGCAATGGTGGTAATCTGGTTCATGGCGTTGTCTCATCTCGCCTTGTTGCAATCCGGAGGTAAGCAACGGGACCGGATATTGCAAGTTGATGACTGTTTGAGAACCTGAATATCGTTATTGGGCCGCGATGGCAAGGGAATGGGGGAATTATAGAGGATCTGGCCCTATTGGGAATTCGCCAAGACAATCAGGTAATCTTGTATCTGATAAATCTTTCATCTGACCGGTTTTTTCCTTATGATTGTGTTAATTATTAATACAGGAGTTTGCATCATGCCACGGACAACAAGCGTGACAATTGGATCGCAACTTGACGAATTTGTGGGGGAGCTGATCCAGTCCGGGCGTTATGGCTCGACCAGTGAGGTTGTGCGTTCTGCTTTGCGATTGCTCGAACGTCGTGAAAAACAGATGCAGTCTTTAAGAAGCGCGATTGAGGCCGGCGACAAGAGTGGTGAAAGCGATTTGTCGTTGCGTGATATTGCCGCACAGGTGAAACAGAAGCACGATGTATAGATTATCGGCTCTGGCCGTCGACGATTTCAGAGCGATCTTTGAATATACTTTGCTTAATTTTGGTATGCCCCAGGCAGATAGGTATGTTGATGATCTTGAGAACATTTTTGCTCTGTTGTCAAAATCGCCGCATATCGGAGCTGAACTTGCCGACATTTCTGTCGGATTGCGCCGTCATCCTCATAAACATCACACCGTTTATTATCGTAAAACCAGGGATGGCATCTTCGTTGTAAGGATCCTTCACCAGCACATGGACGTTGATCCGTCCTTGTTGTAAATGTGAAAGCGGTTTGCGGTCAGGGTTTAGAGTTTTGGGTTTAAGATCAAACCGTAAACCCATAAATATCCCATTCCGCGCGGCTGACTTCCTGGATCATCTGTTCATATTCGGCGCGTTTGATGGCGGCAAAGGCGGTATGCAGGCAATCGCCTAGCGCATTGCGGGCAAAGGCGGATTGATCAAAGCGGTCAATGGCCTCCAGCCAGCTTCTTGGCAGGTTGGACGGGACCTTTTGCGCATCCATTTCAACCTGGCAGGGCGCGCCGGGGTCGGTTTTGTTTTCAATACCATCCAGTGCGGCAGCAAGCGTTACGGTCGCGACCATATAGGGGTTGGCATCCACGCCCGCGACGCGATGTTCAAAATGGCGGGTTTTGCCGGGCTGGCCGGGCACGCGAATGGCGACATTGCGGTTTTCCACCCCCCAGTCATCAGACGCCGGGGAATAAACCGTGGAGGCAAAACGCCGCCAGCTATTCAGGAACGGGGCCAGAACCAGCATGGTATCGCCCACCGTTTGGCGCAGGCCGCCAATGGCGTTGAGCATCATGGGGCTTAAGCTGTCATCGGGTTGATCGGCAAACAGGTTGCTGCCATTTTCATCAGCCATCGACAGATGCAGGTGCATGCCCGATCCCGGCTCCGTGCCAAAGGGTTTTGGCATGAAGCAGGCTTCCATGCCAAAACGCCGGGCGCAGGTGCGGATCAGGCGTTTGGCAATAATGACATCGTCGGCAGCGTGCAACAGGTCACGATAACGAATGGTCATTTCATACTGGCCGGGGCCATATTCGGAAATCACGGTTTCCAGCGTGATGCCCAGATGCGCGGCCCCGTCATAGATCGCATCAAACAGCGGCGACATTTCATCAAGCTCATCGACCGACATGGTGTTGCGCAACAGACTTTGGCGTTTGGTTAGGGCATAGGGGGCGGGAAGATAGCGCCCGTCGGGTGTTGGATTGGGATCAACCAGATAGAATTCCAGCTCAAACGCGCCCATCGGGTTTAGGCCCATTGCCTTGGCCCGGTTGATTTGTCGCAGCAGGGCCGGGCGCGGTTCGCCGTCAACCGGGGTGCCATCGTCGTTGAACATGGTAATCAGCAATTGCCCCCGTTTGGTATGGGGCAGATAGCCCAGCGTGCCGGGAATGGGCCAGCAGCGTTTATCGCCGCCCCCCGCCGTCATCACCAGACCTGAGCCATCGACATCCACACCGCGCACATCCTGCCCGAAAAGTGACAGGGGCAGGGCGCGGCCCGATGTGTAAATCCCTTCAAGTTCATGGCGACGCACGGTTTTGCCTCGGCCAATGCCGTGGCAGTCGGTCAGAAACACGTCGATTGCCTGAAGGTCGGGATATTTTTTAAGGAATGCCTGTGCCTCGGCAAGGTCGGCACCAGTTGGGGCAATTTGCGTGTTTCGTGACATGGTCTTTATCCCTGATAACGCCGGAAGAAATAACGGTCCTGCGGCACACCTTCGGGCAGGGGTTCGGCGATGGTGCCGGGCACGTCAATTTTCTGGTCGGATGCGACAATCGCCCCTTTCATCAGGGCAGGCGGCAGCGTTTTGCCGATGAAGGACGCGATTTTGGCGTTCAGCGCCTCGTCCCCGGTGCCAACATCGGAATGAACCAGGGCAACACGGCCTTTAAACTGTTCGACAGCCTGCGGCAGGGTTTCAAAAATATCGCCTAGAAACAGGTGATTATCACCGGGGATACATTTGGGATGGGCGTTAATCTGCCGGTCAAAAACATAAATTTCCCGGTCCGGCATAATTTCGCGCAAGTGATCAAAGGTGCGGCCATTGCCAAGGCCGATTTCAAGTACAAGACCATCCAGATCCTGGATCATGACGGCAGAGGCATTCAGGCAGTCGCGCTGGGCCTGAAGGCGGCGAATAACACTGTTAAGGCGGGACATTTATTTCTCCGTTTGGGGCGAGGCATCCGGGACGATGGGTGTTTCGACAGTGTCGTAAAACACCATGCCCGGCGGTGGATTCTGCCGGTAATGATCCAGCCGGGACTGCCAGTTTCCTTCATGAAGTTCAAGGCGATGGCCATCCGGGTCCAGAAAATAGACAGACGCCCCTTCGCTGCGGTTTGTTTTCCATTCCCGGGCACCGGCATCGTGCAGTTTCTGGCGCATGGCGGCAAAGTCGGCCGGGTCAACATCAAAGGCAAGATGGGTATAGCTGGTGGCGGGTGGCAAGGATTGAGGATCAAGGCTAAGACATAACCATACATCGCCTAGCAACAGATAAGCCCCTTCGTCCCAGCGTGCCAGGGGACGTGCCCCCAGAACGCCGGTATAAAAGGCAAAGCTTCCCGCAAGGTCGCGGGTGGCAAAGGTGATATGATTGAGCCCCCTGATCACGGTTTGGGCGTTCAGGCCAGCGGGTCGGTGGCGTCAAAGGCCGGAACAAGCTTGCGGAAATCATCCAGCCAGCCTTGCAAAACCGGATATTTTGCCCGCCATGCGCCATCAAAGCGCAGGTCAAGATAGCCCAGCGCACAGGCCGTAGCGACATGACCAATGGTAAGATCATCAGACAGTGACGGCGGATTGGCAGCCAGTTCATCAAGCGCACGGCGCACTTTTTCGGATTGATAGGTCAGCCATTCCTGATGGCGTTTTTCTTCCGGGCGCATCCGGGTTTCGTAAACCTGCAGGATTGACGCATCGACAATGCCATCCGCTAGCGCCTGAAGGGTCAGCGCCTGCCAGCGGGCATCGCTTTCGGTCGGATGCAGGGTTTTGCCATCGGCAAGGGAGTCCAGATATTCGCAGATCACGCGCGAATCATAGATTTTGCGGCCATCATCCAGGATCAGGATGGGAATTTTACCCAGCGGGTTTTGCTGGCGAAGGGTATCTTCCGGGTTTTGGGTATCGGCAGCTTCGACGGTAAGCTGGTCGTAAATGCCAAGATATTTTGCCGTAATTTTGACTTTGCGCCCAAAGGGAGAGGCAGCGGAAGAACGAACGATCATGGGGCGGGCCTTTCTGTGCCAACAAAGATTATTGGCGCAGTGTAAGGGGAAAAAGCGGCTTGATGGAAACCAAATTTCCGCTCCGGCCCGTGATTGTCGGGCTTGTGGTAAATCGGGCAGGGTTTTGCTCTAAGCAATTGAAGCCGTTGGGGCCCCCAGACAAAACGCGGTTTCACGCATCAGGACGAATAACTGCGTTCGGCTTCGGGGTTTTCGGCTTCATTGCGCGACAGGGCAGCAAGGTGCAATTCGCGCAGCATGCGCACGCTGGGACGCAGGGCAAAAAAAACGCTCCCCACCAAAAACAGCCATGTCCCTGCTTCCATCAGGGATTTGTAAAAGAAAAGGATCGAACCAACGATAAAGGCAATGGCGGCCAGTAGGTCAACCGCTGAATAGATCAGCTCGTATATGCTGTAGACTTCACGGTGGCGCGGCGTCTGGTCGAACCGACGGGCACGGAACAGTTTCATGCGGGATCTCCTGCAAAGAGGGGGCTTCACAGGAATTGAACGCAATTGAGGCAGAATTGTTTCGGCAAACTGTTGATTTTATGTCCTTTGTTGCCAGATTTCATCGCGCACGGGGATGGGCACCCCGATAAACTGCCATCAGGCGTTCGCTATCGACCGAGGTGTAACGCTGGGTCGTGGACAGCGAAACATGGCCCAAAAGGTCCTGAATGGTGCGTAAATCACCGCCGCCTGCCAGAAGGTGGGTGGCAAAGCTGTGGCGCATGGCGTGCGGCGTTGCCGTTTCCGGCAGATTGAGCAACGCACGGATGCGGCGCATTTCGCGCTGGGCGACCTGGGCAATCAGGCGTTTGCCCCGTGCGCCCAAAAACAGCGGATCATGGCCGGTTTGGGTGTAGGGGCAGGCAGTAAGGTAGTCGTCAATCGCCTCGATCACGACGGGTAACACCGGCACCAGGCGTTGTTTGTTGCCTTTGCCGGTAATGACCAGCGATGAGCCTTGCGGGCGCTGGTCGTAATTAAGGCTTAAGGCCTCGGCAATACGCAGGCCACAGCCATAAAGCAGGGTAAACAGGGCCAGGTTGCGCTTTGCCAGCCACGGGTCGTCCTGAAAGGCTCCGGCATTGTCGATCACGGCCATTGCATCTTCGGGGGTTAGCGGTTTGGGAACCGATTGTGCCTGCCTTGGATTGCGGATGGTGGTGATGGCGGCATTTTGCCCCCGCCCGGTGCGGTCGAGAAAACGATAGAAATTGCGCAGTGTTGAAAGGGCGCGTGCGGTGGATGATTTTGCCATATCCGCGGCATTGCGGTGCGCAAGCCAGCTTCGGAAATCGCGCGGGGTGAGGGATAATAGCGTTTCCAGTGTGGGCGCACCGCCGCGATGCTGGTCGATAAAGGCGAAAAACGCATACAGATCGACCAGATAGTTTTCGGTGGTGTGATGGGAGGCCCGCCTTTCACTGCGCAGCCATTGCAGCCAGGCATCCACGGTTTGCCGGGTATCGGTGGGCAGCGTCAGGGCGGTTAGCGCGCTTGAGGGTTTGTCTTTCAGGCCGGGTTGGTCAGCCATCGGCGCACACCAAATTCAATAACGGATGACAGAAACAGGATCAGATCCGCCCCCTGTGCCGGGCTGAAATAGCCGGGTTCGGCAACCCCAAAGGCCACCAGCCCGACCGGATCGTCGTAAAACGGGGCCAGGCGAACAAGGGCGGCGGAATTGACAATATCGGCCTTGGGGCCAAAAATGGCCTCGTCGCCCGCATGTTCGGGCACCAGCCAGACATCGTGATCTTCGCCCAGCACCTGGTCAACGGCACCCTGTGTCAGGCGGCGCACCCGCCCGCCACAGCGCGGTACCGGGTTATCGGGATGTTCTTCAAAACAGATGGAAATGCAGTCCAGATCCAGAAGTTGCGGCACCAGATCCTGCAGGGCCTCGACAAAGGTTTCAAACCCGCGTGCATTGAGCAGGGCCAGAACCGCCCGGTGAATGCGCTGCTGGGTTTCGAGGTTGGATTTGGAGATATTGATCAGCTCGCTGGTGGCACCGCGCAGCCGGTCGCTTTCGGCGCGCAGGCGTTCAACAATATATTGCTGCATGTCGGCGACACCGGACCCATGATGGCGCACCGGCATTTCCAGACTGTCGAGAAGTTCGTGGCGGTGTTTGAAAAAGTCAGGATTTTCTGCAAGATATTCGGCGATATCTTCTGCGCGCAAAGCAGTTTTTTCCATGTGTCCCGGCAGTTTGTTGTCATATTAAAAAACCCGGCTGCCACAATGCGGGCAACCGGGTTAAATGCTGATTAAAGGCGGCTTAAAAATTGTCCGCCGTTCAATCCTTACAGGATCGACTGACCGGTTTTTTCCCAGTCGGCCAGGAAGGCTTCGAGGCCCTTGTCGGTCAGCGGGTGTTTGAACAACTGACCCAGAACCTGCGGCGGAATGGTGACGACATCTGCACCCAGACGGGCCGAATCGACAACATGCTGCGGGCCGCGTGCGGATGCGACCAGCACTTCGGTTTCCCAGTTCGGGTAGTTGTTGTAAACTTCGCAAATGTCGGCGATCAGCTGCATGCCATCGCTGGAAATGTCGTCCAGACGGCCAACGAACGGCGAAACGTAGGTTGCACCGGCCTTGGCAGCCAGAATGGCCTGACCAACCGAGAAGCATAGCGTGACGTTGGTTTTAATGCCTTCGTCGGTGAAGGTGCGGCAGGCTTTCAGCCCGTCCGGGGTCAGCGGCAGTTTGACGACGACATTGTCGGCAATTGCGGCCAGCTTGCGGCCTTCGGCGATGATGGTGTCATAGTCGGTCGCGGCGACTTCGGCGCTGACCGGGCCATCAACAACGTCGCAAATTTCCTTGATCAGGTCGATAAACGGGCGGCCAGCCTTGGCAACCAGCGACGGATTGGTGGTGACGCCGTCTACCAGGCCAGATTTGGCAAGTTCGCGAATGGCGTCGATGTCGGCGGTGTCGATGAAGAACTTCATTATAATTCCTGCTGATGAAGACCGTTGTTCGAGGATGCAGATTACTGCTATTGGCTGTGGGACCGTATTTTACCGGCTAAACCGGACCTTGTGCGGTTCGGATCACGCCAGCCTATCGTGACGGGGTTTATAATATATGTGCGCCGCAAAGGCCATAACGGGAAATCTGTTTGAACGTCGCACGGTGTCCGTGCTGCCGCCCCTGCCATTGGCGGGGCCTTATGACTATGTCGTTCCCGAAGGCCTGGATGTTGCGCCGGGCGATTTTGTCGAAATTCCCCTGGGACGTCAAACCCAGCGTGGTGTTGTCTGGGGTGATGCCACAGGCGAGGTGGACCCGGCCAAACTGCGCGATATTTACGGGGTGCTGCCTGCCGCCCCGATGCCCGCGGTAACGCGTCGCTTCATCGATTGGGTATCAGCCTATACCCTCAGCCCGCAAGGGGCCGTTTTGCGCATGGCGATGAGTGTGAGTGACGCACTCGACGCACCAAAGCCGGTTTTTCGCTTTGGTCTGGCGCATGGCGCGGTCGAGTCGCAGGCCCATATCCGTATGACCCCGGCCCGCAAACGCATTTTATCGCTGCTGGCCGATCACCCGTCGCTGGAACAGGCCGATATCTTGCAGGAAACCGGCACCACTGCCAGCGTGCTTAAGGGGCTGGTCGAGGCAGGCGTGGTGCGGCGCGAACAGGTTGCCCCGCCATCGCCCTTTGCCCTGCCGGATTTATCCATTCCCCGCCCGAACCTGTCGGAAGATCAGGAAAAGGCGGCCGATTTTTTATGTGACAAGGTCGACGCGGGCGGATTTTCAACCATTTTGATTGACGGTGTGACCGGGTCGGGCAAGACCGAGGTGTATTTTGAAGCCGTGCGCGCCGCCCTGGCCCTGGGCCAGCAGGTTATGGTGCTGCTGCCCGAAATTGCCCTGTCGGCCCAGTGGTTGCAGCGGTTTCGCGACCGGTTTGGCGTGGAACCGGCCCTTTGGCATTCCGAGGTTGGGCAGGCGCGACGGCGCGAAACCTGGCGGGCGGTGGCTGATGGTTCTGCGCGGCTGGTGGTTGGCGCGCGATCGGCGCTGTTTTTGCCTTATCGCAAGCTTGGCCTGATAGTGGTCGATGAAGAACACGAACATGCCTTCAAGCAGGAAGATGGCGTGATTTATCATGCCCGCGATATGGCGGTGGCGCGCGGGCATTTGGGCAAATTCCCGGTGATGCTGGCTTCGGCCACGCCCTCGCTTGAAACACTGGCAAATGTCGAGGCAGGCCGGTATGAACGCGTGGTGCTGGGCCAGCGCCACGGGGTGGCCGTGCTGCCCCGTGTCGAGATTGTCGATATCCGCGTGGATAAGCCCGAACGACAACGCTGGATCACCCCGACCCTGAAACAAAGACTGGTGGAAACCTTTGAAGCCGGTGAACAGGCGATGCTGTTTTTGAACCGGCGGGGCTATGCGCCGTTAACCCTGTGCCGCGCCTGTGGTCATCGTTTTCAGTGCCCCAACTGCACGGCCTGGCTGGTGGAGCATCGCGCCTGGGGCAAGTTGCAGTGCCATCATTGTGGTTATTCGGCCAAAATTCCCGATGCCTGCCCGGCCTGCGGGGCAGAGGAAAAACTGGCCCCCTGTGGCCCGGGGGTGGAACGCCTGTATGAAGAAGCAATCCAGACCTTCCCGGATTTGAAAGTCGAGGTGGCAACATCGGACAATATTGCCGGGCCAAAGGCGGCTGCGGCCCTGGTGGACCGGGTGCATAACCATGAAGTTGACCTGCTGATTGGCACGCAAATTCTTGCCAAGGGGTATCACTTCCCGATGCTGACGCTGGTGGGCGTGATTGATGCCGATTTGGGCCTGGCGGGCGGCGATTTGCGCGCTGCAGAGCGCAGTTATCAGCTTTTGACCCAGGTGGCAGGGCGTGCCGGGCGGGGGGAACGACCCGGCACGGTGCTGTTGCAAACAGCAGACCCGAATAACCGGGTGATTAAGGCGATTGCGGCGGGCGACCGTGATGCCTTTGACAAGGTAGAGCTCTCGGAACGGATGAAATACGGCATGCCGCCGCATGGGAAGCTGGCCGCATTGATTATTTCCGGGAAAAAGGAAAACGAGGTCGATGAAGCGGCCTGGCGCATTGGCCGCGTGGCCCCGCGGGGTGATGGCATTGTTGTGCTGGGACCGGCCCCGGCACCGCTATCGTTATTGCGCGGGCGGTTCCGTCGGCGGTTTTTGCTGCGTACCGATAAATCGGTCAAGGTGCAGGCGGTTATCCAGGACTGGCTCAGCCGGGTAAAAACGCCGGGCAGTGTGCGGGTGCAGGTCGATATCGATCCCTATAGTTTTATGTAGGTGTCATACGTTTTGCCCATTATCTTGTGCTGGTTTGAGGGCTTGCGAGGGTGACGTGTTCCCCGTCAATGCCATCCGGCCCAAGATAACGTGCAACGATTGCCTGCAAACGGCCATCGTCGCGCATCTTGCGGATGATGTTGTCATATCGTTTGAGGAACAGGCCTTTGTCCGGATAAACCGAGGCACGGCTGAAGGGGTTATAGTAGGGTGCGCGCCGCAAGGGCTGTGTTAAAAACGCAATTTTGTCGCGTTGGCCCTTTTGCAAGGCACAATAAACGGTTGTCAGATAATTGACCGGCACCACATCGACCCGTTTTTCCAGCAGCATCGGGATCAAAAGGTCGTTGCGGGCAACAGTGATGATGTCGAGGCCCGACTTCCAAAAGGCTGGCGTATAGGAATATCCTGCCGCTGCCCCAATGCGGTAGGGGGCGAGGTCGTTTAGTGTCTTATAATGAATATAGTCCCGGTCCGAGGCGCGAACCGCAAACCGCCAGTCCAGCGAGAGATGTGACTCCTCGGGATATAAAAGATATTTCTCCCGTGCTTCATTGCGCGAGAGGCTCATGACAATGTCGGATTCTCCGGTTTCGGCATTGCGCAGCAAACGCCGACCACTATCGACAAAGCGAAAGACATAGTCGCTGATGCCCATTTCGCCCAGCACTTCGCTCAGGATATCAACGTCAATGCCCTGGGGTTTTCCGAAGCTGGACCATTTGAGCGGGGGTTCTGTCAGGCCTTCGATAACAAGCGTATGCGCATAGCCTGCGCGCGGGAGCAACATAAAGCAGCCCAAAAGGATCATGGCCATCATATGGAAGGCGCATCTTTGTAAGGTGATGTCGTCGAACCCGTCTATCACAATGGTCGTTTCCGGTTTTTAGTGAACTGGTAGTGAACTGGATATCTCCTATACTTTTAGAGTAATTGAGGCGCAAAAGTATTAAGAATCGAAGGAATTTGACGATTAATGTGCGATTGCGCGTCGTTATTCCGTGCCAGGGCCGGTTTGATTGGGTTGGCGAAAGGGGGCGGGGACAAGGCGCATATTGCCTCTATGGCAATGATTTCCGCCGAAGAAAGAGCGTTTTACGGAGACAACATGGAACAAGAAAATCAGACCACCATTTGCCAATGGGCAGAGGAAACTTTTGGTCAGGTGGCCGACCCGGTGGCGCTGGTGGATCGCGCCATGATGGAAATGCAGGAATTGCGTGCGGCGGTGGTGAGCCAAGACGTGGACGAGATTGGCAGGGAAAGTGCCGATGTGATGATTTTGCTGTATCGCCTTGTTGATCAGTTCGGGCTGGATTTGCTGATGCAGACCGATGCCAAGATGGCGATCAATCGCAAGCGCGTCTGACAGGCCAAGGGCGATGGCACCGGGTCGCATATCTGATTGTGTCTGCGAGCATGTGACGGGATGGTCTCACAGAAGGCGGTTACGGATTCCCCGTCACGAAACTTTTTGAAAGGAATCGACCAAGGGTGCGTTTGATTTGGTAAATTTTTCCCGTTCCGGTTGGAAATCCTGTGTGTTCGTTCACACTTGCGCCAAGGTTGTTTGCCGCGAATGGCTTAATTTTGCCTGAATCTTCGAGATTCGCGCTGAACAGGTCGCGCATTGGGCAAAAAAGCACGATTTTCAGGGGCCGGAACGATGCCGCGTGACGGGCAAAAAGCCGCGATTTTTCAAGGATGATGGCCGCAGACTCAAATGAGTTGCCAAACTCGTCACAATTGCGGTTGCGCGGGGGTTGCTCCTTACTGGGACATGTGCTACCAAACGCTCGCTTCCCGAAGGGCCATCTCTTCGGGGGATCATTTTTTTATATGTATCCGAGTCGTTCTCATAACCAGAATTGAGGGCTTTCACCGGTGTCCCAAAATACTGCCGCGACCGGGCTGCAAGGACGTTATGCAACTGCACTGTTTGAGTTGGCCAATTCGGCTGACCAGCTTGATGTGGTTAAAGGCGATCTTGAATTGCTCGACCAGGCCATCGTCGAAAGCGATGATCTGCGTAATGTGCTCCGTAGTCCCGTGATTTCCCGGGACGTGCAGGCGAATGCTATGGCAGCCCTTCTTGACAAGTTCGGTGTTTCCGAGCTGACCAAGAAAACGGTTGGCCTTCTGTGTCAGAAACGGCGCCTGTTCGTCCTGCCGGGCGTAATCAAAGCTTACCTTTCCATGCTCTCCGCCCACCGTGGCGAAGTGACCGCTCAGGTGACTTCGGCTACCGCGCTGAAGGACGAGCAGATCGAAGCCGTTACCGGCGCTCTTAAGGAAGTAGTCGGTGCCACTGTTAAAGTGGACCTGAATGTCGATCCGGCGGTTCTTGGCGGCCTTGTCGTCAAGGTCGGTTCCCGGGTTTTTGATGCCTCGCTTCGTACCAAATTGCAGAAGCTCGAGCTCGCTATGAAAGGGGTTGCGTGATGGAAATCCGCGCCGCGGAGATCTCCGCTATTCTCAAGGATCAGATTGCCAATTTTGGCGCTGAAGCCGAAGTGGCCGAAGTCGGTCAGGTTCTTTCTGTTGGTGACGGTATTGCCCGTGTTCATGGCCTTGACAATGTTCAGGCTGGTGAACTGGTCGACTTCCCCGGCGGAATTAAGGGCATGGCCCTGAACCTGGAAGAAGACAATGTCGGTATCGTTATTTTCGGTTCTGACCGTACGATTAAAGAAGGCGACCAGGTAAAGCGTACTGGCGCCATCGTTGACGTGCCGGTTGGCAAGGAAATGCTGGGCCGCGTCGTTGATGCGCTTGGTAATCCGATTGACGGCAAAGGCGAGATCAAAACGACCGAGCGTCGTCTTGCTGACGTCAAGGCGCCGGGCATCATCCCGCGTAAATCGGTTCATGAACCGGTTCAGACCGGCATCAAGTCGATTGACTCGCTGATTCCGATCGGGCGTGGCCAGCGCGAACTGATCATTGGTGACCGTCAGACCGGTAAAACCGCCATTATCATCGATACCATTCTGAACCAGAAGCCGGTGAATGACGCTGCTGCTTCGGACAGCGACAAGATGTTCTGCATCTATGTTGCCGTTGGTCAGAAGCGTTCGACCGTTGCCCAGGTGGTTAAGGTTCTCGAAGAGCGCGGCGCGATGGAAAACACCATCATTGTCGCAGCAACCGCTTCGGACCCGGCACCGATGCAGTTCCTGGCACCGTTCGTTGCCTGTGCAATGGGTGAATATTTCCGCGACAACGGCATGCACGCCACCATCTTCTATGATGACCTGTCCAAACAGGCTGTGGCTTATCGTCAGATGTCGCTGCTGCTCCGTCGTCCGCCGGGACGTGAAGCATTCCCGGGTGACGTGTTCTATCTCCACTCACGTCTGCTGGAACGCGCAGCAAAGATGAATGACGAAAACGGCGCTGGCTCGCTGACCGCTCTGCCGGTTATCGAAACCCAGGGTAACGACGTTTCGGCCTTTATTCCGACCAACGTGATTTCGATCACCGACGGTCAGATCTTCCTTGAAACCGACCTGTTCTATAAGGGCGTTCGCCCGGCTGTGAACGTTGGTCTGTCGGTTTCGCGTGTGGGTTCCTCAGCACAGATCAAGGCAATGAAACAGGTTGCCGGTTCGATCAAGCTGGAACTTGCCCAGTATCGTGAAATGGAAGCATTCGCCCAGTTTGCATCGGATCTTGATCCGGCAACCCAGAAGCTCCTGGCCCGTGGTGCGCGTCTGACCGAGCTGCTCAAGCAGCCGCAATACTCGCCGCTTAAGGTCGAAGAGCAGGTTGTCGTGATTTATGCCGGTGTTAAAGGCTATCTCGATGCGATCTCTGTTTCGCAGGTCCGTGCGTTTGAAGAACAGTTCCTTTCGGAAGTTCGTTCTGCTGGCGCAGACATTCTCGATGCCATCCGCACCGAAAAGGTCCTGTCGGCTGACAGCGAAGCAAAACTGAAGGCGTTCCTCGACAAGTTCGCGAAAACCTTCGCGTAAAAGTCTGAACTTTAGGCGAAGGAGGAAACGCAATGGCTAGTTTGAAGGACTTGCGCTCGCGCATTGCCAGCGTCAAATCGACGAGGAAGATTACCTCGGCGATGAAGATGGTGGCCGCGTCCAAGCTCCGTCGCTCGCAGGATGCTGCCGAAGCAGCCCGTCCCTATGCTGAACGCATGGGGACGATGCTGGGACGGCTTGCAGCTGCGGTTGGTGGTTCACAGGGAGCACCGAAACTGCTGGCCGGGACCGGCAAGGAAGACACCCACCTGATGGTTGTTTTCACGGCTGATCGTGGTCTTTGTGGCGGTTTTAACGCTTCGATCGTCAAGGCGGCCCGTGCGAAAATTCGCGCACTGAAAGCTGACGGCAAAACGGTCAAGATTATCTGTGTTGGCCGCAAGGGTGCCGATGCCCTCAAACGCGACAATGGCGATGCGATTATCGCGCGCTATACCGGGATTGAAGGCAAAAAGGGAATTGATTTTTCCGAGGCATCCGCGGTTGCAGACAAGGTTCTGGAGCTGTTCGAGGCCGGTGAATTCGACGTATGCACGATTTTCTTCAACAAATTCGTGTCGGCGATTTCGCAGGTTGTGACTGAACAGCAGCTGGTTCCCTTTGCCGGAGAGGCAGAGGAAAACAACCAGGAAGCTGGCGGAAACGGTGCGTCGGCGGTTTATGACTACGAACCGTCGGAAGAAGCCATTCTGGCAGACTTGCTGCCACGTAATGTTGGCGTCCAGATTTTCGGGGCCATGCTGGAAAGCAGTGCTTCGGAACACGGTGCGCGGATGTCCGCAATGGATAACGCAACCCGCAATGCCGGCGACATGATCGACCGACTGAGCATTCAGTATAACCGCTCACGTCAGGCGCAGATCACCAACGAACTGATTGAAATCATTTCCGGCGCCGAGGCTTTGTAAGCGGGTCGCAGGAACTAACGGATAGATTTGTCCGAGCAGGAGACAATACCTATGGCGAACAAGAAGGCGGGGAAAATTTCCCAGGTAATGGGCGCCGTCGTCGACGTTAAATTCGACGGCGAATTGCCGCCCATTCTGAACGCGCTGCATGTTGACAACAACGGTCAGCGTCTGGTTCTCGAAGTTGCACAGCATCTTGGCGAAGGTGCCGTCCGTACTATTGCTATGGACACCACCGAAGGCTTGCAGCGTGGTCAGGAAGTCGTTGATACCGGCGATGCGATCTCGGTTCCGGTTGGTCCGGAAACCCTGGGGCGTATTCTGAACGTTATCGGCGAGCCAGTTGACGAACGTGGCCCGGTCAACGCCAAGAAGACCTCCCCGATTCACCGTGAAGCGCCCGAATTCACCGAGCAGTCCACCGATACCGAGATCCTGGTTACCGGCATTAAGGTCATCGACCTGATCGCGCCGTACACCAAGGGTGGCAAGATTGGTCTGTTCGGCGGTGCCGGTGTGGGTAAAACCGTTCTCATCATGGAACTGATCAACAACGTGGCAAAAGGCCACGGTGGTTATTCGGTTTTCGCTGGTGTGGGTGAACGTACCCGTGAAGGTAACGACCTCTATCATGAAATGATGGAATCAGGCGTTATCAACCTTGAAGGGGATTCCAAAGCCGCACTGGTTTACGGTCAGATGAACGAGCCCCCCGGAGCCCGTGCCCGTGTTGCGTTGACCGGTCTGACTTTGGCAGAATATTTCCGTGACGAAGAAGGTCAGGACGTGCTGTTCTTTGTGGACAACATTTTCCGCTTCACCCAAGCTGGTTCGGAAGTGTCCGCACTTCTCGGTCGTATCCCGTCGGCAGTGGGTTATCAGCCCACACTCGCAACCGACATGGGTGCGCTGCAGGAACGTATTACCTCGACCAAAAAAGGTTCCATTACCTCGGTCCAGGCCATTTACGTCCCGGCCGACGACTTGACCGACCCGGCGCCGGCAACCTCGTTTGCCCACTTGGACGCGACCACCACGCTGAACCGTCAGATCGCCGAGCTCGGCATCTATCCGGCCGTGGACCCGCTTGACTCGACCTCGCGTGCGCTTGATCCGAGTGTTATCGGTAAAGACCACTATGAAACCGCCCGTGAAGTTCAGCGTGTGCTGCAGACCTACAAGAGCCTGCAGGACATCATCGCCATTCTCGGCATGGACGAACTGTCTGAAGATGACAAGCTGATCGTGGCTCGCGCCCGTAAGATTCAGCGTTTCCTCTCGCAGCCCTTCCATGTTGCTGAAGTCTTCACCGGTACTCCGGGCGTGTTCGTTCAGCTCGAAGACACCATCAAGGCATTCAAGGCGATTTGCGCTGGTGAATACGACCATCTGCCGGAACAGGCATTCTACATGGTTGGCACCATCGAAGAAGCCATCGAGAAAGCCAAGAAGATGGCCGAAGCTGCCTAAGGCAGCTTCGGTCCCCCTCCGGGTAAGGAGCGAGGACTGTCATGACTGATACGACTGTACTGGAACTTGTTTCACCGTCTGCCCTGCTCAAATCCGAGCCGGTCGAGATGGTTGTCGTTCCGGGCACGGAAGGGAACTTTGGTGTATTGCCCAAGCATTCGCCGCTGATCTCGACCATTCGTCCGGGCGTCATTGACATCTATACGGGTGGCAAGGTTTCGGAACGCATTTTTGTAGCTGGCGGTGTTGCCGAGGTTAATCCCGAGCGTTGCACCATCCTGGCGGAAGAAGCCGTTTCGATTGCCGACATCAAGGCAGACGAAGCACAGACCCGTCTGGAAGCTGCAAAGGCTGCTTTCGAGGCTGCAAAGACACCTCACGAAAAGGCAAATGCCGAACGTGATGTTGAAATTGCCGTTGCGCTGATCGCCGCTTTGACGAACTGATCTGCTGCATTGTTATTAAAAAGGGCCGCTATCAACCGATAGCGGCCCTTTTTTTTGTTTGAAGGAAACAGGAGAAGGCCCCATAGCGCGCCTTGCGGGAACATCTTGTTTCCCTTGAACATGCCTGTTCCTAGAGGTCGCGATCAGCGGAGTAGGCGATATCTTTTTGGGCTTCAAGTTCTGACAGGCGTTCCTGCAGAGCCGCATGGATGGAGTGATAGGCTGAACTGCCAAGTGTGACGCGGCGGGGAGCAGGAGTTACATCGACGGATGCCACCATTGCCTGGGCGGTGCGGATGGCATCGCCTTTGATCACAAAGTTACCGTTGGCAATGGCATTGCGCACATCATGGGCCGGGGTGCCCTCATAGGCATCCATTAGCGGCGGGCTGACCAGACCAGCGCCAAAGCCCGTTTCAGTCGGGCCGGGTTCGATGATTGTACAATCAATACCGAAACCGGCAATTTCCTGACGCAGGGATTCAATGAAGCCTTCAATCCCCCATTTGGTCGTGTGATAGAGGCTGAAATTCGGATAGGCGATTTGTCCGCCTTCGGATGAGACCTGCATGATCCGCCCGTTTCTCTGAAGCCGCAAATGGGGTAAGGTCGCGCGGATCACCTGGATCGACCCGATGATATTGGTGTTGATTTGATCAATAATCTGATCATCGGTCAATTCTTCGGCCGCACCAAACAGGCCGTAACCGGCATTATTGACGATTACGTCAATCGGTCGTTCGGCAAAGGC
Organism: Thalassospira sp. TSL5-1; assembly: GCF_001907695.1. NCBI lineage: Bacteria > Pseudomonadati > Pseudomonadota > Alphaproteobacteria > Rhodospirillales > Thalassospiraceae > Thalassospira > Thalassospira sp. TSL5-1. Next base: position 114,157 of record NZ_KV880637.1, read on the forward strand.
TGCGTCTACCACACGCCGGACCGCGGCGGTGTCGGTGACATCAAGTTGATGAATTGAAAGCTGGGCGGGATATTTTGACGCAAGAGCGTCAAGCACGCCTTTTTTGCGCAGGGTGGCGATAACGTGATCGCCGCGTTCCAGCAGGATTTTGGTCATTTCCAGACCGAGGCCCGACGATGTGCCGGTAATGAACCATGTACGCATCATGTTTTCCCTTCATGGTTAAAAAAACATGACCTGCATATAGGTGGGTATATTGATGGGACTATGCTATATAATTTGCATAACATGATGGGAAATACCCATGAATTATCAGCCCAGCCTGAATGACCTAAAGGCATTTGCCTGTATTGCGGCCCGGCAGAGCTTTCGCAAGGCTGCCGATGATCTGGCACTCGCACCGTCGACGTTAAGTCATGTTATCCGTAGTCTGGAAGAGAATCTGGGGGTGCGGCTGTTTCATCGCACTACACGCAGCGTTGCCTTGACCGATGCCGGGGAACACTTGCTGGCAAGGTTGCAACCCTTGTTAAGCGAGCTGGATTTTGCCCTGGATGAAGTGAACAGCTTTCGCAGTAAACCAAGCGGTCTTTTGCGGATCAATTCCAGCGAGATCGCGATTTCATTGCTGCTTGACGATGTGGTGCCCGTTTTTTTGGCACAATATCCGGAAATGTCACTGGATTTGGTGAGTGACGGGCGGTTGGTCGATATTGTGGCGGAAGGGTTCGATGCTGGCCTGCGGCTGGGCGAAACCGTGCCACAGGATATGATTGCCGTTAAGTTTGGTGGGGAGACCCGGTTTCTGGCTGTGGCATCGCCAGACTATTTTGCTCGTCACAAGCCACCCCAAAGCCCGGAGGATTTAAAACGCCATCGTTGTATTCGCCATCGTATGCCCAGTGGCAAGCTTTATCAGTGGGAATTTGAACGCCACGGGCTGGAAGTGCGTATTGATGTTTCCGGTGCCCTGACGCTGGATCATCCAGGGATGATGGTCAAGGCGGCGCTGGCAGGGTTGGGTATTGCCTATGTGCCGCTTTATCTGGTGGCGGATGCGCTTGAGGATGGCCGACTGGTTAATGTACTTGATGACTGGTGCCCGACAATACCAGGCCTGTATTTATATTATCCCGGGCATAGGCATGTGCCAAAGGGGCTGAGGGCCTTTATTGATGTGATGAAGGCACACATGAAGAAAACGGGCAGGCACCAGTAGGTGTTGAACGGTTTAGTACGGGGTTTCGGACGGGGTTTTGTGCTGGCTTAGTGCGACGGGGTCAGTGCTGTATCAAGCCAGAAAGTTTCTATCATTTTCATCAGATCGATAAATTCGAGGACATCGACCGGTTTTCGCAAATAGCAGTTGGCCCCGGCAGCATAACACAAGTCGACATCGCGTTCGGCGGCGGATGTGGTCAGTACAATGACCGGGATGCTGGCTGACGTCGGATCGTTGCGGATTTCACGCAACATTTCGCGGCCATCCTTGCGCGGCATGTTCAAATCCAGCAGGATAAGTTTGGGCCGTGGCGCATTGCGATATTGTCCATCCTGCTGGAGGAATTGCAACGCCGTGATGCCGTCCTTGACGTGATGCAGGTTCACCGGACGGGAGAATTCCTTCAGGGCTTCCTCGACAAGGCGGGCGTCACCAGGATTATCCTCTATCAGCAATAAATCGCTGGGCGTTTTCACCGCTGACATGCTTCTCATGCTCCATTATCCTTACGAACAAGGCCGGCACCTCGGACAGCTAGCTTTGACCTAAACTTCACTATAGCATTGCCGATTATTTATAGGGGAGCCGTTTTTGATTGTCGTTTGCAATTTAGCATCCAAAAGGCAAAAAGCGGCTTTTTTTCCATTTCGTGAAATAAAAGTACGAGATGTGAGCCTGTGAAACGTGCTTTTTTTTCACCCAACATGTGGAATGCCGGGAGAAATGGGTCTCACAAGCCTTTGTTCCATTCCAGCCTAACAGGAGTCGTAATCATATGTACCGCACGATCTTCTGTTAGGGGCAGATAGTGTTTTTGTCGAGATGACGTTGATATGGGCTAATTGGTCGCCAGCCCTACCTGGTTGGCCAGTGCGGCAAGTTGGGCCAGGGCCGGTTTGTTACCCTCAAGCGCGGTTTGCGCCTGTTGATAGCTTTCCTGCGCCTTGTCTTTCATTCCCATCACGACATAAGCGCGCATCAGACGGGCCCAACCGTCCGGGTCTTGCGGGTTTTCCTCAAGCTTTGACGCAAGACGTCCGACCATGCCTTCGATCATTTGACGGCGTTCTTCGGGTGTCATCTCGGCGGCGGCTTTCATGTCCTCCTGCGAGGGGCCGACATTGCCGGCAATGGCCGGCGGTGTTGTAGCAGAGGGCAGTTTTAACCGACCAGAGATATCAATGCCGCTGGCGGTTGCCGTTTGTTCGATTTGACGGACCACCATCGGTAGCCAGGAGGCATCGGCCGGGGCACCATTTGCCAGCGCAATCCAGCGCTCCAGCGCAGCCTGGGTTTGACCCTGCTGCAGGTCGGCCAGGCCAAGGTAAAAGGCGATGCGCGGATTATGGTTGCCGGATTTGGCTGCTTCCTCTAGGGCGCCGCGGGCGGCTGCCGTAACCTGCCCGTCGCTGGCGCGAATAATCGCTTCGGCATACATGGCGAGATAGGCCCCGTCACGATTGGACAGTTTAACGGCTTCAAGAAAAGCGGTTTGGGCCTGTTGCGGGCGATTAAGCGCCATCAGGCTGTTGCCCAGCATTTCCCAGTTTTCAAGATTGTTGGGGTTTTGGATCAGTTTGTTTGACAGATCAGCAACCGCTTTGCGCAGGGCCTGTTCACGTTCGCCATTTTGCAGGCGGGCATTGCGCGCAGCCATTATTTCGTCGCTGCGCTGGGCAATCGGGCGGTCTGGCAGGGCAGGGTGCCCGAGATCAAGATAAAGACCCAGACCGCCAATAAGACTGATCAGCACCAAGGCAATCGCTATCGGGCGGGCAAAGGTACCGTTTTTTTTGCCCGTGCGTTTTTGGGAACGGGCTTGAATGCGCTGGTCGGTGGCAAGGATACGGCGCTGAACTTCGATCCGGGCGGCATCGGCCTGTTCGGCATTTAACACGCCGCGCTCAATGTCACGGTTAATTTCGGCCAGCTGGTCGCGGTAAACATTCAGGTCGCGTTGCAATTCGTCCTGGTCGGACAGGGCCGATGCCTGCGCGGCCATTTGATCGGCGGTTGCATCTTTGGGCAGCGGTTGACCACGACGGGTGCCGACCAGAACAGGCCATAGCACATAGCCCGCAACAGCCAGGGTAACGAGGGCAAAAACAATCCAGACGGTCATGGGTAAAGGGTATCCTGTTTTCGTTTTTGCCGTTTATTCGGCCGGTTGGGCAGTATGGCCGGTTTTGGGGGCTTTTTTGCGTGACCGGTTAGGGGCCCCAACACGATAGCGCCGGTCAGAGAGCGACAACAGGCCGCCTGCCACCATCACCAGTCCGCCGACCCACATCCACGGGATCATTGGTTTGATGTAAAAGCGCGTGACCCAGGTGCCATTATCATCCGGGTCGCCCAGCACGGCATAAACATCGCCAATGAAGCCCGATTTGATGGCGGCTTCCGTTGTTGGCTGGCCTTCGACGGTATAGATGCGTTTTTCCGGGGCAAGAATGGTGGTTTTGTCGCCCGGATGCTGCACCGTGATATGGGCGCGACGGGCCATATAGTTTGGTCCCTGGACTTCCTTGATATCATCAAGCGTAAAAGTGTAGCTGCCAACCTTGACACTGTCGCCAACCGACATTGCCTGCACGCTTTCTGTTGTCCAGGCCTGGGAGCCGGTAATTCCGGCAATAACGATTGCAACCCCGGCATGGGCCAGCATCATGCCATGCGCGGAACGCGGAAGGTTGCGCATGCGGCGGAAACTGTTGCCCAGTGGTTCACGAAACAGCTTGATCCGCTGGGCCCATTCCAGAAGGGAGCCCACAAACAGCCACACCGCCAGCCCCATGCCAAACAGGGCAAAGGCCGGGCCACCCGAGAGCCAATACGTGACCAGTACCGTTAGCACGACGATGGCAATGGCGAGTTTCAGTTTGCCAATGGCAACAAACAGATCGGCACGTTTCCAGGGTAAAAACGGGCCAATTGCCATCACAACAATCAGCGGCGTCATGATCGGCACAAAGGTTGAGTCAAAAAACGGTGCCCCGACCGAGATTTTTTCGCCGGTCAGGGTTTCCAGAAACAGCGGATACAGCGTGCCCAAAAACACCATCGCTGCGGCAATGGAAAGCAGCACATTGTTAAAGACCAGCGCCCCTTCGCGCGAGATCGGCTGAAACAGTCCGCCGCCCTTAAGTGTTGGCGCACGCCAGGCATAAAGCGCAAAGGACCCGCCGACCGACAGGGCCAGCAGCGCCAAAATGAAAATGCCGCGTTTGGGGTCGGTCGCGAAGGCGTGAACCGATGTCAGCGCGCCGGAGCGCACCAGGAATGTGCCCAGAAGCGAGAAGGAAAAGGCGATGATGGCAAGAAAGATGGTCCAGCTTTTAAGGGCGTCGCGTTTTTCAACCACAATGGCCGAATGCAACAGCGCCGTCCCCGCCAGCCACGGCATGAAGGATGCGTTTTCAACCGGGTCCCAGAACCACCAGCCGCCCCAGCCAAGTTCGTAATAGGACCACCATGAACCAAGCCCGATGCCTGCGGTTAGAAAAACCCAAGCGGCCAGGGTCCAGGGCCGGACCCATCGTGCCCAGGCCGGGTCAACCCGGCCTTCGATCAGGGCGGCAACGGCAAAGGCAAAAGCGACCGAAAAACCGACATAACCCAGATACAGGAACGGTGGATGAATGGCGATGCCCGGATCCTGCAAAAGCGGGTTCATGCCCTGGCCGTTTAAGGGCGGGTTGGCAATGCGTTCAAACGGGTTGGAGGTCAGCAGGATGAACAGCAGAAATCCGACCGCGATCAAACCCATGACGCCAACAACACGCGCGAGTAGGCTGGGGGGTAAATTGCGACCAAAGGCCGAGACCGCCGCACCAAACAAAGCCAGGATCATGACCCATAGCAGCATCGAGCCTTCGTGATTGGCCCAGACACCGGTGATTTTATAAATGAGCGGTTTGGCCGTATGGCTGTTTTCCACCACATTAAGAACCGAGAAATCGGACGTGACATAGGCATATGTCAGCGCGCCAAAGGCAAACGCGATCAGGATAAAGCTGGCAATCGCGGTGCGCGGGGCCACCCGCAGCAGCGCGGCATCATTGCGGGCCGCAGCCAGAAAGGGCACGGTGGACTGTGCAAAGGCCATCGCCAGCGCCAGTACGAGGGCATAGTGTCCGAGTTCAACGATCATGGGGGCGTGCGCGTCCTTTATATTCAGGTTCGAGCCGGTATAATGTGTGATGCAAAGTTTGGAAACCTTGCGGAATATCAAATTTGCGCTATTTGCACGGGCACATTAAATAGAATTATTATATACACCCAGCTTGAGTGCCAAGTTAGCCACACCGAAGGGTCGTAAAATGAACCAATGTCCCGTTATTGACATTGCACAGCGGGAAATGTGGGCGCGTCGGGCGACCACGGCGTCCATCATTATTGCTGCGACCCTGATCGTTATTAAGGCGATTGGCTGGTTCATGACCGATTCGGTCAGTCTGCTGTCTTCGATGATTGATAGCATGCTTGATATCGGTACGTCCGTGATCAATTTCATGGCGGTGCGCAGCGCCTGGCGCCCGGCCGACCATGACCACCGTTTTGGACATGGCAAGGCAGAGCCCCTGGCCGGGCTGTTTCAGTCCGCCTTTATGCTTGGTGCGGCGGTGTTGGTGCTGGCCGAAGCCTCATCGCGTCTGATGGACCCGCAACCGATGCGCCTGGCCAATGAAGCCATTTATATTATGGTGGTGTCCCTGGGCATGACGATTGGCCTGGTTCTGTTGCAGCGCAAAGCGATGCGGATGTCCGGCTCGATGGCCGTTGAGGCCGATTCGCTGCATTACAGTTCGGATATTCTGGCGAATGCGGCCGTGATTGTGGCCCTGTTGATGGTGGGGTCGGGCTTTTTATGGGCTGACCCGTTAATTGGCGGCATCGTGGCGCTGTTCTTGCTCTATTCGGCAGGAAAGGTCGGGCGCGAGGCGGTTTCGGTGCTGATGGACAAGGAATTACCGGAATCCGATAGCCAGCGCATTATTGAACTGACCATGAAACACAAATCCGTGATCGGCATTCACCGCTTGCGCACCCGGTCATCGGGCGTGCATCGCTTTGCCGAGATCGAACTGATCATGGATGGCGGTATGCTGATGCGCGAGGCGCACACCATTTGCCATCAGGTGATGGACAGTATTCGCGGTGAATATCCCGACCTGGATATTACCATCCATCCCGAACCGCCCGAAGACATCCATCTTGACGAATTCAACGGTTATACCGAAGACCCGGAATTCTGGCATGCGGCCCGGGCGCGCAAGGTGGGCATGGATGATATTCCCGTTTCCAATAGCGAACTTGCCACCGGGCGGTAAAGCTTGAGCCGGGTTTTGATACGCTGACATGTCGGGCAAAAAGATCGGGGGCCGCTGATGCAGCCCCCGTTGTTGTTCCTGTTGGTGCGCGTTAACGCGATTACAAAACCGTTAGCATGCTGGCAACCAGCGGATGGCGGACAATATCCTTGTCACGCAACTGCACGCAGGCAATATCCTCGACATGTTGCAAGCGGTCCGACATTTCCGACAGGCCGGAAAGTTCGGGCAGAAGGTCGGTCTGGTCCGGGTCGCCGGTCAGGATCATGGTGGAATTCCAGCCCAGGCGCGTGACCAGCATTTTAAGCTGCCCATAGGTGCAGTTTTGTGCCTCGTCGATCACGACAAAGGCATTGTTGAGCGTGCGACCACGCATATAGCCGATGGGCGCAATTTCAATTGTGCCATCGGAAAGATAGGTGCGCAGGCGTTTCGCCCCTAGCCGGTCATTTAACGCATCATAAAGCGGGCGAAGGTAGGGGGCCATTTTGGCCTCTACATCGCCAGGCAGGAAACCGATATTTTCGCCTGCTTCCACCGCCGGGCGGGCGAGAACGATGCGGGCAATGTCCCCGGAATCCAGGGCCTCAACCGCCTTGGCAACGGCGATATAAGTTTTACCCGTGCCCGCCGGACCCAGGGCCAGCACCAGGTTGAAATTGTCAATCGCTTCCATCAGGGCGGCCTGGTTTTCACTTTTTGGCCGGATATGGCGACGGTAGCTTTGATCGCGATGGGTTGGGGGAACGTTCTGACCCTGTTCTGCCAGGGGGTCCCAGCCGGTTTTGCTGTCATCGAACAGTTCGTGGATGTTGCTGTCTGCCTGTTGCGGACGGCTCCGACGGCGTGCTGCGCGCTTACCCATGATGATCACCTCGCGATTTGAAACCGGCAAAACCCGAAAAGTCCCCATTTCGGTTTGACGGTTTACGTTGTGCAAAAAGCAAAACGCGCCATTCCAGTGCAGGAAAGGCGCGTGAACAATTTTCATCGTGCAAAAAGTAAGAGGACGGTCTAGGCAACTGGCCGGATCCCGATACAGGCTGTATCTGCGATCCGGGGGGAGAAAAAATACGATGTGAGACGCTGATTTGCGGCACTCGTTTGTCCCCTGTTAAGCCCGGCTCATGACCGGACACAAGAATCCTACGCCCGCTTTAACGGGCTTGTCATCCTTTTTTGCATTGTTAAATTTGCATGAATCTGGAAAATCGCTGAATTTCAAATGTTTATCTTGCAGGTGCGAAAGAAAAATTTGCTTCACTGCGGCATAGTCCGATGAAGGGATATCTAAAGAAGGTATTTTTGCTTCCGATTTGACTGTGGGTTGCATCGTGTCGGTATCGTTTTTGGGGGCTAACAGCCTGCTTCATGCCCGATATGATGATTTCATTGTGGTAACGCGGCCAAAAATCGCTACAGTGCGCCGCAATTGAATGTGTCAGGATAATTGGAACTACCATGTCGTCGATCGACCAACAGGTATCGCGCCGCCGGACCTTTGCCATCATTGCCCACCCGGATGCGGGTAAAACGACACTGACCGAAAAGCTGTTGCTGTTCGGGGGTGCCATTCAGATGGCAGGTGCGGTGAAGGCGAAAAAGGAACAGCGTGGCGCGCGTTCGGACTTTATGAAGATCGAACAGGATCGCGGTATTTCCGTGTCTTCGGCTGTGATGACCTTCGAGTTTGAAAAAAACATCTTCAACCTGCTCGATACGCCGGGCCACGAAGACTTTTCCGAAGATACCTATCGCGTGCTGACCGCAGTGGACAGCGCGGTGATGGTGATTGACGGTGCAAAGGGCATCGAGGCCCAGACCCGCAAGCTGTTTGAGGTTTGCCGCCTGCGTGACGTGCCGATCACGACCTTTGTCAACAAGCTTGACCGTGAAGCCCGTGATTCGTTTGAACTGATTGATCAGATCGAACAGGATCTGGCGCTTGATGTGTCGCCGGTGACCTGGCCGATTGGTTCGGGCCGTGATTTTCATGGCTGCTACGATTTGGTCAATGATCAGCTTCTGTTCATGGAAAAAGGCGGCAATGTCGTCAAGGAAGCCATTCCGATCAAGGGGCTTGATGATCCCAAGCTTGATGAACTGATCCCGGATTATCTTCTGGAAAAGCTGCGCGAAGAAATCGAAATGGTGCGCGAAATCTGCCCGCCATTTGATTTGCAAAGCTATCGCGAGGGGCATCTTACGCCGGTCTTTTTTGGGTCGGCTGTCAATAATTTTGGCGTGCGTGAATTGTTGCGCGGACTTGGCGATATCGCACCAACCCCGCGCCCGCAGGAAGCGGCAACGCGCATGGTCGAGGCGGTCGAGCCCAAGGTGGCGGGCTTTGTCTTCAAGGTGCAGGCCAATATCGACCCCAACCATCGCGACCGTATCGCATTCATTCGCCTGTGTTCGGGCCATTTCAAACGCGGCATGAAACTTAAACATGTGCGGGCCGGTAAACAGATGGCGGTGCATAACCCGATGCTGTTTTTTGCCAATGAACGCGATATTGCCGAAGAAGCCTGGCCGGGGGATATCATTGGTATTCCCAACCACGGCACATTGCGCATCGGCGATACCCTGACCGAAGGCGAAGACCTTCGTTTCCGTGGTGTTCCGGCCTTCGCACCTGAATTGCTGCAAAAGGTGCGTCTGGATGACCCGTTAAAGGGCAAACATCTTCAGCGTGCGCTTGAACAGCTTGCCGAAGAAGGCGCATCACAGGTGTTCAAGCCGATGATGGGCGCGGACTGGATCGTTGGTGTGGTCGGACAGCTTCAGTTCGAGGTTCTGAAAGAACGTATCGCGGCCGAATATGGCATCAAGGTTCACTTTGAACCGACCCCGGCCTATGCCGCGCGCTGGGTGATGTGTGATGACCCGCTGGAAATGAAAAAGTTCCGCGATGCCAACCAGTCGGCCCTGTATGAAGACCATGACGAAACGCTGGTTTTCATTGCCCGCAACGCCTGGCACCTTGAAACCATCGAACGCGACTGGCCGAAATGCAAATTTGAAGCCACCCGCGAACAGAATATGGTTGCGGCGTAAAACACGCGATTAAGCCTGTTATGATAGTTTGAAAAACCGCCCGGTTCATGTCGGGCGGTTTTTTGTTATGTGATTATTGCAAAAAAAAGCCGCCAGGTCGCAGAACTGGCGGCTTTGTGTCACGGGGGGAGCGTGACACATGGAGACTGATGGGTTGAGCATCAGGCCCCGAAAAAATAACGTCCCGCGGCGACCAGCCCCATACCGGCGATCATGGCGGCAAAGAGATTGCGGGTGATGATCATGGCAAGCAGGGTGGCGCAGGCGCCGATCATGCCGATCAGCCCGGCGGAAAGCGCGCTGGGCACCCAGACGGAAATCAGAACAGCACCCGGTAAACGTTCCAGCACATGGGCCCAGCGGCCGGTTTGGGGCAAACGGTCGGCCATCAAAAGGCCCCCCAACCGCATGCCATAGGTGACAACGGCCATGCCAAGAATGGTCAGGACGGCTTCGGGGGTGAAGCTTGTGAAATCGGGCATGGTTTATTCTCCGGCGCGGGGCGAGAGGGAGCGATCATTGGGAACGGGCGTGTCATCACCGTCAGAGATGCCATCGCGGATGGTTTCAGGCTGGGCTGATTTATCGTCATCACCCTTCCAGGTCAGGGCGGAAACCACAACACCAGCCCCCGCACCGGCCAGGATCGACCAGGTGCCGGGCAATAGATAATGCCCGATGATGGAGCCAATGGCCGCTGCAATCCAGGGCAGTAGGTCCGCCCGGCCTTTCCACATGCCAATGGTCAGGGCGGCGAAAATGGCGGTAAAGGCAAAATCCAGGGCATAGACATTGGGGTCGGGTATGCCACCTGCCAGCAGATAGCCAATGGTGTTACCACTGCCCCATATCACGGCAAGGAACAATCCGCCGCCCAACAGAAAGCCCGGTATGGGTGTTTCCTTTTGCGCCATCGTCATGGCCCAGTTTTCATCGGCAACCATGTGCATCGCGCAGATTTTGACCCATAAGGGCCGCCCGCGAAAAACCGGGCGCAGGGAGGCGCCGATCAGGACATAGCGCAAATTGATGATCAGGGTGGCAACAATGATGGTCAGTGCGGGAATGGTTTCGCGCCACAGGTCAACCGATACAAACTGGGCGGAACCGGCAAAGACCGTGAGGCTCATGAACAGCAATTCACCCAGGCTAAGCCCGCGCTGGGTGGCAAGCACACCCAGAACCGCGCCAAAAATAAAGGTGCTGGGCAGCAGCGGCAGGCAGGCAATGGCCCCGCGCCGGATGGCATCGGTGGTGAAATGGGCATTATGGTCGTTATGGGGACTGGTGGGCATGATCGTTCCCGAACGGTTTCTTGGTGGCATTTATCATTGAACCCTCTATGCCACTTTTTAGGTGTTCTGATCTTGAACGATATTGCTGTTATCGGGTGTGGGGAATAAACGCGCTGGGGCTGACTCCCCACATGGCCTTGAAATGCCGGTTTAAATGGCTTTGATCGGCAAAGCCGGTGGCGGCTGCCGTATCGGCAATGCTGCACCCGTCAAACAGCATCCGTTTGGCCCGGCGCAGGCGCATATGGTTCAGATAGGTATGCGGCGGCAGGCCGGTTGCGTCGCGAAAAACGCGAAGCAGATGAAAACGGCTTAACCCGGTTAAGGCTGCCAGGCTTTCAAGCGAGATATTTTCATCCTGGTGGCTGTGCATATAGTCGATGACCTGGCGCACGCGGCGGTCTTCGGCCCCGGGTTTGAAATCATACGGGGCGGCATCGGCATGGCGGAGCGACAGGCGGGCGGCACTGTAAAAAAGCTGGGTGTCGCGTTCAAGGTCGCTGGTCAAATGCCGGCCTTCGGGGGCAAAAATGCGATGGAGTTTTTGCAACAGTAAATGCAGGTCGGGATCGTTGATGACATGCTGGCTAAAGCTGGGCAGGCCTTTGCTTTTGGGTGAAATTTCCGCCACCAGATCGGCAAAGATTTGCGGGTTAATGAACAGCACCTGATAGTGATAGCCGTCATCGCAACCCGGGCCGCCATCATGGACCTGCATCGGGTTCATGGCAATTAACTGCCCGCGCCGGGCAATGTGGCTGGTGCCGCGTGTGGTAAATTTCTCCGCCCCGTTCAAAACCGTGCCAAAGGCGTAATAGTCGTGGCTGTGTTTGGGAAAGGTGAAGCGTTTATAGTCTGCTTCAAACAGGTCAATACCCTCTGCCGCGCGCCAGTGGCGGGCACGTTCACGGGGGCGCTGGTTCGCCCGGGCGGGGTGTGTCAGCATGGTCATGGTCGCACTATAACGCGGAAAAGGGATGTCATCTTGTACAATATTGACACCATACAATTTGGCTGAATGACAAGAGTGGGGCATTTTTATTGGCGAATCGTGCCGGAATATCGTGCGGCGGGTGACGGTTTGAGATTCCTGATCGTAAGAGTAGGTTCATTTAGTGCGCCAAGTGGGATGATAAATGTTCGTTTGATGCTTTTACGATGGTTGTTTCGGCAAAAAACCCGCTGAAACATGATCTTAATGGAAGTGTTACATTCGCCAGAGTGATTTCGCGCTAAGGCAGCAGCATGAACGCTTTTTACCGACTTTTCGGAGCCGTCATGTTGTTTGACCGAATTCGTATTGGCCATCGCATTTACGCCGGGTTTTTGATCCTTGTTGCGATGTTGTTGGGTTTAAGTGCCCTGTCATCCTGGTATTTGCTGGGATTCGCCAGTGATGCGGACCATATCGCCAAACGAACCGAACTGGTTGGTCTTGCCAATGATTACGCGTTGAAGCTGGAGCGCCTGTCCAACCAGGTGCTGCTGTATGCGCAAACGGTGGACCCGGACGTGCGCAGCGAAATCGCCATCATTCAGGATAATGCCATTGCCAGCCGTAAATCGCTGGCCGATGCCCTGATTGCCATTGGCGACGAGGTCAAGGCAAACGAGCTTAAGGTTCTGGCGGAAAAATACATTGCCACACTGGAACCCCTGGTGCTGCGGGCCGAAAATATGACGGCATCGGCCGATACCATTTTGCTCGGAGCGAACCAGATGGGTGGATCATCGTCGGAACTGGTATCGTTTATCAATAAACGCGACCCGGAAATTGCCGAAAAATATGGGGATCGCTTGTCGAAAGCGAACCTGAATGCGATTGTTGCCAATTTGGAATATGCAATTGTCCATACGCCAGCAGCACTAGAGAGCGCGCGTAATGCCACCGCAGCCCTGACGGATTTGCACGAAGAAATCAAATCGGCGATGGGGAAGTTAAAGCGGGCGGATAAAAAGCTGTTTTCCTATGCCACGCGCGATAATGACCTGCTTAAGCAGGGGGCAAATCAGCTTGAAGGATCATTTAGTGGTTTTGGTCAGTCGATGAATGACTTTAAGGCCGCCGTGCGTGAAGTGCAGAAGATTACCGGGCAAATCCGAACCGAAGCGATTGCCGGGCAGAATGAACTGGTTGATGTGGTGCATGGCAAATCGCAAAGCTCCGCCATGACCAATATGATTGTTGCGATTGTCGGGGCCTTGGTTGCGATTATCCTGGCGGCGGGCACCGCAACCAGTATTTTGCGCCCGCTACGCCGGGTGAATGGCGATATGGTGCGGTTGGCAAGCAACGATACGGCTATTGACCTTGCCGATATTAAGCGCCGTGACGAATTTGGCGCGATGGCGCGCACGGTGTCGATTTTCCGCGATAATGCCCTGAAAATCGAAACAATGGCCGAAGAACGCATCGAACTTCAGCGCCAGGAAGAGGAAAAACGCCGGGCATCGCTGGGCGGAATGGCCGAAACGATTGAAGGCGAAACATCGGGGCTGGTAGAATCGGTTTCGCGCCAGGTGAACCGGATGCGCGATGCAGTGGGCGAAGTTGCCGCCGCCGCCGACCGTGTGAACGGCCAGACCGAAGCCGCCACCAGTGCCGCAGAACAAAGCCGTGAACATGCCCAGTCGATCAGCGATGCCGCCAGCCGCCTTTCCGGGGCGATTGGCACCATTGCCGGGCGGGTGGAACGCCAGCGTACCATTGCCCAGTCCGCTGTTGAAAGCACCCGCCAGTCCGCCGCTGCCGTGGATGATTTGCGCGAAGTTGCCAGCGGGATTGAACAGATGGTGGACCTTATTCGTGGTATTGCCGCACAAACCAATATGCTGGCGTTGAATGCGACCATTGAGGCCGCCCGCGCAGGCGAGGCCGGGCGCGGTTTTGCCGTGGTTGCCGCCGAGGTCAAGAACCTGGCCGGGCAAACCGCCGAAGCCACCGAACAGATTACCAGCCATGTGGGGGCGATGGGCAGTGTGACGGACCGGTGTGTTTCGGCGATGGAAAATGTTGGTGTGACGGTGCATGACATGATGGCGATTTCCGATGAAGTTGCCGGGGATGTAATTTCGCAGCGCCGCGCAACCGAGGAAATTACCCTGGCCATTCAGGCCGCCAGTGATGCGGCGAAAAATGCCGGCGATGCGATCATGGAAGTTTCGCGTGATATTGACCATGCCCGTAACCTGAGCGTGGATTTGACCGGTCATGCCGATGATGTTACCGCCCATGTCAGTGAATTGACTCTGTCGCTTAATCGGGCGGTGCGCGATGCAGCGGAAAAAGACAATGACAAAAACAACGACCCGATTGTAACGGCTGGCCGGGATATACGGGTGATGTTTGATGATCAGGGGACACGCGTCGAAACCAGCCTGTTTGACCTGTCGATTGGCGGGCTTTCGGTAACACCGCCGCAAAGCTGGGAACGTGGTCGCAAGATGGCGGTGGAAATTGAGGGTTTGCGCGGCAAATATAATGTCGAGGTTATGAGCCGCCGGGGGCTTGATGCCCCGAAAATGCGCCTGAAATTTACCGATCCGCTGGAGCAGCGCGGGGATCTGGTGATGTTTGTTGCCCGCATGTGGCAAAAACACCTGGCGGAAAGTCAGATGACCCAGGGGCACGATGAAAACAGCCTGCGGGCCGAGGCCGCCAATGACTATTTGGCCGCACCGCAGCTGATTGCCGGATAAGGCCGTCGTCTGCCTGTCGATAGATTTCGCATTCAATGCAAAACGAATTAAGCCGGGTAACGCATTGCGTTACCCGGATTTTTTTGGCTGACCGTTAAAATTGCCGAGGCGAAAGACCGGGATTATTGCCCGTTATGGCTATACGTTTGGGAATAAATCCAGTTTTCATCATGCTGCGTACGTTTTGATACAATGACGTACAATTTTGCACTCGTACAAATGTCGGGCCGGTGGCACTGTACGTGCGAGAATGGTTTTAAAGCCCGGTGATGGCTTTGGGATATTTTCATTTTTGCTATGGGACGCATGTGGATTTCAGGGGACGGGACAGTCAATGTCACGAATGGTAAGGCTTGTTGTAATTTGTGTGGTGGCGATTGTCCTTATTGGCGGGCTTTTGGCCTATCGTGCCGGGAAATTGCCGTTCCTGTCGGTTGACGGGCCGATCATTGTGCAAAATAACGGGGCTGCCTCGGCGGCAAAAAATGGGGACAAGGGGGCGATGCCTGCTGCCCCGCCCTTGCCGGTGATTGCCGAACGCGCCGTTTTAACCCCCAATGACACTGTGGTGGAAGCCGTTGGAACCGGGCGCTCCGCCATTGGGGTCACGCTTTTTCCCCCGGTGGCGGGCGAGGTTAAGGATGTGCTGTTTCACGCCGGAGACAGGGTGAAAACCGGGCAGGTTTTACTGATTTTGGATTCCGCACGCGAAAAACTGGCACGCGACCTGGCCGCTGTGCAGGTGCGCGATGCCAAACAGCTTTTGGACCGCTATGAAAAGGCCCGCCCGCGCGGGGCGGTATCGGACAGCGAAGTGGACGAAGCCCGCACCGCCCTGGCAGAGGCCCGCATTCGCCTGGATCAGGCGGCGGTGGACCTGGATGATCGTACCATTTTGGCCCCGTTTGATGGCATGATGGGGATTCCGGCGGTTGAGCCGGGCGACCGGATTGAAAAAACCACGGCCATTGCGACGCTGGATAATATTGATAGCGTGCTGGTGGATTTTGAAGTTTCCGAAACCCGTTTTCGTGATGTGAAACCGGGGCAATCCGTGCGGGTGGAAACCTGGAGCCTGCCGGGCGAGAAATTTGAAGGTGTTGTCGACGTTATTGGCAGCCGGATTGACCCGCAAAGCCGTACATTTTCGGTGCGTGCGCGTATTCCTAACCCTGATGGGCGTTTGCGCTCTGGCATGTCCTTTGCGGTTTATATCGATATTGCCGGGCAGTCTTATCCGGCAGTGCCGGAAATTTCGGTGCTGTGGGGTGATAAGGGTACCTACGTTTGGCGGATCGAGGATAACAAGGTCAGTCGTGTGCCCGTGCGTGTTGTGAAGCGAACGACGGGTCGCATTTTGCTCGATGGTCCTATCAAGGCGGGCGACCTGATTGTGGTGGAAGGCGTGCAACGCCTGCGCCCCGGTCGTGATGTGGCCGCCACCATCCGTGATGACGAACAGGGCGTTGCCCAGCGAAACGGGCCGTCGGACGGGGGATCGTAATATGTCGCAACATAATGATATTGCGTCATTAAGCGTGCGTCGCCCGATCTTGATTGTCGTGATTTCCCTGCTGATCATTCTGGCCGGTCTGGCGGCGATGATGGGAGTGGAAATTCGCGAACTGCCCGATGTGGACCGGCCTGTTGTTACCATTTCGGCGACCTATACCGGCGCCTCGCCCGAAACGGTGGATACCGAAGTGACCAGTGTCATCGAAGGGGCGGCATCGCGCGTGAGCGGCGTGGAGGATATCAGCTCCAGCAGTGAAGAAGGGAGTTCGCGGGTTCGTATCGAATTTTCGCCTGATGTGGAAATTAATGATGCGGCCAATGACATTCGCGAAGCTGTCAGCCGCGCCCAGCGCAGCCTGCCTGACGAGGTGGACAATATTCGCGTGGTCAAGGCGGATTCGGACGCCAGCCCGATTTTGCGGCTTGGCGTGGTCAGCAACCGTTTGACCGAAGATGAACTGGCAAATGTGGTGGAAGACCAGGTTATTCCCGCCTTTTTGTCCGTCCCCGGTGTGGCCGAGGTCAATGAATATGGCGACCGGGAAAAGGTCTTGCATGTGCGGGTGGACCCGTTGCGCATTGCCAGCTATGGCCTGTCGATTGACGATATTGCCGATGTGTTGAAAACCGCCAAATTTGATATTCCGGCAGGCAGCTTTGATTCCAGTGACCAGAACCTGTTTGTGCGTGCCGATGCGTCGGTTTGGAAACCGGCCGATGTGAAGGCGATTTTTGTGCGCGATGGTGTGCGCCTGGGCGACTTGGCCGATATTTATTATGGCCCGGACGATGCCACATCCTATGTGCGCCTGAATGGCCGCGCGGTGATTGGCCTTGGCATTGTGCGCCAGGCGCAGTCCAATACGATTTCGATTTCCAAGGGGGTTCATGCCACCGCTGAAAAGCTGAACAAACAGCTTGATGGCGTGCAGGTGATGGTGAATTCCGACGACGCCGTGTTTATTGAAGGTGCCTTGTGGGAGGTTGTGCGCAGCCTGGCGCTGGCGGTGGTGATTGTTGTTGGCGTGCTGTATCTGTTTTTAAGGTCCCTTAGCGCGACCCTTATTCCAACCGTGACCATCCCCATTGCCCTGATTGGCACAGTGGCGGCCATCTGGTTGCTGGGATTTTCAATCAATATTCTGACCCTGCTGGCGCTGGTTCTTTCAACCGGGATGATTGTGGATGACGCGATTGTGGTGCTGGAAAATATCCAGCGCCGACGTCATCAGGGGATAAAGTCGCTGGCGGCGGCGGTATTGGGCACACGGCAGGTGTTTTTTGCCGTGATTGCCACCACCTTAACGCTGATGTCGGTTTTTGTGCCGATTTCGTTTTTGCCCAGCACGGCTGGCAGGCTGTTTCGTGAATTTGGCTTTGTGTTGGCGGTGTCGGTGGCGATTTCGTCCTTTGTCGCCCTTACTTTGTGCCCGCTTTTGGCATCGCGCCTGAAACATATCGACCCCGAAGCCCCCAAAAAGGGCGATGGAAAATTTCATCTTCTGGATCGTGCTGGCGCGTTTTTTGCCGGGCTTTATAAGGCAGTGCTGGAACTTGTGCTGCGATTTCCGGTGATGACGGTGATTGCATCGCTGTTGGTGGCAGTGTTGGCGGTGGGCGCATTCAAGCTGGTAAAACAGGAATTGCTGCCCGACGAGGACCGGGGCCGGTTGCTGGTATCGTTGCGCGGGCCGGATGGTGTTGGCATTGATTATATGGACCGGCAGGTGGAGGCGGTGGAAAATATTTTGAGGCCCATCGTTAATCGCGGTGAAGCACAGAATATTTATACCATTGTTGGTTTTCGCGATAAAAACCGGGCCCTGGTGATTGCCAGCCTGGCCCCGTGGGAAGACCGCAGCCGCAGCCAGCAGGAAATTACCGCCTCCATTCGCGGGCAGTTAAATGCCCTGCCCGGCGTTCAGGCCTTTGTCTATCAGCCCAATTCGCTGGGGTTGCGCGGCAGCAGTTCGGGTGAAAGCCTGGAATTTGCCTTAACCGGCACCAATTACCGCAAACTTGCCGCCAATGCCCAGGCCCTGCAAAAGGAACTGGAGGCAAATTACCCCAATATTACCGGTGTTCGTGTGGGTTATCAGACAACCCAGCCGCAGCTTTTGGTGAATATTGACCGCCAGCGTGCCTTTGACTTGGGCATTTCGATTGAGAGCCTTGATACCACCCTGCGCGCCATGATTGACGGTTACGAAGTGACCGATCTTTCGGTGGATGATACGACGGTGCCGATTAAATTGCGCAGCACCGCCGGGGCGATCCGCGATCCATCGGACCTGGATAACCTGTTTGTGCCGGGCAAGGACGGGCGCATTTTGCCGCTATCTTCGATCATTCATCTCGATGAAGAGGCGGTGGCTTCCGAACTGGACCGTGAAGGCCAGCAGCGTGCCGTGACGATTTCGGCCAATATGGCGCCGGGTTATACCCTGCAACAGGCGGTATTGGATGTTGAAAAGGCCGCGCAAACGGTGGTGCCAACCGGGACGGGCCTGCTGTTTTTGGGCGATGCCGCGGCCCTGGGTGAAACGTCGCATGATGTAATGATCACGTTTTTGGTGGCGGTGCTGGTGGTGTTGCTGGTATTGGCCGCGCAGTTTGAAAGTTTCATGTCGGCGTCCGTCGTGGTGTTAACGGTGCCGTTTGGCCTGGCGGCAGCGATTTTTGCCCTGGTGATCAGCCATACCTCGATCAATATTTACAGCCAGATCGGCCTTGTCATGCTGGTGGGGCTGATGGCGAAAAACGGGATTTTGGTGGTGGAATTTGCCGACCAGTTGCGTGACCGGGGTAAATCGGTTCGCGATGCCATTCATGATGCGGCGATGATCCGGTTGCGCCCGATCATGATGACGATGATTTCAACCGTGCTGGGCGGGTTGCCCCTGGTGCTGGGCACTGGTGCCGGGGCCGAGGCCCGGGCCGCGATTGGCTGGGTCATTTTTGGCGGCTTGGGCTTTGCCACGGTTTTTACCCTGTTTTTAACGCCGGTTTTATATTTGCTGCTGGCCCCGCTGGTGTCAGCCCGCGCCGATGGCAGCCAGAAACTGGAAGATGAATTGCGCCTGGCCGAAAACATTCCCGATGCCGATGAATATGAAGGGAGTGCCGGGTGATGCGGTTTTGTGCCCTGTTAAAACATGGCCCGGTTTTGGGCAGTGCGATGCTGGTATTGGCCGGCTGTGTCACCGCGGGGCCGGATTATCAGGCCCCGCAATTTGACCTGAAGGCAACCTACAGCCCGCAAATTCCGCAAATTGCCGATCATAAACCCGATCAGGCGCGCTGGTGGGAAAGCACAACCGACCCGGTTTTATCCCGGCTTGTGGCCGATGGCCTCAAAAGCAATATTGACCTTAAAATTGCCGCCAGCCGCATTGCCGAGGCCCGGGCCGTTGCCCGGGGTGTTACTGGCAATAATGGCCTGCAAATTGGCGCAACGGCGGGCGGGCGACAGGAGCGACAATGGTCCACGCGCGAAAAGGGCAATTATCAGGATGATCTGGGCGGGAATGCTGGGATTGACCTTTCGTGGACGCCGGACATTTGGGGCGGGCAGGCGCGCGAGGGTCAGGTGGCCGAGGCCGATGTGTTGCAGCAGGTTTATTTGCGCGAGGATGTGTATCGCGTGGTAATTGCCGATATTATCCGCAATTACATCACCCTGCGCGGTACCCAGCAACGCCAGATTTTGTTGCGCAATTCGCTGGATTTACAACGCCAGACCCGCGATATCGTCGATTTGCGTGCGCAGTCCGGCTTGGCATCGGACCTGGATTTTTCACGCGCCCAGGCCGAGGTTTCCGATATCGAGGCAACATTGCCCGTCCTGCAAACCAGCATTGACCGGTCCATTAATGCCATTGCCATTTTAACCGGGGCGCAGCCGGGCACTTACCGTGATCTGTTAAGCAAGTCCGCCCCCCTGCCGGAATTTGACAGCGCCCCACCCATTGGCGTGCCCGCCGATTTGTTGCGCCGTCGCCCCGATGTGCGGGCGGCCGAACTGGGCCTGATTTCCGCCACAGCCGAAATTGGCGTGCGCACGGCAGAGCTTTATCCTGAACTGAAACTGGATGGCAGCCTGTCGCTTGCCGCGTCTGGCTATGGCAGCGGGCCGATTGTACGTACCGCCCTTGCCGCGATCAGCGCGGTAATTGATGCCACCATTTATGATGGCGGCGTGCGCAAGGCCAATATCACCGTGGCCGAAGAACAGGCCCGGCAGGCCTTTTATACCTATCGTAAAACGCTTTTGGCCGCGATTAGCGATGTTGAATCGGCGATATTTGGCTATGTCGGTGCGGTATCGCAGCGCGATAGCCTGGTTCTGGCGGTATCACATCATCGCCAGGCATTCGAGCAATCGCGCGTGCGCTATACCCAGGGCCTGTCGAATTTTTTGGATGTGCTGGATGCACAACGCACTTTGACACGATCCGAACAGGATTTGGCCGATGCACAAACCAGCCTGGAACTGGAAACCATCAATTTGTATTCGGCCGTCGGGCTGGATGCGGAGGAAGTGGACCGGCTGGCGGAAAATATGAACCGGGACAGCGCGCCTGAAAAGGATGGGTTTGACCCGTTTTATGTTCAGCCTGCCGGATAAGGCAGGCATTTGGAAAAAGCGGGCGATGCCGTAAGTGATGGCATCGCCCGGCTGTTTTATGGCGCGATTGCGGGTGGCAAGAGCGGATACCACAGCGCAAGGGCCAGCAGGGTTAAAAACAGCACCGGTGTGGTGATGACGATGCCAACTTTCATATATTGCCCCCAGGTGATTTTATGGCCTTTGCCCGCCAGCACATGTAGCCAAAGCAGGGTGGCAAGGCTGCCTATCGGGGTGAATTTGGGGCCCAGGTCATTACCGATGACATTGGCATAAATCATCAGTTGCTGAATGACGGGCGGAACATGCCCGCCAACATGATCAACCGCAAGGGCGCCAATAAGCGTGGCGGGCAGGTTGTTCATCACCGATGCCAGAATGGCAGCGGCAAAGCCGGAGCCAATGGTGGCAATATAAATGCCCTGATGGCCGATAATGGCCAGAAAATCGGCTGCATCGGCGGTGAGCCACGCCTGCCCCAGCCCATAGACCACCAGATACATGCCAATGGAAAACAGCACGATTTGCCAGGGCGCGTTTTTCAGAACGTGCGAAAGCGAAATCACCCGGTTTTTGCCCCCGGCAAACCAGCGCCCGGCAATCGCCATCAGCGCCAGGGCGGCGGCCCCCATGAACAGGCAAATGGGAATACCCAGATGGGCGGTGACGAACAGGGCAATCAGCAGCACCCCAATGATGGGAAAGGCGGCATAAAAAACCTGCCGGTCGCGAATGGCGTGGGCGGGTTCTTCCAGCCGTTCCAGCGGGTAGCTGCGCGGAATGTCCCGGCGGAAATACAGCCACAGGACCAGCAGCGTTGCCAGCAATGAAACGATATTGACCGGCACCATCACCAGCGCATAACGCGCAAAACTGACACCGAAATAATTGGCGCTGACAATATTGACCAAATTGGAAATCACCAGCGGCAGGCTGGTGGAATCGGCAACAAAGCCGGTGGCAATGATAAAGGCCAGGGCGGATTTTTCGCTGAATTTAAGGCGCAGTAAAATCGCCAGCATGATGGGCGTTAACAGCAGGGCCGCCCCGTCATTGGCAAAAAAGGCCGAAATGATGGCACCCAAAATAATGATCAGCGGGAATAACCGCCGGCTGCTGCCCTTGCCCCAGCGGGCAATATGCAGGGCGGCCCAGGCAAAGAAACCGGCATCATCCAGGACCAGCGAGATAATGATCAGCGCGACAAAGGTAAAGGTCGCATCCCAGACAATATCCCAGACAATGGCAACGTCGCCCCAGCCCACCACACCGGCCATCAGGGCCGCGCAAGCCCCGGCAAGGGCACTCCAGCCAATGCCCAGGCCACGGGGTTGCCAGATCACGAAAACAAGCGTGATCACAAAAATCAGCAATGCAAGCATATGCCAGGTCCTGACTAGAGGGAGGGTTGATTGACCCGCCGGGAAAGCTCCTCGGCGGTTTCAACACGTTCGGAATAACGCGATGTCAAATAGGCGGAATGATGGCGGGTCAGGAGCGTGAATTTCACCAGTTCCTCGCAGACATCGACAACGCGGTTGTAATAGGGCGAGGGTTTCATGCGCCCGGTATCGTCAAATTCGTTGAAGGCCTTGGCAACGGATGACTGGTTGGGGATGGTCAGCATCCGCATCCAGCGGCCCAAAATGCGAAGCTGGTTGACCGCATTGAAACTTTGGCTGCCGCCACAAACCTGCATGATGGCAAGGGTTTTGCCCTGGGTGGGGCGCACACCGCCCAAGGATAGCGGGATCCAGTCTATTTGGGCTTTCATCACCGCTGTTATGGCGCCGTGGCGTTCGGGTGAAACCCACACCATGCCTTCGGCCCATTCGGCTAGGCCGCGTAATTCGTGAACCTTTGGGTGTTCGGCGTCGGCATCATCGGGCAAAGGCAGGCCGGAGGGGTTAAAGGTTCTCACCTCGCAGCCATACCATTCCAGCAGGCGGGTGGCTTCCTCCGATAACAGGCGCGAATAGGATCGTTCCCGTACCGACCCATAAAGTACCAGAATACGCGGGGCATGTTTGGGGGTATCTGGGCCTGCCAGCTTTGCAAAATCAATCGGCTGGAGGCTGTTCCCGTCGATATTGGGCAGGTCGGAAAAGTCTTTTTCGGTCATGATCAGTCTGCTGGCGTAAGGGTGATGATTTCGCCGTCTTCCTTGGTGAAAGACGTGACCGGATGGGGCAGCAGGGCCAGTACCTGTTCGGACGGGCGACACAGCCTTGTTCCCAATTCGGTGACAACAATCGGCCGGTTGATCAGGATGGGATGGGCCATCATGGCATCGATGAGTGCATTGTCATCAAGGGTTTCATCCTCTAGCCCCAGTTCGTCATAGGGCGTGCCTTTTCGCCGCAACAATTCGCGGGGGGTGATCCCCATCGCCGTAATCAGGTCGCACAGCTTGGCGCGGGTTGGCGGCGTTTTCAGATATTCAATAACGTGCGGTTCCTCGCCAGATTGCCGCATGATTTCAAGCGTATTGCGCGATGTGCCGCATTCCGGGTTGTGATAAATCACCGAGATCATTTTTCAGCTTCCATTTTGCACGATGCCTTTGCCGCTTGGGGCTGTTGCAGGGGCAGGCACAGTTCGGGATGACCGGCACAGCAGTCATTGACCATGAAAGCCACCACATCATTCATTCGCGCCAGGCTGGCGCGGTAGATGATGGAGCGTCCCTGCCGTTTTGAGGTGATCAGCCCCGAGCGCGATAATACCCCCAAATGGGCCGACATCGTGTTGTGGGGTACCTCAAGCAAACGGGCAAGCTCACCTGCCGGCAAACCTTCCGGTTCATGCCGGACCAGCAGGCGAAATGCCTCCAGCCGGGTGACTTGCGACAGGGCAGTAAAGGCATCGATGATTTCATTTGTGTCCATATGTCCAAAGATATGGACATATTTGGCAAAAAGCAACAGACATTTATATGACAATGACGGGCGGTGTGGGTGGAAGCGGAATTGGAAACAGGGCCGAGTTTGAAAAAACAAACCCCGACCTTGCATGTAAGGCCGGGGTTCATTTTGGGGCGAGTTTGATGGGCAGATTTTAGTCGGCGTTCTTTAGCAAACTCTTAACCTGGCCATAAAGTGTTTCGGAATGGCCCGAAAGGTCGCTTGAGAAGCTGGTAAGGCGGTTGGCCTGGTCCGATGTCTGGTCGGCAAGCTCGTCCAGCTTGCCAAGATCGCTGGAGATCGTTTTGACGCCACTGGCAACTTGCTGAATATTGACGGTGATCTCCTGCGAGGCAGCACGCTGCTGTTCGACAACGGTGCCAAGATTGCCAGCTATTTCCTCGTTTTCCTCGATCACGGTGCGGGTATCGCTGAGTTCGTTGACAACGCGGCTGGTATTGTCGCGAATGGCGCTGATGCGATCGGTAATTTCCTGGGTAGACCGGGCGGTTTGGGTTGCCAGGGTTTTAACCTCGTTGGCAACCACGGCAAAACCTTTGCCCGCATCCCCGGCACGGGCCGCCTCGATGGTGGCATTAAGAGCCAAAAGGTTGGTCTGGCTGGCGATGTCCTGAATGATTTTCACCACCGAGCCTATTTCATCCACCGCATCACTAAGTTGGTTCATCACCGAACCGGTATGGTCCATTTCCTTGACCGCACGATTGGCAATTTCGGTCAGCCGGTCGATCTGGCGGGAAATTTCGTTGATCGACTGTGTCATTTCCTCGGAGGCGGAGGCAACGCGCTGGGCGGTGACGGCGGTGGTATCGGAAGCCGAGCGAACATTTCCCGCCAGCTCGGCACCTGTGGTAGAGGACTGGGTTAGTTCGCCGGACAGTTTTTTTAGGGCAATGGCGGAATTACTGACCTCGCGAGACAATTCAACGCAGTTCTTACCAAGGGAAACTTCGTCGGTGATAATGTCGGCCGATAGCGCAAAACCGTTGGGGGTGCCGTCGTCATTCTTCATGACGGTAATGGCGACCAGAATGGTGTCCTCGTCGATACGAATGCGATATTCCAGCGGCAGGCGATTTAAGGACCGTCCCAGATTCCGGAACTTGTCCTGGCCTAGGACGCGGTGCAGATCGTTGATGTTTTTGCCTTTGGCGGATGCTGCATTTTCACCCCGCCCCGAATAGATCAGTTCGCCAAAACCATAAGACATATAACGCACATTGCCCTCAAGGTCACAGGCAAGCAAACGGCTGGGAATGGCGTTCAGGATATGCTTGTAAAGCAGGGCTTCTTCCTGCTGTTGGGCCTGCGCCTGGGACAGGGCGGTCTGGTTTTCGCTGATCTGATTTCGTTTCGACAGAAACATGAATACTCCCCCTTGGTGTGACTTTGCCTGCAATCCGTGATGTGTGCGGCGGTACAGTGCGGGCGCGCATTTTCGGATGTGTGCCGGTTTGCCGGACGTTATTGCTGGAAATTGTCGTCCCCGCCTCACTATGTCGCGGCATTTTCAGGGCGATATCAATTGGAAAAGAAAAATGCCGCCAGGGTGACATCCAACCGGACGGTAATCCTGGGATGAATAAGTATTGGTTCATAATCTTCCGTATAATTAACGGGTCGGTTTTTTGATAAAATGACCAGGCATAGTCTGAAACGGGGGCGTTCTTTTTGCGGTGCAAAATGACGAGTCGGTGTGTGATTTTGAGCTCATCCCATTTGTGCGGGTTGCCCATTTGGCGTCAGAACCGGTTTTGGGTTTCCTCAGTGGTCTGATTTTGGGTGTTTTTTTGCCGATGGCCATGGGGTATTTGTTTGCGGGTAATATGGGGGCATATTGTATTTTGGAACGGCAGGGCGCGATTTGGTGTTTGGTTTGATGCGGTGCAATATGAACCGCATCACCCGTTATGGCGCGGGTGGTGGTTGGGTACTTCAAATTTGTCGCAAAACCGCCTAAACCATTGATATGGAATTCATCCATTCCATTTAGGAAAGAACGGACCCATGCGCGACCTGTTTGCTGATCAGCCCCCGCAAAATATGTTGCCCTGTGATGGTGATGCCCGGCTGTACCGGGATGTTTTGCCCATCGACGAGGCCGACCGCATTTTCGAGCGGCTGCACATGGCGCTGAACTGGCAGCAGGAAACGGCCCATATTATGGGGCGCGATATTGCCGTACCCCGCCTGACATCCTGGTATGGTGAAGTGGCCTATCGTTATAGCGGTGTTTATCACCCGGCAGCCCCCTTTCCCAAAATATTGCTGCCGTTACGCAAGCTGGCCGAAGAACATGCCGGGCAAAGTTTTAACACTGTGTTGCTGAATTTGTATCGCGATGGCCGTGACAGTGTTTCCTGGCATGCCGATGACGAGGATGTTTTAGGCGATAACCCGGTGATTGCCAGTTTATCCTTTGGCGGGGAAAGGCGGTTTCATATGCGTCATAACCAAAGTGGCGAACGGGTCAGTATTGATTTGCCCCATAATTCCCTGCTGATCATGGGTGGGGCGATGCAGCATTACTGGCAGCATCAAATTCCCAAAACCGCGCGTCCGGTGGAACCGCGCATTAACCTGACCTTTCGTAAAACCGTGGCCGAGCGGAACGCCTGAACACCAACAGCGGATAAAAAACCGCCCCTGAAACATCGGGGCGGCAGGAAATCGAAGTGCAATACGAAATTGCCGGGAAAACCGCAAACACACATGTGCGCGACAGTGACAGATTGTAAAGGGAGGATCTGTCACATAAAATCGAAATGAATCGATTCAATAAAACCATAGTGGTGGTTGCGAGGGGCACTTGTCAATAATATCGTGACCCCGTTCAAAAAAATGTTGTCGCTTGTGCTATCGTGGCAGCGCACAATGGCAGAAAATGGGAGAATTTTGGCATATGGGCAATCGGGTTCGTCTGGTGGATGTGGCCAGGGCTGCAGGGGTTTCCCAGGGGACGGCATCTAATGCGTTTGGCAAACCGCACCTGGTGCGCGATGAATTGCGCGAGAAGATTTTGGCCGTCGCAGCCGAAATGGGCTATCGCGGACCCCATGTAATGGCGCGCATGTTGCGTACTGGCAAGGCTGGTGCGCTGGGGGTGGTTTTTCCCGATAACCTTGAATATGCCTTTAGTGACCCGGTGGCGATTGAATTGTTGCGCGGCATTGGCCGCGAATGTGCGCGTCAGTCGGTCAATATGATGATCATTTCGGCCGAAAACCACGAACAGGCGGTGGCTGCGGTGAATAATGCCGCCGTCGATGCTTTTCTGGTGCATTGTTATTCTGAACATAACGACGTCATTGCTGCCATTCGCCGCCGTAACCTGCCAATGGTGGGCATTGATACCGACATTGCCGGGGCAACAGCCACGGTGGTGCTCGATGATTTTGAAGGGGCGGCAAGTGCCGCGCGCCACTTGCTGGAATGCGGGGCGCGCAAATTTGCCATTCTATCGCTTCAGGCCGATGAAGAGGGGCAATTTGGCCTGATGGATGCACGAAGGCGTGGCGCGGTGAGCCATCGTGTCGTGCGTGAAAGGCTGGCGGGCTACCATTCTGTTTTGAAAGAGGCCGGTATTGATGTTGCCGACATTGTGCATATTGAATGCGAAAACCTGTCGGAAAATGTGCGCGGCCAGGTGGTGGAGCTGATGGCGCAGTTCCCCGATCTTGATGGCATTCTTGCCATGTCCGATGTGATTGCGATTGGCGCGTTAGAAGCCCTTGCAAAAACCGGCCATGAGGTGCCCGGCCAGGTGCGGGTGATGGGCATTGATGGTGTGGCGCGCGGGGCGCGCACAACACCGCCGCTGAGCACGGTTGCACAAAATTCGGTCGAAAAGGGCCGGGTCGCTGCCGAATTGGCCCTTGCGGGGGATGATGTGGCCGAACCGGTTTTACTTAAAACCCGCCTGCTGGTAAGGGCGAGCAGCCAGGTTATTGCGCCTTGAACCTTATCTCGTGATGCGGTTAGCCGCGCGTAAGGTCATGATAGCGGAAACAGTCGGTGGTGTGGTCCATCACCAGGCCGGTTGCCTGCAAATAGGAATAAATGATCGTTGATCCGACAAAGCGCATGCCGCGTTTATGCAGGTCCTTTGACAGTGCATCGCTGACTTCGGTGGTGACAGGCACATCCCCGATATTTTGCCAGTGATTGATGATGGGCTTGCCATTAACAAACCGCCAGACATAGGCATCAAAGCTGCCAAATTCCTCGGCGATATCAAGGAATATCTGGGCGTTGCGCACACTGCTGACGACTTTCAGGCGGTTGCGGATGATGCCGCTATCGGCCAAAAGGGCGGCCTGTTTGGCATCGTCATAGGATGCAACCTTTTCCACGTCGAAATTGTCATAGGCCGCCCGGTACTGGTCGCGCCGGGATAAAACCGTTAGCCAGCTTAACCCGGCCTGGGCGCCTTCCAGGATCAGCATTTCAAAAAAATGCCGGTCATCATGCACGGGGACACCCCATTCCCTGTCGTGATATTCAACGTAAAACGGCTTGTCGATATGGGTGTGTGCCCATTTGCAGCGTGTTGGTTCGCTGTGGGCTGTTGGTGCAGCAGGTCCCTGGCTGGCATGCTTGGAGTTGGTCATCGGACAACTGCCTATAATAAAACACGAAACAGGGCTTTGACCTTAGCATGTACTGGCGAACGGGTAAGGGATTTTGTTGCAGGTTGCATGCAAAGTATGAAGCGCCACAAGCGGAGATATGCCAATTCCGCAGGCGTTGACACAAAATTGCAATCAAAATGCAATTGAAGATTAAAAACGGAAATAATTTTCGCATGATACATGCTTGAACGGTAAATTCCCAACATCAGACCGTTCATTCGATGATTTCTGCTGAAAATTCTGCCGGGCAAACCGGTTCCCCGGTTGTTGTGACACAAACGTCACAGCGTTTTGGCCGCAATACCGTGCTAGAAGCCATTGATCTTGCCGTTGCGCCGGGCGAGGTGGTTGCGCTGCTGGGCCCGTCGGGCTGCGGTAAAACCACATTGTTGCGGTTACTGGCCGGCCTGTCGCGGCCGACAACGGGCAGCATTCATATTGGGGATCAATTGGTGGCCGATGCGTCATCCGGGGCGTTTGTGCCGCCGGAACGGCGCTCCATTGGCATGGTGTTTCAGGATTATGCCCTGTGGCCACATATGACGGTGGCGCAAAATGTCGGTTTTCCGCTGGAAATGCAAAATATTGGCCGCGCCGAACGCGACACCCGCATTGCCGGTGCGTTGGAAATGGTCGGGCTGGGCCATGTGGCAGAGCGCCAGCCAGGCACGCTTTCGGGCGGGCAGCAGCAGCGTGTTGCCCTTGCCCGTGCGATTGTGTCGCGCCCGCGTTTGGTTTTGTTTGATGAACCGCTTTCAAACCTGGACCGCGAATTGCGCGAAAGCCTTGTGGTCGATATTGCCGCTCTGTTGCGCAAACTGGGCATGACGGCGGTTTATGTCACGCATGATCATGGCGAGGCCTTTGCCATTGCCGATCGTGTCGCCATTCTTCACAGCGGCCATATTTTACAAATTGATGCCCCCGAACAGCTTGTTGGCAAACCCGTTTCGCCGCAGGTGGTGGATTTCCTCAAGCTGGGGCTGGTGCTGCCCGCCGAGGTGCAAAATGGCGATCTGGTTATTCGTGGTGGGAAACAGCGCCTCTCGCCTCCGTCAACACTGATCAATGGCAGTCGTTCTGGTGATTTGTTTTTGCCGCGTGCTGCCCTTCGGGCTGCATCGGGCTCTGGCGGGCCGGAAAAGGGTAGTGCGATTAGCGGCATCGTGATTCACAGCATGTTTCGCGGTGATGGTTATGCCGTGCAGATGCGGTTTGACCAGAATATCGCAATTGAAATGTTCAGTGCCACGCGCCTGGGGGACGGCACGGTGCATGACCTTGATATCTCGTGGGATCGGGCCTTTTGGTATCCGCATGATGCGGCACAGGTCCCGTCTCATACATAACGTTCAATAGGGGATGACAAAGATGAAAAGCCTGAAAACGGTTCTGCTGGCTGGGTTTGCCTGCCTTGCCCTGACGGGAAATGCAATGGCGCAAAGTGTGACGGTTTATACTGCCGGTCCGGGGGGATTGATTGAAAAGCTCGCCGCTGGTTTCAAGGATGAAACCGGCATTGATGTGAATGTGTTTCAGGCCACCACCGGCAAGGTCATGGCCCGCCTTGAAGCGGAATCCGCCAACCCGGTTGCCGATGTGGTGATTTCGGCATCGTGGAAAACCGCCACCAGCTTTGCCAAAAAGGACATGCTGCTGGATTACACCAGTGCAAATGCCAAAACCGTGCCCGATTTCCTGAAAGGTCCGGGATATGTCGCCCAGGGTATTTCCGCCCTTGCCATTGCCTGGAATCCCAAAAGCGGCACGCCGAAACCGGCCGATTGGTCCGATTTGACCAAGGCGGAATATAAAGACCTGATCACGATGCCAGACCCGGCACAGTCTGGCTCAGCCTATGAGCTGCTGGCCGCGCTAACCGCCCAGCCGGATTTGGGTTGGAAACTGTTTGAAGGTTTGGCGGCCAATAAAATGATTGTACCCGGTGCGAACGCCCAGGCCCTGAACCCGGTGTTGCAGGGGGCCAAGGCGGTTGTGTTTGGTGCGGTCGACTATATTGGCCTGTCACAGGCGGCCAAAGGGGAATCAATCGAGGTGATTTTCCCGAAAAGCGGCACTGTGATTGCCCCGCGTCCGATGATGATTTTAAAAACCTCGTCCCATCAGAACGAAGCCAAAAAATTCATCGATTACGTTTTGTCCGATGCCGGTCAGGCGATGGTGGCAAAAACCCAGTTGATGCCTGCCCGTTCCGACGTCAAGGCTGACCGTCCGTTGATTGCGGATCTGAAAATCCTGGAAGTTGATCCGAAAACCGACCGCAAGGCGGTGCTTGATCGCTTCGCCAAGACCTTTGGCATGGAATAATAGGCCCAACGTGCGCCTGACACATTTAAAATCACGGGTATTTGGCAACGGCGGCATGATTTTTGCCGCCGTTGCCCCTGTTTTGACCATTCTGGTGGCATTTCCGCTGCTGTTTGTGGTGTTACAGGCGATTTTTCCCGATATTGCGCGGGGCATTTTTGCCAATCCGTTTTCCCGTTTTGTCGAAACCCTGTTTGACAAACACCTGATCGCCTGGACGTTAAACACCCTGATGCTGGGTGGCAGTGTGGTGCTGGTCGCGTCCCTGGTGGCGGTGCCGCTGGGCATTTTGCGTGGGCTTTTTCGGGTGCCGTTTGCCGGGCTGTGGGATGTGGTGTTTTTGGTCCCCTTCACCATTCCGCCCTATATCGCCGCCCTTGGCTGGATCATGGCTTTGCAGCCGCGCGGTTATCTTGAACAAATCACCGGCGTTAATTTTGGCGGTTTTCTTTTTTCATTTTGGGGCGTTGTGTTTGTCATGACGCTTAATGTTTTTCCGGTTGTTTATTTTGCCGTTTCGCGCATGGTTTCCTCGATTGGCGGGCGCTACCTTGAGGCCGCGCGTGTTGCGGGCTGCCCGCCGATGCGGTCCTTTTGGCGCATTACCCTGCCTTTGACGACGCCGGCGATTGCCGCCAGTCTGCTGCTGGTTTTTGCCATGTCGATCGAGGAATTTGGTACCCCTGCGGCGCTTGCGGCACGTAGCGGTTTTTTAGTGCTGGTCACGGGTATTGAACAGCGCCTGTCGGATTACCCGATTGATTTGCCCGGGGCTTCGCTGCTGTCGGTTATTTTGGTGGTAATTGCGATGGCGGCCTTTGTGTTGCAGCATCGCATTGTCTCGCGCCGCGATTTTCAAACCGTGTCGGGCAAACCCGGGGCCAACCGCGCCGCCGAACTGGGCGTGTGGCGCATTCCGGTTGTGCTGTTTTTTGCCATTATCGGCTTTTTGGGCGCGGTCATGCCGATTTTATCGGTGGTTCTTACGGCCTCGACGCGCACCATTTCGGGCGGGCTGGCGGCGGATAATTTCTCGACCGAGAATTTTGCCGAAATTTTCGCCAATTCCGGTGGCGCGATGGAGGCCCTGGGTACCAGCCTGTCGCTGGGGCTGGGCGCGGCGGTTATTACTGGTATTTTGGGCACCATGACGGCCTATGTCGTGGTGCGCCAGCGCACGGTTTCGTCCCGTATTCTCGATTTTCTGACGCTTATGCCCAACACCATTCCCGGTGTTGTTGTGGCGGTCGGGCTTATTCTGGCGTGGAACCAGCCTTGGCTGCCGGTAACCCCCTATAACACCATCGGTGTTTTGGTGCTGGCCTATTGCTGCTTGTTGCTGCCTTACCCGGTGCGTTATGCCAATGCAGCCCTGCGTCAGGTCAGTGTCAGCCTGGAGGATGCGGCCCGTGTTGCCGGGGCAGGCGGGATCAAGGTGTTTTTTCGCATTTTGATGCCATTGATTTTTCCCAGCATTCTGGCCGCTATGCTGCTGGTTTTTGCCGTGGCAGCCCGTGAACTGGTGGCAACCATATTGTTGGCCCCCATTGGCACCAAGACGGTGGCGCTGTTTATCTGGCGGCAGTTTGAACAGGGATCGGTCGGTATGGGGATGGCGATGAGTGTCATGGCCATTGCCATAACCATGACCATTCCGGTCGCGGTGGCGATCTGGGCGCGAAAACAGGGGCGTCTGTTCTGATTTTTGATTGGAAATATCGGAAAAATTGACCAAATCCGGGTGTTTGGGTGGCTTCGCGCTTGCGCCTTTCTGTCCTTGTCATTACCTTCGCGATGAACTGGTTTCCGTCATCCCAACGGGCAAGACAACACGAAGGAGCGGTAATGCAATCTGTCCTGATCCTGATAAGCACAGTGATCAAGCTTTATATCTGGTGCTTGATTCTTCAGGCGATCCTGAGCTGGCTGGTCGCGTTTAACGTGATTAATACCAGCAACCGTTTCATTTATATGGTCGGTGATTTTCTCTATCGCATTACCGAACCGGCCTTGCGCCCGATCAGGGCGATATTGCCCAATCTTGGCGGGATCGACCTTTCTCCGATTGTGTTGATTTTGTTGCTGAGTTTTGCGCAGAACCTGCTGTTTGAACTGCTTGCGCCAATGGTATATGGCTAAGGCAGAATTGACGCAGGCGGGCATTTTGTGACGATGGCAAAAGCTGCTTATGAAGTTGTGTCAGACGGGCAGCAGGTAAAGCTGTTTGTGCGGCTAACGCCAAAGGCGTCGCGAAATGGTCTTGGCGGCGTGCAGGAAGATGCCGACGGGCAAAAACGCCTGAAAGCAACGGTGACAACCGTACCGGAAAATGGCAAGGCCAATGACGCGCTGATAAAGCTGATGGCAAAGGCCGCGAAATGGCCTAAATCGGCGATTGTTATTGTCAGTGGTCAGACGGACCGTAACAAGGTGCTGCTGGTATCGGGTGAGGCAACGCAAATTGTTGCGCAAATAAACCAATGGACGGGCGAGAATTGATATGAGCAATGCGAAAATCATTGATGGCAAGGCATTTGCCGCCAAATTGCGCGGTGACATCACCACCGAAGTTGCCAAACTGAAGGCCGAACACGGGATCGTGCCCGGTCTTGCCGTGGTTTTGGTGGGCGAAGATCCGGCCAGCCAGGTTTATGTGCGCAACAAGGGCAAGCAGACCATCGAATGCGGCATGAATTCCTATGAACATAAATTGCCCGCCGCCACCACACAGGAAGATCTGGTTGCCCTGATTACGCAGCTTAACAATGATCCCAAGGTGCATGGCATTCTGTGCCAGTTGCCGGTTCCCAAACATATTGATGAAAATGCCGTTCTTGCCGCAATTGACCCGGCCAAGGATGTGGACGGGTTTCACATTATTAATGCTGGTGCGCTGGCAACGGGTGGCGATGGCATTGCGCCCTGTACGCCTTATGGCTGCCTGATGTTGCTGAAGGATACGTTGGGTGATTTGTCGGGCAAGCGGGCGGTGGTTGTGGGCCGGTCCAACATCGTTGGCAAACCGATGGCGCAGTTGTTGCTCAAGGAAAACTGCACCGTGACCATTGCGCATTCGCGCACCCGTGATTTGCCCGAAGAAGTCCGCCGCGCCGATATTGTTATCGCCGCCGTTGGCCGCCCGAATATGATCAAGGGTGACTGGATCGGCAAGGGGGCGACGGTGATTGATGTGGGCATCAATCGCATTGAAGGCGAAAACGGCAAAATGAAACTGGTTGGCGATGTTGACTTTGACAGTGCGGCAGAGGTTGCCGGTGCCATTACCCCGGTTCCCGGCGGTGTCGGCCCGATGACGATTGCCTGCCTGCTCAACAACACCCTGATTGCCGCCTGCCGCGCCAATGGTGTGGAAGCCCCCAATCTGGGTTTTGATAGCTAAGCTGTTATCACTGCAAGATGATGATAAGGCGGAGCCGGTGAAAGCGGGCTCCGTTTTTTGTTGCCTGCTTTTGGGCGTTTTGCTGTTGTCCATGATGGGAACAAAAACAGAAAACCAACTGCCAAAATTGTCAGTAGGGTGTGTTAGGATCGCCTCAACAATTTGAAAGATCAGAAAATCTCTTTCGGGGATGCCATGCCTGACCTTAGTACGCCCAAACCTGTTGCAATCTCGGCACGGCAGGCGCGCCACCTTGCCCTGGCCGGGCAGGGGTTTGAAAAGCCCGATGCGGGTAAAACCGTTGATCGCCGCCGGATCATGAAGATGATCCGTAAAACCAATATGCTGCAAATTGACAGTGTGAATGTGTTAAGCCGCGCCCATTACATGCCGGTTTTTTCGCGCCTTGGCATTTATGACCGTGATTTGCTGGATCAGTTAAGTTGGGGTACTTCAAAGCAGCGCAAGCTGTTTGAATATTGGGGCCATGAGGCATCGCTGATCCCGGTGGAGGATTACCCGCTTTATCGCTGGCGGATGGAGGATGCGCTGAACGGGCAGGGCATGTGGGGCGGCATTGCCCGCACCGCGCGCGAACATCCCGAATTTGTTCGCGATATTTTAGAACACCTAGAACGGAAAGGCACGACCGCGGCCAGTGACTTGAATGACGAACCCCGCGAAGGCGGTAGCCAATGGTGGGGCTGGACCAAAACCAAAACGGCGATGGAATATTTGTTTTGGAGTGGTCAGGTCATGGCGCGCAAGCGGCGTGGGTCATTTGAACGGGAATATGACCTGCCGCATCGTATTATTGGCGATATGGCCCATGACCCGGTTCTACCCCGCGATGTGGCCCAGCGTGCCCTGATCGCCAGGGGCATTGTCGCAATGGGGGTTGCTACCCTGGCTGACCTGCGTAAATATTTCCGCCTGCCAACGGATGATGCCAAGGCGCGGGTGGCTGAAATGGTCGAAAACGGGGATTTACTGCCTGCCAGCGTGGAAGGCTGGACGCAGCCAGCCTTTATCGCACCTGATGCCAAAATAAGGCGGCGATCATCGCCCACGGCCCTGATGGTGCCGTTTGACCCGGTGATGTGGGAACGCGACCGGGTGGAGCGCATTTTTGGCTTTAATTACCGCATCGAAATTTATACCCCGGCGGAAAAGCGCCAATATGGCTATTACGTTTTGCCCTTCATGCTGGAGGGTGATTTTGTTGCCCGGGTGGATTTGAAGGCCGATAGGAAGGCAAAGGTTTTGCGGGTGTTTTCGGCCCACGCCGAAGAGGGTTGCGATAACGACATGGTTGCAGCAGCCCTGCATCACCACCTGTGCCAGCTTGCCGTTTTTTTGGATCTGGAAGATGTGGTGGTGACGGAAATGAACCCGTTTTCCAAACGGCTTGCGGCGCAAAAACCGGTTTAATGGTGTGATGAAAAGCGAACGGGGCGCAGGTCCCACAACCACGCCCCGTTCTTTCCCTGTTTTGGCCCGATCACAGAAGTTTTTTAGAACAATGTGATCGCGGGCTTTCCTGCCGCCTTACCAGCAGGTATAGCCCCCATCCGCCAAAACAATGGAACCGGTCATCAGGCTTGCCGCGTCGGATGCCAGAAACAAAACGACGGAAGCTATTTCATGGGTTTCGCCCAGGCGCGCCATCGGGGTGCCGTTGATCCAGGCGTCATACATTTCCGGCTTGGATTTGACAAATTCGTTGAGTGGCGTTGCGATATAGGTTGGCGCAACCGCGTTAACACGTACCCCGCGTGCGCCCCATTCGGCCGCCAGCGATTTGGTCAGATGATGAACGCCTGCCTTTGAGGCGTTGTAATAGGCCTGTTCCTGCGGCTTATTGACGATAAAGCCGGACATGGAACCGATATTGACGATGGCGCCGCGTTTTTTATCCAGCATCTGTTTACCAAATTCGCGACAGCACCAGAAGGTGCCATTCAGGTTGACGTCGATCACATTGCGCCAGTGTTCGTCGGCCACGGTTTCGGCCGGTGTTTCGGAACGCGCGATACCGGCATTGTTGACCAGAATGTCGATGCCGCCCTGTTCTGCCTGCTTGGCGGCACTGGTGCGGACCTGGTCGGGGTTGGTGACATCCATCAAATCGATGCTGGCCTCATAACCCTTCGATTTCAGGTAATCGCGGCCTTCTTCGGCGACTTCGGCGCTGATGTCGCCGATCACCACATGGGCACCCGCTTCGGCAAGGGCCTCGCAACAGGAAAGGCCAATGGCGCGACCGCCCCCGGTGACATAGGCGCGGCGTCCGGTCAGATCGAACATTTTCAGATACATTTTGATCTCGCAGTTTGGTCGGTGGTCAAAAAGGAAAAAGGCCTGCTATTTTTGGCGTTAGACAGTCCCTGTTCCGGAAATTTGCCGGTTTCCTTAGCGGGAAATGGCTTTATCGTTGGCGTCAAAGCGATGAATGCGGTCAGCATCCGGTGTCAGCCAGATGCGGTCATGTTCGCCAAGCGGCACTTCGCCGGTAGCCCGGATTGTCATTGGGCCAATATTGTCGGCATTGACATGCAAATAGGTTTCGGCCCCCAGATGCTCGGCAATTTTTACGGTTGCCGCGATGTCGCCGGAGTCCTGGCTGATGGCAAAATGTTCGGGCCGAATGCCGACACAATGGCAGTCATGTGCCTTGGCATACGCGCCTTCGATGAAGTTCATCTTTGGCGAGCCGATGAAACCGGCGACAAATTTGTTGGCCGGGTTGGTATAAAGATCCATCGGCTTGCCAACCTGTTCGACCCGGCCGGCCTGTAACACCACGATTTTGTCGGCCATGGTCATGGCCTCCACCTGGTCGTGGGTGACGTAAATCATGGTGGTTTTCAGTTCCTGGTGCAGGCCGGTAATTTCCAGGCGCATATTGACGCGCAAGGCGGCATCCAGGTTGGAAAGGGGTTCGTCAAACAGGAAGGCTGCCGGGTTGCGCACAATGGCACGGCCAATGGCAACGCGCTGGCGTTGCCCACCGGAAAGTGCGCCGGGGCGACGATCCAGATAGTCGGTCAGATTGAGGATTTTGGCCGCGTTGCGGACTTTTTCCTCGATCACGGCCTTGGATTCACCCGCCATTTTCAGGCCAAAGGCGATGTTGTTATAAACCGTCATATGCGGATAAAGCGCATAGGACTGAAATACCATCGACAGCCCGCGTTTGGCCGGCGAGGCATCGGCCATATCGACATCATTGATCATGATTTTGCCGCTGGTGACATCTTCCAGCCCGGCAATCAGGCGCAGCAGGGTGGATTTGCCACAGCCCGACGGGCCGACAAACACGACAAACTCGCCATCATTGATTTCAAGGTTGACACCGGGAATGACGTCGATATTTCCGAACGTCTTTCGGACATTTTCCAGTCGGATTGCACCCATTGTGGTGTTCCTTCCTTACATAACTTGAGAATGCTGCGGTTTATTTCACCGCGCCAAAGGTCAAACCGCGAACAAGCTGTTTTTGCGAGAACCAGCCAACGACCAGGATGGGCGCAACCGCAAGGGTCGATGCTGCCGACAATTTGGCCCAGAACAGCCCTTCGGGGCTGGAATAGGATGCAATAAAAGCGGTCAGCGGGGCGGCATCAGAGGTTGTCAGGTTCAGGGTCCAGAAGGCTTCGTTCCAGGCCAGAATGATGTTGAGCAGCATGGTCGATGCGATACCGGGAACCGCCATGGGCAACAGCACAAAGAAAATTTCCTTGGGCAGGGTCGCGCCATCCATTCGGGCGGCTTCAAGGATGTCTTTGGGGATTTCCTTGAAATAGGTGTAAAGCATCCAGACCATGATCGGCAGGTTCATCAAAAACAGAACCATGATCAGGCCAAAGCGGCTGTCAAGCAGGCCCCAGTCGCGAAAGACCAGATAGATGGGCACCAGCACGCCGACCGGCGGCATCATTTTGGTCGAGAGCATCCAAAGCAGGGTATCCTTGGTGCGTTTGGTCGGGTTAAAGGCCATTGCCCAGGCGCAGGTAACGGCAAAAACCAGCCCTATAATTGTGGAACCAAAGGACAGGATGATCGAATTCATGGCGAACTTGAAGTAGTTCGACTGTTCGAGAATCCCGGTATAGTTTTCCAGCGTCCAGTTAAAATCGAAAAACAGCGGCGGCATATTGACCGCATCAATTTCGGATTTGAAACTGGTCAGCGCCATCCACAGGATGGGGAAGAAAATGGCCAGGCCAACAATCCAGGCAAAGACAGAATAGGCAATTTTCCCAATGGGTGATTTGAAATTGTTTTCCATTTTCGCCCCCTACGCGTCCAGGTTTTTGCCAATGAGGCGAACCAGAAAGATCGCGACAATATTGGCCAAAATGACCGCAACGATACCGCCTGCCGAGGCACCACCCACATCGTATTGCAGCAGGGCCTGGGTATAGACGAGAAAGGCGATATTTGTGGTTGCAAGGCCGGGGCCGCCGCCCGTGGTGACAAAGATTTCGGCAAAGACGGTGAGCAGAAAGATCGTTTCGATCAGAATGACAACCGTAATAGCCCGGCTGAGATGCGGTAGGGTGATATAAAAGAAAATCGCAATCGGTCCGGCGCCGTCCATCTGGGCGGCTTCTTTTTGGTCGCGGTCCAGCGATTGCAGGGCGGTCAGCAAAATCAGAGTTGCAAATGGAAGCCATTGCCAGGCCACCATAATGATGATGGCGGTCAGCGGGGCTTTGGTGAACCAGTCAATCGGTTCCAGGCCCAAGGACATCGATATCCAGGCAAAAAAGCCGGAGACCGGGTTCATCAACAGGTTTTTCCAAACCAGCGCATTGACCGTGGGCATGATGAAAAACGGTGAAATCACCAGAATACGCAAAATGCCACGGCCAAAAATCGCCTGATCGAGCATCAGGCCGATCAGAATGCCGCCGATCACGGTAATGACAAGGACAGAGCCAACCAGGATCAGCGTATTGGCAAGGGAGGCAAAAAAGGCATGATCGGTCAGGAAGAATTTGTAATTCACAAAGCCGATCCATTCCTCCATACCCGGTGACAGCAGGTTGTAGCGAAGGAATGAGAAGTAAATTGTCATGCCCAAAGGCACGATCATCCACAAAAACAAGGCGATGATCGACGGCGCGGACATAATGCGCCCTGCCAGGGTCGAAGCCCGTGTCGACATGATGCGCTCCCCGTTTGCAGTGTCTTTGACAGACCCGGGAAGAAAAGGGGTGGCGAAGTGCCGCCACCCAAGTCTACCAGGTCAAGGAGGTCTGGTCAGAAAGCGGAAATCAGTAATATCCGGCTTTTTGCATGGTCCGATCGGTGGATTGCTGCGCATTTTGCAGGGCCTGATCGACACTGATCTGACCGGCAAGTGCAGCCGAGAACTGCTGACCTACAACGGTGCCGATGCCCTGGAATTCCGGGATGGCGGCGAACTGAACGCCGACATAGGGTTTCGGTTTCAGCGTTGAGTTGATCGGATCAGCACTGTCGATGGCCGCCAGGGTCTTGATGGCAAACGGTGCGGCATCAAGATATTTCTGGTTTTGATACAGCGACATGCGGGTACCCGGCGGGACATTTGCCCAGCCATCTTTGCTGGCAACCAGTTCGAGATAGGATTTCGAGGTTGCCCAGGCGATGAATTTTTCCGCTGCTTCGGTATTTTTGGAGGATGACGGTATTGCCAGGTTCCAAGCCCACAACCAGTTGGCACCGGTGCAGGTGACAGCACAGGGGGCTTCGGTGAAGCCAACCTTGTCCGCCACTTTGGATTCTTTGGGGTTGGTCACAAAGGAGGCGGCAACCGTGGCATCAATCCACATACCGCATTTGCCGGCGTTAAACAGCGACAGGTTTTCGTTAAAGCCGTTTGACGTTGCACCCGGAGGGCCATAATTGCCGAGAATGTCGACATACATCGACAGGGCGTCTTTCCATTCCTGTCCGTTAAATTCCGGTTTCCATTCCTCGTTAAACAGGCGTGCGCCATAGGCATTGCCCATTGTCGTGATCAGCGCCATATTTTCGCCCCAGCCTGCCTTGCCGCGCAGGCAGATGCCATAAACGCCATTGGCTGGATCATGCAGCTTTTTGGCAATATCAAGGGTCTGGTCCCAGGTCAGACGGCCATTGATTTCGATGCCCGCTTTCTCGAACAGATCCTTGCGATACATCATCATCGAGCTTTCGGCATAGAACGGTGCGGCATAAAGCTTGCCATCATTGCTCAGTGCGGAACGGATCGCAGGCATGATGTCGTTAACGTCATAATCGGCGCCCAGATTATCCAGCGGCGCAAGCCAGCCCTTTTTCGCCCAGATCGGTGCTTCATAGGTGCCAATCGTCAAGATGTCATACTGGCCGCCCTTGGTGGCGATGTCGGTGGTGACACGCTGGCGCAGGGTATTTTCTTCCAGTGTTACCCATTCCAGCGAGATGTCGGGGTTTTTGCTGGTGAAATCATCCGTCAGCTTCTGCATGCGGATCATGTCACCGTTATTCACTGTGGCGATGGTCAGCTTGGTTTCGGCGTTGGCCCCAAAAGCGACGCCACTGGCCAACAGCGCGCAAAACGCTGCTCCCATGATGTGTTTCATAATTCCTCCCAAAAGGACTTTTTCCCATTGAACAAACTGTGTCGTTTGTTTTGATCATTTGCTCATTACGTGAACATTCACTCAATTTACACCTCCGGTGTCAACCAAATTCGATTGTGCGGCGCAACAGAAAAACCCGCGGTTTTGTGCCGCGGGTTTGGGTTAGTTGCTTGATTTTTATGGGTAATTATTCGGGATTTAGGGTAATAAAGCTTTTGCCGTGGCTTCGTCTGTAACCAGCGATGTAATCAGGTTTCCTGCCATCGCACCGCGAATCGCGGCGACCTTTTTAGCCCCTTTGGCGACGGCGATGGTATTTTGCGCCGGGCATTGCAGCGGCGCACTGGTGACGCGGTTATTGACATCATGATCCAGAATTTGACCGTTCTTATCAAAGGTCCAACTGATCAGCTCGCCAATCCCCCCGTGTTCCTGCAGGCTTCTAAGCTCGGCAGGGGTAATAAAGCCATCCACCAGAAGCGGGGCGTCATCGCCCATTTGTCCAATGCCGACAAATCGCACATCGGCGTGGGCGGCAAGATACAGGATATTGTCCATTGGGGCCTGTTCCTGCATCGGTTTGCGCTGTTCGGCATTGGGGACAATCACCGGAATGGATAATGGATAATGCGGTGCACGGGTTAAATCGGCCAGTTCGGTGACGGCATCATAAAAACTAGCCGCACCATCTGTTGCGATGGTGCCAACGAGGGACACGATTTTATGATGGCGGGCATCAATACGCTGGACTTCATTGACCATGCCGCGCATGGCGCGCCCGGTTCCCAGGGCGATAATTTTGGGTTCAGGGGATTGTAAAACCCGCTCCAGCAGGTTGGCAGCCGCCTGGGCAATGCCGAACATGGCATCGGGGGCTGCGGGGTCTGTCGGCACAACCTCGCAATGCTCCAGCTTAAACTGCGCGCAAAGACGGGCTGCCAGCTCCATGCAATTGGCAATTGGATGATCCAGGCGGACCTTGACCAGCCCCTCGCTGACTGCAGCCGATACCAGGCGTTGTGCCGTCGGGCGCGAAACGCCCAGTTTGGTGGCAATTTCATCCTGGGTATTGCCAGCGCAATAATACAGCCAGCCGGCACGGGCGGCTTCATCCAGTCTTGCGGCTTCTTTGCGGGTCCGTTTTACCATCCCAGTCTTCCGTTTTTATCGTGCCTTGGCGCTGCAGAAAGTTGAGGTCGCCTTTTTGCAGCCTTTAAATGTTAGGGGCAATTCCGATGATAGGGAAGATCATAAAACAACAGGACCGTCCGTTCAGGACGGCCCTGTTTGCAAAATGCCGGGTAGAAAGGCGGTTATTTTTTCGGCAGATAATCCGAAACCAGCAATTCGGCGATCTGAACAGCGTTAAGGGCGGCCCCTTTGCGCAAATTATCGCTGACACACCAAAGCGACAGGGCATTGGGAATGCTGGGGTCCTTGCGGATGCGCGAAATGAACACGCTGTCTTCCCCGGCCACTTCCTGCGGGGTGACATAGCCTTCATCCTGGCGGTAATCGATCACGGAAATACCCGGGAAGGCCTTAAGCGCCTTGCGTGCTTC
Organism: Thalassospira sp. TSL5-1; assembly: GCF_001907695.1. Taxonomy (NCBI): domain Bacteria; kingdom Pseudomonadati; phylum Pseudomonadota; class Alphaproteobacteria; order Rhodospirillales; family Thalassospiraceae; genus Thalassospira; species Thalassospira sp. TSL5-1. Next base: position 156,343 of record NZ_KV880637.1, read on the forward strand.
CTCGACGGTGACGGGCATTTCAAATTCGATATTCACGGCTTCACCGTGGCCCACGAAAACCGGCACCCGAACACAGGTGGCATGAACTGCCACATCCGGGTCCAGTATTTTGCGGGTTTCGGCGGTCATTTTCCATTCTTCGCGGGTCGCGCCATCATCCATGAATTCATCAATATGCGGGATGACGTTAAAGGCGATTTGCTTGGTGAACTGTTCCTTAAGGGGCGGGTCATTCACGTAAATGCCGCGTGTTTGGTTAAACAGTTCGTCCATTGCGGCCCGACCAGCCCCCGAAACCGACTGATAGGTCGATACCACCACGCGCTTGATCGGCTGCAGGTCATGAAGTGGTTTTAACGCCATGACCATTTGAATGGTCGAGCAATTCGGGTTGGCGATGATGTTTTTCTTGGCATATCCGGCAAGGGCATCGCCATTGACCTCGGGCACCACCAGCGGAACGCCCGGTTCCATGCGCCAATAGCTGGAATTGTCAATCACAACACAACCTGCTTCGGCGGCCTTGGGGGCCAGGGTTTTTGCCGTGCTGCCGCCAGCCGAAAACAGGGCAATGTCCACCTGGGAAAAATCAAAGCGGGCGGCGTCCTGAACGGTCAGGTCGTCATCACCATAAGAAACGGTGCGTCCGATCGAACGGGACGATGCCAAGGCAAAGACTTCCTCGGCAGGAAACTTGCGTTCTGCCAGGGTGTTGAGCATTTCGCGGCCGACATTGCCAGTTGCGCCAACAACGGCGATTTTATAACCCATCAAGTGCCTCTTTCTGTTTTGGTTCGGACCGGGACAAGCCGTGATCATAACATTTGACAATCCGGCAGAATATCTCTCGGCCGACCGGTAAGCTGCGCGAGATGTAAGGCTTTCTGCGGCGTTGCGCAAGGATGGTTTGGGTTTTTACCGCTTGAGATTGTAGTGAAATATGTCACTATATTGCCTGGGGGTTGCAGAATGTCGCCCGATATTTTGCAATTTTTGGGGGTTATCGCATTTCCGGCTTGAGAAGGACGGCTATGACGTACCCAATGACTTTGAATTGGACTGACAGAAAAGTCCTCGATTTTTTTCGCGAACATGTCACACGCGGCACGCTTGTTGTGCGCGTCAATGACCGGCACGAGGTTGCGCTGGGTGATGGCGGCGAACCGCGTGCGACCATGACACTGCCAAATTGGACCGATGCCGTAAAAATGGCCCTGAGCCCGGACCCGGGCTTTGGCGAAGTCTATATGCAGGGCGGCATTGATATTACATCTGGCGAGCTTGAAGACCTGATCCGGGTGTTGCGCCTTAATTTTGATGGCGGGCATTCCAGCAGCAGCTTTGGCTTGCTGATTGAAAAGCTCCAGGCCTTCAAGTTCCGCATTGCGCAATTTACCTCGGTCGAGGCGGCGTCGCGCCGGGTGCGCCACCATTATGACATCGGCAATGACCTTTATACCCGGTTTCTTGATAGCGACATGCAATATTCCTGTGCCTTCTGGGATGACGGGGCGCATGACCTGGCCGCGGCCCAGCAGCATAAAATGCAACTGACAACAGATCGTTTGAAAATTACCGACCCGAACACGCGTGTTGTGGATATCGGCTGTGGCTGGGGTGGGTTAAGTCGCTTTATCCGCCGGACCACGGGGGCCGAAGTGCACGGCATTACGCTTTCAAACGAGCAATATAACTGGGCACTGGAACGCAAGGCCGAACTGCCCGCTGATTTTCATGAGGGCCTGGATTACCATTTGCAGGATTACCGGGTTTTTGCCCAGGCCAATCATGACCGTTATGACCGTGTGGTGTCGGTGGGCATGTTTGAACATGTCGGGCGGCCGCAATTTAAAACCTATTTCGAGCAGGTTGCCCGACTGCTTAAGGCCGGTGGGCGCGCGGTGATCCATACCATCATCAAACCCCGGCCCGATTTTACCTCTCCCTGGATTGATCGTTATATCTTTCCCGGTGGTTATATTCCTGCGGTTCACGAAGTTGTCGAGGCAGCGGAAATGGCCGATCTGGATGTAGAGGCCTGCCATTTTCATGCGGGCGAAAACTATGCCCGCACCTTGATGGCCTGGCGCGAGAATTTCCGTAAAATCGAGCATGAGCTGGACCCGGAAAAATACGATACCGAGTTCAAGCGGATGTGGGAGTTTTATCTGGCAGGCTGCATTAATGCCTTTGACCCTCGCGAGGGCGGTGGCGGGATGCGGGTGGGCCAGTTTGTGTTCACCAAGTCGGGTTTTCGGCATCATTAATGTTGCATGCGGGCGGCAGGGCATTTGCATCTGCCGCCAACAGCCCCATATCTGAATCCTGCCTTTGATTTGTTCTGGTTTATTTTGATTTGCGTTGTGGACGTAAAATGACAGGCCGCAAGAGCCTGCCTGACGGGACGCAGGGATACAACCGGCCCTGATGCCCTGATATAAACGGTTGTTTTCCGTATCAGGAGGAAACCCATGCTGTATTCAACCCCCGTTGCCGGTGCAGGCCGTGTCGATGATGCTGTTTTTCCGATTTTGACGGATGATGATGCCCGACCGCCTTATGTTGGTTCGGCCCGTCAATACGCGGCGGCATTGGCGCTTGTTGATCTTTCCAGTTGCGAACGCGATATGTTGCGTGCCCATCTTCGCGCACCCGAACAGCGCATAACCGGTACTGAACTGGCTGCGGCTGCCGGGCATTTTGGATCACGTATCGGACATAAAAAATATGGGCGCGTGGGCCGTAAAATTGCCCTTGCTGCCGGGTTGCCGCAGTGTCAGGCCGATGTCAGCGACTATCTTGCGGCCATTTTTACGCTGGCGGATGGTACTCAAATGGAAAGCGAAGACTGGCACTGGGGCCTTCATCCGTCACTGGCGCAAGCTTTGCGCGCGTGTGGATATGCGTAACCGTATTTGACAGGCGAAGTCAGAAATCCATAAAAAAGCGCGTCATCTGTAACAAATGCCAGTGCTGTTTCGTCCTGTTTGCAGAGCGTGATTTCAAAATCACGAAATGCAAGACGGAGGACGAAGATGAACCGCTTTGACTTTGCCAAAACCAGCCCCGTGCTTTTCAAAGGGCTGTATCATGCCTCGACTGTGTTCAATGCAAATACCCGGCTGAGCAAGATGCTGGTGGAAATCGTTAAATGCCGGGTATCGCAGTTAAATAGCTGTTCTTTTTGTCTGCGCATGCACCGCGATGATTATCTGAAACAGGGCGGTGCGCAGGATAAAATCGATATGCTGGCGACCTGGCGCAATGCCCGGGATTTTGAACCCGATGAACGTGCAGCACTGGATTGGGCTGAGAAGCTGACTTTGAGAGCAGATACGGCCGAGATTGATTCCAGTTTTACAGCCCTTCAGGCATGTTTCTCGCCTGAGGAAATTTCCGAACTGACAATGGCAATTGCCCTGATCAATGCCTGGAACCGATTGGGCGTTGCACAGCATCCTTTTGCCTAAAGACGGTTATTGTTGGAAAATAGGCGGTGCGGACCGGGATTTGGTCCGCGCCGAATTTTGCGTTGAGAGCGGGAATAGATACCATGTCGACGGCGATTTTTGAACAACTGCGCCCGCGCCTGTTTGCTTTGGCCTTTCGGTTTTTGGGCAGCTATGCCGATGCCGAAGATGCGGTTCAGGATGTTTGGCTGCGCTGGCATCAGACCGATATTTCCAGCCTGAAAGATCCGACCGGCTGGCTGATCCGGGTATGTTCGAATTTGTGCCTAGATGTTTTGAAATCGGCGCGGCGGCGACGGGAAAATTATGTTGGCCAATGGCTCCCCGAACCGTGGGTCAACCCGTTTTTGCGGGAAGGTGAAGACAGGCTCGTGGATCAGGCGTATCTGTCGCAGGCCTATTTGGTGATGCTTGACGAATTGTCGCCGCATGAACGCATTGCACTGGTGTTGCATGATGTTTTTGACTGGGATCACGCTGCCATTGCCGAAACATTGGGAAACAGGCCCAACACTACGCGGCAAATTCTGTTTCGGGCGCGCCGTAAAATGGAGGGAGTGACGCCTGAAAGAGATAATATTGAAGACGGAGAAAAGGCACGTATGCCCGCTTTCAGGTTGCAGGGTGCCGAGGATAAAAAGCCGCTGACGGCCACTGACCTGACGGGTTTTGTCGAGGCTTTGCAATCGGGGCAGGCGGACCGGATTGCCGCATTTCTGGCCCCGGATGTTACCTTGCAAGGGGATGGTGGTGGTAAGGCCACGACCAACATCAATACCCTGTTTGGAGCGGATCGGATTGCGCGCTTCTTTGCAGGGATCTGGCGCAAGAACCTTGTCAATGCCGGGCTTACGGTTGTTGAAACGGGGGCGGAGAACTGGCTTCTGTTCTCTATTGGCGGTGTCGTCGATACGGCATTGACCGTTTCGCTGGCGCGTGACGGGATAAAACGTGTTTTTTTACATCGCAATCCCGACAAACTTGCCCATTTTAACGCACTACCGGTTAATAAGCTTGATTGAAGCTATTTTGCCAGCGTCGTGACTGGCTGAGCATGTGCTCATAAACGAAAAGGCCGGGAGAATGCCCCCCGGCCCTTATGTGTTGATGGTCCTGTTTTTTAATTTGCCGGATTGGCAACGTCGTCATTGGCAAGAATTTTCAGGCCGAAGGTTTCTGCCAGAACCGGGGGAGCAGGCGGAACCGGGCTGTTCATCAGGTCCGCAAACGGAACCGGTTTTTCCGGAGTCAGCGTGATTTTCAGGTGCTGCGGTTTGGCAAGCCAGTTTGCCAGTTGCTGTAGCGATGTTCCCAATTGCCCGGTTGTGCCAAACTGTTGTTGCATCTGCATGATGCTCATGCCGGCAGTTAGCTGCAACTGATCGGACGGAATACCGGTTTTAAGCGCAATCAGCCGTAAAATGGAGGGAACCAGATTATCGCCATAAATTTCAAGCGAGGCTGATTTCAGTTGCCCATGTTCGCCAAATACAAAAGGCAGTTGTCGTTCGGCGCGCATTACCGGAATGGATTGCAGCTGATCAACAACTTCCGGGGTTAAACCGCTTAAGGTCAGCGAGAATTTAATGGTGCCAAAGTCCCGTACGGTAAGTTCATCAACGGCATATTGGAAATCACCGCTTTCTGCAGACCATTTTTGATGGGCATCCATATCCAGCGTGATCTGGGAAAACTTCTTAAGGCCCAGTGCGTCCAACAACAGAGGGTCGTTTGCAAACTCGTCCGGGATATCAATGCTGACCCCGCCGACATGGCCGGTTTGGGCGCGGGCAACGTCTCTGCCGCCTTCGATGACAGGACCAACATCACCGATTGCACCGCCAAATTCATCGATGGTCAGGTGAAAGTCCTGAACCCCGGAAACGCCCACTTCCAAACCGGAAAACACATAGGTCGAGAAATAGGGAACGCTGAAGGGGAAACCCATTTCGCCCAATGTGCGGGTTTCCAGCAAGGCAAGCTGTTCGGCCTCGTCTGCCACGGGTGTGATATATTCCAGGGTCGAGGCGATGCTTTCAAGGTTGACGTCGCGCAATGTCAGATTGTCGAGGCCAAGCTTGGTGGTAATGCCGGAATCGCTGCCATGTATGGAAAAGCCGCGCGAGGCAACCTCGCTGATCATCTGATCGCCAAGATTTTGAATGGAAAAATGATCCCAGCGAATTTCGGCTTCCGGGCTGGAATAAACCTGGTCTGAAAGTTCCAGCTTGCCAATTTTAACGGTTTCAAAGGCTGTCAGCCAGCGGCCAAAATCGAATGGCTCGCCGGGCATGGGAATTTGCTCGGGGTCAATCGCCTGGTCAAAATCATTGACTTCAATGCGGCCAATTTCAAAGGCACCCCGATCTTCAGGCAGGTGGACCTTGAGGCCGTTGACACTGGCCTTTTTAAAGGATTGATTGTCCAGGCCATCAATCAGGACACCGGCTGCCGTCAGCTTTGAATGATCGGGCAGGGACATGGCAAGATCGGCCAGAGCCATATGCTCGCAGGATTCAGCCGAATTCCAGTTAAACTCTGCGGTATCTGCCTGTTGAAGCAGCGTCATTGGCCCGGCGCAGTTAGCAAAAATGCTTTGTGCAACACTGGCTTTGCCAAATTCAGACCCGGCGTCATAGCTCCAGGCACCCGTGGTAATGCCACCAATATGGTCAAAGGCAATATCTTCGATATGGATATCGGCGATGTTGCTGTTTTGCCCAAGGAAAGTGTGTTTCAGGCCGGGGCTTTTGATGTCACCGGCGGAAAATGTTTCGGGAAGCCAGCTTGATGTATCGGCCGAAACATCGGCAAGCTCCGCCTTATCAAAACTGATAACGCGACCGTTACTCTCGATCCGGGCATTTGCAAGCTGCATTTTGGCAGCCAGCGCATCACCAAGGGGGTTAACACCATAAACGGCGAGCCAGTCGATGCCGGAAATATCAACGTTACCTGCCTGGTAAACGGTGCCATCCATGCTGATGATTTTCACGTCATCTGCCGACATGGTGCCCTTGAACAGCGACATGTGGAAATTGGAAAATTCACCGCGAATTTGGGATTGCGGGTCGGTCAGGGCGCTTCGCAGGTTTTTTTCGGTGTAAATGGGGGCCATATAATGCAGCCCGACACCAATGGCAGCGACGATTACGACACTGCCAATAATGAATTTTGCGGTTTTTGCCATCAGTTCACGCGGTCCTAGCCATTTTGTAACATGTTTTTTGCCACTATATCACGTCATGCGTGCATTGCATGATCCGATTGCGGTTTTGTGTGCTTCTTTTTTGTGTCATGCGATTGAAATAAAATAAAAAGGCCGGGATTTTGCCAATCCCAGCCTTTGGTATCTAATCGGTCGTTAGACGATCAAACCAGTTTGTTCAGCTCGTTGATAACGGCTTCGCCCATAACGGTGGTCGAAACCTTTGCCATGCCCGGCTGCATGATGTCTGCGGTGCGCAGTCCACCCTTCAGAACGTTCTGAACGGCGGTTTCGATCATGGTGGCGTCTTCGCCCATATCGAAGGAATAACGCAGCATCATTGCAAAGGACAGCAGGGTTGCCAGCGGGTTTGCAAGATCCTGACCGGCGATATCCGGGGCGGAACCGTGTACCGGCTCGTAAAGGGCTTTGCGTGCGCCGGTTTCATCGGCGGCACCCAGCGACGCGGACGGCAGCATACCAAGGGAGCCGGTCAGCATGGCGGCACAATCGGACAGGATGTCGCCAAACATGTTGGTGGTAACCATCACGTCAAACTGTTTCGGGTTACGAACCAGCTGCATGGATGCGTTATCGACATACATGTGGCTGACTTCGACTTCCGGGAAGTCCTTGGCAACGCGTTCAACAACTTCGCGCCACAGAACGGTGGATTCCAGAACGTTGGCTTTATCAACCGAGCACAGGCGCTTGTCGCGCTTCATTGCCATGTCAAAGGCAACGCGGGCAATGCGTTCGACTTCGGGTTCGGAATAAACCAGGGTGTTGAAACCAAAACGTACGCCATCGCGTTCTTCAACGCCGCGCGGCTGGCCGAAATAGATGCCGCCGGTCAGTTCACGCAGGATCATGATATCCAGACCCTTGACCACATCTTCCTTCAGGGTCGATGCGCCAACAAGGGCGTCAAATACCAGGGCCGGGCGCAGGTTGGCAAACAGACCCATTTCCTTGCGGATTTTCAAAAGGCCACGTTCCGGTTTGATATCGAACGGAAGGTTATCCCATTTCGGACCCCCAACTGCCCCCAGCAGAACCGCATCGGCTGCCATGGCGTCGGCCAGGGTTTCATCGGTCAGCGGGTTGTTGTGGGCATCGATCGAGGCCCCACCAATAAGACCTTCAGTAACGTCAAAATTGATGTCACGCTTTTTTGCCATCCAGTCCATGACACGCTGGACCTGGCGCATAACTTCGGGGCCAATGCCGTCGCCCGGCAACATCAGGACTTTTTTGGTAATCGTCATTTTCTAACCTTCGCAAAGATAGTGCGGCGCGCAGGCGCGCCAGATATGCGGGAAATCGAAAAAAGGCGGCGCATATTGACGCCGCCCGAATTTTTACAGCGACAGCCAGGGCTGGGACGCCGCGCGCTGGGCTTCAAACGTGGCAATGTCGTCAGCCTGCTGTAAGGTCAGGCCGATGTCATCAAGGCCATTAAGCAGGCAATGCTTGCGGAACGGTTCAACATCAAATTTGATGCAACCGCCATCCGGGCCGGTGATTTCCTGTTTTTCCAGGTCAATCGTGACGGTGGCATTGGCACCGCGTTCGGCATCGGCCATCAGCTTGTCCACATCTTCCTGCGGCAATTTGATCGGCAAAATGCCGTTCTTAAAGCAGTTATTATAGAAGATGTCGGCAAAGCTCGGTGCGATAATGCAGCGAATGCCAAAATCCAGCAGCGACCACGGCGCATGTTCGCGCGAGGAACCACAGCCAAAGTTGGCCCCGGTGACGAGGATTTTGGCATTGCGATAGGCCGCCTGGTTCAAAACGAAATCAGGAATTTCATTTCCATTGTCGTCATAACGCATTTCATCAAACAGGTTTTTACCCAGACCCGAACGTTTAATGGTCTTGAGGAACTGTTTGGGGATGATCATGTCGGTATCGACATTGAGCATCGGCAACGGTGCGGCCACACCGGTTAAAGTGTCGAACTTTTCCATTGTCTTATCCCTTGTTTTCGGCATCCCACACCAGACCGAGGGCTTCGATCAGGTCTTCGGTGGCGTCGATGTCATTGGCAACGAAATCGGGGAGGTTGATCCCGGTGAGCTGGGGCAGAAGGGTTTCAAGAACCATTGCCCGGCCAAACCGCGAGATACCTTCGTCCCGAATGATAAAGCTTTGTGCAGACATTATGGGGCCTTACACGATTTCAAGTTTGCGAACATCGGCCAGATGGCCGGTGACAGCGGCGGCAACAGCCATCGCCGGGCTCATCAGGTGTGTTCTGCCACCCCGGCCCTGACGTCCTTCAAAGTTCCGGTTCGAGGTCGATGCACAACGCTCGCCCGGCTCCAGACGGTCCGGGTTCATCGCCAGGCACATCGAGCAACCCGGTTCACGCCATTCAAAACCGGCTTCGATAAAGATCTGGTCCAGACCTTCGGCTTCGGCCTGTTCCTTAACCAGGCCAGAGCCCGGAACCACCATCGCATTAACATGGTCTGCAACCTTGCGACCCTTGGCAATAACGGCGGCAGCGCGCAAATCTTCGATGCGGCCATTGGTGCACGAACCGATAAAGACGCGGTCAACCTTGACCTCTTCCAGCGGGGTGCCGGCAACCAGACCCATATATTCAAGTGACCGGGCAATGGCTTTTTTCTTGCCAGGATCGGTGACATCGTCGGGGCCGGGAACAACGGCACTGATCGGTGCGACGTCTTCCGGGCTCGTACCCCAGGTTACTTGCGGGATGATGTCATTGGCATCCAGTTCGACAACCTTGTCGTAATGTGCCCCTTCATCCGATGGCAGGGTCTTCCAATATTCAACAGCCTGTTCAAAGGCTGCACCCTTGGGTGCCATCGGGCGGCCTTTGATATATTCAAAGGTTTTTTCGTCCGGTGCGATCAGACCGGCGCGTGCGCCCCCTTCGATCGACATGTTACAGACGGTCATGCGGCCTTCCATCGACAGCGACCGAATGGCCGAACCGGCATATTCGATCACATAACCGGTGCCGCCTGCCGTGCCGATACGGCCGATAATGGCAAGGGTGATATCCTTTGCGGTCACACCCGGATGCAGGTCGCCTTCAACCTTGACCAGCATGTTTTTGGCCGGTTTTTGAACCAGCGTCTGGGTTGCCAGAACATGTTCAACTTCGGAGGTGCCAATACCAAATGCCAGTGCGCCAAAGGCACCGTGGGTGGAGGTGTGCGAATCGCCACAAACCATCGTCACACCGGGCAGGGTAAAGCCTTCTTCGGGGCCAACAATGTGAACAATGCCCTGACGCAGGTCATTCATCGGGAAATAATGAATGCCGGTATCACGCGCGTTCTGGTCAAGGGTTTCAACCTGGATACGGCTGTCTTCTTCCTTGATGCCTTCCGAACGGTCGGTGGTCGGCACGTTATGGTCGGGAACGGCCAGTGTCAGTTCCGGGTGACGTACCTTGCGACCGGCATTGCGCAGGCCTTCAAAAGCCTGCGGGCTGGTAACCTCGTGAACGAGATGGCGGTCGATGTAAATAAGGCAGGTACCATCTTCCTGCGTGTTAATCACATGGCTTGCCCAAATTTTGTCAAAAAGGGTTTTCGGGTTTCCCATTTCGACCTCCTCTCTTATCGAACCTGTATGCGGGATGCAAAACGTGTCGCTCGGGCTGGCGCAAAGAATGATATCGGGGCCTGCCATTCATCAATGAATGATGGCGGGATAGGTCTGGCGCGAACTGAAACCGCCATGTCCCCCGACGCAGCTTTTCACTGCGAAATATTATTATTCAGAAACACCTGCCCGGGGCTGTTTTTGCCGCGGGACTGTTTTTATACACCGCACTTTTTAAAGCGCAAGCGTCGCTACGGGTGTTTTTTTGAACGACTGCGTCTTTAAATAGAGCGTCCGAAAAATCGGCACTTATAAAGTGCCAAACCGGCCTGTTTCCCGAGCTTTTAAAATTCATCAGGAATATCTGATATAGAATAAAGTGATGGGTAAGGCCTAACAATTCTGCCATTATGTGGAAATACGCAGAAAAACGGCGATTCGCTATAATGCAACTTTAAGACGTAAATCGTGTTTGCAAGTCGCGACGTTTGGGGGCGGCGCGGGTGAGGTGCCGAGGGCAGGGAAGCAGGCAGGAAGGAGGCATTATAAAATAAAACGGGCCCATCCGAAGAGGGGCCCGTTTCGTATTTATGCAATCCGGTTGCCCGGAGGCAAACTTATTTCTTGCGTTCGGCAGCGGTGAGCTTGCCTTTGTGACCGGTGGTCTGTTCGGCGATACGAGCCGATTTACCGGTACGACCACGCAGGTAGTACAGTTTTGCGCGGCGAACGTCGCCACGACGAACGACTTCGATTTTGTCAATCGCCGGGGAGTAGTTCTGGAAAATACGCTCTACACCTTCACCCGAAGCGATTTTACGCAGGGTGAAAGAAGAGTTGAGGCCGCGGTTTTTACGGGCGATGCAAACGCCTTCAAACTGCTGGATACGCTCGCGCGTGCCTTCAACAACTTTCAGGTGAACACGAACGGTATCGCCAGCGTCGAATTCCGGCACGGCGCGCTTTTCGGAGATTTTATCAAGCTGATCTTTTTCGATCTGCTGGATGATTGCATTGGTCATGATTTAACCCTCTTTGCTGGGCCCGTGGCAACATACTGATCCCAAAGGTCAGGACGCCGTTCACGAGTGATTTCTTCTGCCTGGTCAAGCCGCCAGGCCTGTATCTTGGCATGATGCCCGGAGAGTAGAATTTCCGGCACGTCACGCCCGTTCCAATTGGCCGGGCGCGTGTAATGCGGATATTCCAGCAACCCGGTTTCAAAGCTTTCCTCATCGACGGAAGCAGCGGTATTCACCACCCCTTCGATCAGGCGTATGCACGATTCAATCAGGACCATGGCCGGCAATTCGCCGCCCATAAGGATGTAATCGCCAATGCTGATTTCCTCGACCTGATGTTCATCCAGTACGCGTTGGTCGATACCTTCGTATCGGCCGCATAACAGCATCACACCTGGTCCCGCTGCCAGTTCGCGGCACCGTTTCTGGTTCAGCATTTTTCCCCGCGGGCTGAGATAAATCAGCGGTAATTCCGGTGCCGAAGCACGAAGTTCACGCAGGGCGGCATCGACGATATCCGGGCGCATGACCATACCGGCCCCACCCCCGAAAGGATTATCGTCGACCGTGCGGTGGCGGTCCGTCGCATGGTCGCGAATGTCTTTGATATCCAGCGACCAGATCCCGTTTTCCAATGCCTTGCCAGCCAAAGCCTGGCCGATGGCACCGGGAAACATTTCCGGGAACAGGGTTGCGACCTTGGCCTGCCACACGGGCATCCTTCAGGCCTCCTTTCCGCTGCCGGTCGCGGTTTCCGCGCCTGCCGCATCTGCGGTCACGGCTTCGGAGTCACGGTCGGCCTGGGTATTGTTACGCGATTTGGACGCGCGACGCGGGCGATTGCCCGGTCCGTCTTCTTCGTGTAACAGCCCCTCGGGCGGATTAACCACCAGCTTGCGTTCCGACAAAATCACATCGGGCACAACTGCGCGGGTAAACGGCAACACAACGACTTTTCCCCGGCTTTCTTCGAGGGCGATTTCGATAACATCGCCCGCCCCAAAATCGGCCACGCCGCGGACAGTGCCAAAAACCGATCCATTCACATGGATTGCTTTAAGGCCCACCAGATCGGCAAGATAGAATTCGTCCTCGGTTTCCGTGTCCGGCAGGGCCGTCCGTGGAATATGAAGCCGGGTTCCGCGCAGTCGCTCGGCACCGTCACGATCGTTCACACCTTCGATCTTTGCGATCAACTGGTCACGAACATGGCCAACGGGCGACAGTTTGAATTTCTGTTTCCCTTTGGCATCGAATAACGGGCCATAGCCAACCAGATTATCCGGATCGACGGTATAGCTTTTGACGCGCACGGCACCACGAACCCCGTGTGGGGCCGTGATCATGCCGATGCAGACAAAATCCACGTCGTTTTTGGATTTACGGTTCTCAGCCATGTCAGTTCACAATTACCTGGTATCTGATCAGATCGTACGATCAGCCAATTATTCGCTGGCAGATTCAGCTTCGGCAGCAGCTTCGGCCGCAGCAGCAGCTTTTTCAGCCTTTTCACGAAGACGTTCCTGGGCTTTCGCCTTCGGAGCAGACTTCTTGGGCTGTTCGGTCGGTTTGAAGGCATCGGCCAGACCGGCTTTACCCAGGAAACGGGCAACACGCTCGGTCGGCTGGGCGCCAACGCCGAGCCAGTATTTAATGCGCTCTTCTTTGAAGGTAACGCGGTTTTCAGCTTCTTTCGGGAGCATCGGATCATAGGTGCCGACTTTCTCGATGAAGCTGCCATCACGCGGAGCGCGGGCGTCAGCAACTACGATACGGTAGTACGGACGTTTCTTTGCACCGCCACGGGAGAGACGAATCTTGACAGCCATTCGGATAAGTTCCTTTCAGCTCGGGTTTAGTAGTCTTTAAAGTACGGCCTCTTGCGAGACCAATTTGATCCGGTTCGACAGAACCATAAATTCCGGTTCCTGCGAGACCGCATGATGTGGTTCTTGCGAACCGGGGGCCTGGTTATTTCTTTTTACCAAACCCCGGAAAGCCCGGCGGCAATCCACCGCCGCCCAATCCCGGAAGTTTCGGCATACCGCCGCCAACTCCGGGAAAACCTTTGGGAAGCTGCATATCGCCAGCATCCCCACCTTCCAGCATGGATGGGTCCATCTGGGGCATTCCTTTGCCAAACAGTCCCTTTTTGCCCATTTTGCCGACCTTTTTAATCATCGTCGCCATGGTCTGGTACTGTTTGAGAAGTTTGTTGACGTCCTGAACGCTCAGGCCACAACCCGCCGCAATGCGCTTTTTGCGTGATGCCTTGATGAGTGCTGGGTTTTCGCGCTCTTTCGGGGTCATCGACTGGATGATGGCTTCCTGGTGTTTCAGGAGTTTCGGGTCAATCTTGGTCTGGGCCATTTGCTTTTTCATGGCACCCATGCCTGGCAGCATGCCCATGATACCCGACAGATCACCCATTTTCTGAAGCTGTTTAAGCTGGGCAAGAAGGTCGTTTAAATCGAACTGGCCCTTTTGCAGCTTCTTGGCCATCTTTTCAGCGTCTTCACGCTCGATGGTTTCAGCGGCACGTTCAACCAGGCTAACAACGTCGCCCATACCCAGGATACGGCCCGCGATACGATCAGGATGGAAGGGCTCCATCTCGTCGATCTTTTCGCCAACACCGAGCATCTTGATCGGGCAGCCGGTGATCTGGCGCATCGAAAGTGCTGCACCGCCGCGCGCATCGCCGTCAATACGGGTCAGGACGATACCGGTAATGCCAACCTTGTCGGCAAATTCCTTGGCAACATTGACCGAATCCTGACCGGTCATGGCGTCGGTGACCAGCAGGGTTTCCGTCGGGTTGACCGCATCACGGACCTGGGCGACTTCGCTCATCAGTTCCATGTCGATATGCAGGCGACCGGCGGTATCAAGGATCACGGCATCAAAGCCTTCCTTGCGGCCCATATCCATCGCACGCTTGGCAATCGCAACCGGCTTTTCACCCATGATGATCGGCAGGGCATGCAGACCATTGGCATCGGCCAGAATTTTAAGCTGCTGCTGGGCGGCCGGACGATAAATGTCGAGAGATGCCAGCAGAACTTTTTTATTGCGCTTTTTGGTCAGGTGCAGGGCGATCTTGGCCGAGCTGGTGGTTTTACCCGAACCCTGCAAACCAACCATCAGAATCGGCACCGGCGGGGTGGCGGCAAGATTGATGTCTTCGCCTTCGCCCAGCATGTTTTTGAGTTCATCATGGACGATCTTGACGACCATCTGACCCGGCGTAACCGAGCGCAGCACATCCTGGCCGACGGCGCGTTCGGTTGCGTTGGTGATGAATTCCTTGACCACAGGCAGGGCAACGTCAGCCTCAAGCAGGGCGACGCGGACTTCGCGCATGGCTTCGCGGACGTCAGATTCCTTTAACGCACCGCGTTTACGCAGTTTGTCGAGAACGCCGCCAAGCCGATCGCTAAGTCCTTCAAACATCCCATATCCCGTCTGTTTGCTGGTGTTTCCACCGAGTGCGCACAAAAAAAATTTGCCCAGTGCCCGAAAACTCGAGGACTGGGGGAGTCACCATATGGGTGACCTTTGGTGAGGGCTGTTTAAGTCAGTGTGGGATAAGAGTCAAGCGCAAACCAAGGAAAATGGCCCGGTTCCGCTGCTTTTTGATCGACTCGGGGCTGGTTTTTCGGAGCGAAATTGATTCTGCCCCGAAACAGCTTTTGAAATGTCGTTTGCGCCGTGGTTCAGTCCGCGCCATTGGCGGGAATAATCGCCATATTGTCAATCAGGCGGGCCTTACCCAACCGGGCGGCGACAAAAACCCGTGCCGGGCGGTCAATTGTACCGTGCATGAGTTCCAGGTTTTCCGCATCCCGGATTTCCAGATAGTCAATCGGATCAAACCCGACCGATGCAATTTGCTGCCGCCCGGTTTCAAGTAGCGGTTCGATGGCATCGCCCCGGCTGGCCCTTTGCGCAATCGAGGAGAGAACCTGTGACAGTGTTGTTGCGGTTTTGCGTTCGTCCGGCGAAAGGTAGCGATTGCGTGACGACATTGCCAAGCCATCCGCCTCGCGATGGATGGGGCCGCCGATAATGGTGACAGGAATGTTCAGGTCGGCGACAAAACGTTTGATGACCATCAGTTGCTGGTAATCTTTTTCGCCAAACAGGGCGATATCAGGTAGGGCCTGAAGCAGCAGTTTGGTTACAATTTGCGCCATGCCGTCAAAATGGCCGGGGCGGGAAGCCCCGCACAGCATATCGGTCAGATTATCAATATGCAGGCGGGTGGCAAAACCGGAGGGATACATTTCCTCGACCGACGGTGCAAAGCAGAGCTCCACCCCAGCACCCTTCAGAATCTTCTGATCCGCTGGCAAGGTGCGTGGATAGGCAGCGAAATCTTCGCTGGGGCCAAACTGGGTGGGATTGACAAAAACACTGACAATCACCCGATCCGCATAGCTGCGGGCCAGTTTGGTCAGGCTAATATGGCCGTCATGCAGCGCACCCATGGTGGGGACAAGCGCAATTTTGAGGCCTTCTGCGCGCCATTTAGAAACCTGGGCGCGCAGATCGGCGACGGTGTGAACTGTAAGCAGGCTCATATTTTGAAAATCGCTTGTCTTATTTTATCGCGCGCAAATTGCCCGGTTTGGTTATGCCATAACAATGCTCGTCACCCGGAAAGGTGCGCGCACGGACCTCGGCGGCATAGCTTGCTGCGGCTTCGGAAACCTGGTCGCCCAGATTGGCATAGCGTTTGACAAATTTCGGGGTGAAATCGGAAAACATGCCCAGCATGTCGTCAACGACCAGAACCTGACCATCGCAGGCAGGGGATGCGCCTATGCCAATGGTGGGAATGCCAAGTTCTGCCGTAATCTGGCGTGAAACCGGCTCGACGGTGCCTTCAATGACCACAGAAAAGGCTCCTGCCTTTTCGACGGCTTTGGCATCGCTCATGACTTTGGCGGCGGTTTCCTCGCTGCGGCCCTGGCTTTTAAAGCCACCAACTGTATTGTGCTGTTGGGGCATCAGGCCGACATGCGCCATGACGGGAACACCGCGCTGGGTCAAAAATTCGATGGTGTCGGCCAACTCGGCGCCACCTTCAAGTTTGACGGCGGCACATCCTGTCTCAGATATGATCCGGGCCGCGGTCCGAAAAGCCTGTTCTTTGGATTCCTGATAGCTGCCAAAGGGCAGGTCGATGACGACACAGGCATGTTTGCTGCCCCGCATGACAGCTTTGCCATGGTTTATCATCATCTCGACGGTCACAGCTAACGTGCTGTCCATGCCATAAACGATCATACCTAGCGTATCGCCAACCAGCAGCACATCGCAGTGTTCATCCAGGCGCTGTGCTATTGGTGCGGTATAGGCGGTCAGGCAGACAATCGGTTCGGCACCCTTGCGGGCGCGCAGGGCAGGAACCGTGATCCGGCCCTTTTTATTGGTGGTGGTACTCATGACGTTTCTCCGCCGGTGTGACCGGGATATGCAGCCCGGTCTGCGCCGGGCAGGCAGTCATGTTTACAACAGGATGACAGCAGGCGCGAAATATTTTTTCGCAGGTGCATATGCACTTTGGTCGGGGGCGCATTCCCGATTATGAGACTTTTGTGAAAAGACCCATAATCTTAACGGGTTAAAGGCCTTCCGCCAGATCCTCAAGCATATCCATGCCAATCGCTTCGATATGCTTGTTATCCTTTAGCGAGATGGTGGATTCTTTGCGAAGCTGAGTAAGGGTACGCGAAACCGTCTCGATGGTCAGGCCAAGATAGTCGGCAATATCCGACCGGCTCATGGGGACTTCGATGGCATCGGTATCCTGTCCGCGATGTTCCTGGCGGCGGGCCAGCATCAGGAGGAAGGACGCAACCTTTTCCTTTGCCGTTTTACGACCCAAAAGCAGCATCTGGTCCTGGGCGGCGGCAAGTTCGTCAACCGCCATGCCCAGCATGCGTTTTTCCAGACGCGGGAATTCGTCAAACAGACGTTCAAGCTTCTGGCGCGGGAAACGGCAGGCCGTAACCGGTTCGATGGCTTCGGCGGTGTAACTGTAGGTCTGGTTTAAGGCCAGCCCCAGAAAATCGCCGGCAAAAAGGAAACCGGTGATTTGACGACGCCCATCGCCCAGCAGCTTATAAAGCTTGACCGAGCCAGAGGTGACATTGAACACATAATCCGCGTCTTCCGCTTCGTGGAAGATGGTGCTGTGGCTGTCATACTGAACATGGGTCAGCAACTGACGCAAACGGGTATGTTCTTCACCGTGTAAGGCAGAGCAGAACGTAAGGTCCCGGATATCGCAGGCCTCACAAAGCTGGGAACGAACCGCCATCTGTTTCTCCGAGACTGTACAATCTTGACGCGCACAAACTAGAATCACTTTAGACGATTGTCATGTAAGGTTTCAAGACAATCATTATTTATTAATGTTCCGAATTTGTTTGCTTTTTTGTAGCAGCAATTTCGTCATCATCAAACAGGATCCGGTTTGCGGCCCCATCCATATCGTCGAATTGCCCGGACTTCAATGCCCATAAAAAGGCAGCAAGGCCCATCAAGCCCAAAAACAGGGCAATCGGGATTAAAAGCAACAGATTGCTCATGGCTTTTTCTTCCAGTTAAGACGCAGGGCGTTGGCAATCACAACCAGCGAGGAAGTTGACATTGCGATGGCCGCGATCAGGGGGGTTACCATCCCGGCAACGGCCAGAGGGATGGTGACAATGTTATAGGCAAATGACAATGCGAAGTTCTGGCGTACCAGCCGGTCTGCTGTTTTTGCCACATCCAGTGCCGTCATGACAGCACCCAGCCGGTCGCCCTGAAAAACAATGTCTGCGGCATTCTGGCTGATTTCGGCAGCACTGGCCGGTGACATGGAGGCATGGGCCGCCGCAAGGGCCGGGGCATCGTTAATGCCATCGCCCACCATCAGGTCATGGTGGCCATCGATGCTGCGTTGATGCACAACATCGACTTTTTGTGCCGGTGAAAGACCCGCCTGCCAGTCAGAAATATCAAGCTCGGTTGCCAGTTGACGGACATTTTCCGCCCGGTCACCCGAGAGAAGCCGGGTGGGTAAACCGGCGTGATGCAGGCTGGCAACGGTGCTGGCGGCATCGGGGCGGGGCAGGTCACGAAAACCAAAACGCACTGCGGATTTACCGGGTTCCGCCAGCCAGATTTCAGGGCCGATTCCTTCTGTTGCCGGGATAACGGCGTGGTTGGCCCCGCAAAATTCGCGACTGCCCAGGCGTATTTCCCCGGTTGGACCATCCATTGACAGGCCCTGCCCAGGATATTCGATGACGCGGGTTGCCACCACGGTATTCCCGGCTGCACGCACCAGCGCCCTGGACAGTGGATGGGCACTGTTTGCCGCCATCGAGGCCGCCAGTGCCAGGCTTTCGGCATCGGGCACGGAAACAAGTTCGGGGCGGCCCGTGGTCAGGGTGCCGGTTTTATCGAAAATAACGCCGTCAATTTTGGTCAGTCGTTCCAGCGCAGTGGCCGACTTGACCAGAATGCCAGCCTTAAGCAGCCTGCCGGTTGCCAGAACCTGCACCACCGGCACGGCAAGGGCAAGCGCACACGGACAGGTGACAATCAGAACCGCAATCGCGTTCATCAGGGCATCCTGCCAGTTTGCCCCGCCAATCAGCCACCAGCCGATAAAGGTGATGGCCGCCAGACTGTGCACAACCGGGGCATAGGCGCGCGCCACCCGGTCGGCCAGGGCAACATATTTGGCACGGCCCTGTTCGGCATTTTCCATTAACCGAACAATTTCGGCCAGCAGGGTGGAATCGCCCGTGGCGGTAATTTGTACGCGAATGGGAGCGGATAAATTCATGGTTCCGGCAAAAACACGACTGCCGACATTAACCGGATTTGGCAGGCTTTCGCCGCTGATCACGCTGGTATCAATATCGGACTGACCATCAATGATATCGCCATCAATGCCAATCCGTTCGCCTGCAGCAACCAGTACCACCATGCCGGGTTTGGCCTTTTCCGGTGCCAGTAATCTGCGGGTGCCGTCTTCGGCGATGACAGTGATGGAACGGGCGCGCAATGTCAGCATATGTTCGGCGGCAGAGCGCGCCTGGCTGCGTGCGCGACCATCAAGGTAGCGTCCGATCAGCAAAAAGAACAGCAGGGTGATGGCGGAATCGAAATAGGCATGTTCGGCCCCGCGCATGGTTTCAAACAGGCTCATGCCCAATGCCAGAACGACGGCAAGGCTTATGGGGACATCCATATTGACGCGCCGGTGCCGCAAAGCCCCCAGTGCTGAGCGGAAAAACGGGCGTCCGGCATAAATGACGGCGGGAAACGCAATCAGGGCGGACAGCCAGTGAAACAGATCGCGGGTAAATTCGCCCATGCCCTGCACATAACCCGCCCAGATCGAGACGGAGAGCAACATGACGTTGCCTGCAGCAAAGCCTGCGACCGCAAGGCAGCGCAAAAGCTCGCGGTTGCGCTGGTCGGTTGCCCGTTCCAGGGTGGCCGGGTCATAGGGGATCAACCGGTAACCCATTTGGAAAACCGGGTTGATCAGTGCTGTAACATCCGAGGCACTGCCCTGCCATTCCAGATGCAGGCGACGGGTTGTCATATTGACGCGCGCACGGGTAACGGCGGGCTGTTTGTGCAAAATGCTTTCAATCAGCCAGACACAGGCGGCGCAATGCAGCCCGTCTATCATCATGTCCAAACGGCAAAAACCGCTCTCGTCCGTGCAGACAAGATCGGTAAAGTCAAAGGCGCCAAGCCCTTCTTCTTCGGGTTTTAACGCACGAATATTGGGGTCGACACTGCGCCGCGCATAATAGGACTGAAGGCCCAGATCATTGATCAGGGCATAGGCACCTTCGCAGCCGTGGCAGCAAAAGTCTGGTCCTGCCGGCGAGCCGTTTGTTATCGGCTCGCCACAATGGCGGCAGGCATTAAGGGCGTTCATTGTGTAATCAGTACATCCTCGACGACCTGATAGTCATGGTTTTGGGCATGGGCCACGATTCTCAGCTTCCAGTTCCCATAAACCGGCACATTGGCGCGTGCCCGGTATTCGCCGGGGCTGATTTCGCTCAGCATGATCTTTTCGTCAACATCGTCGCGGTCATTGCGCATCAGGACCGCTTCCATTTTCGCGCCCGAGATCGGGTTTTGGGTTTTGTCGCGAAACAGAACGGTGATGGTGGCTTCGTTGTTGATGACCCCCGCAACACTGACCTTGGTGCGCCAGCCCAGTTCGGACTGGGCTTTGGCATCGGCAATGGCTTCGTTGTAATTATTGCCATCTTCAAAGGCGTGATCGCTCACCAGACCGACCCAACTGGTTTGGGAAAAGACGATCAGGCAGATATTTGCAATCAGCATCACGGCGAAACCGCCAACGAAATACCAGGGAATCAGCCGGTCCGATTTGCGCGGACCTGTCGGATTCGGGATCGGGTTATGTGTGGTTGTTGTGGTCATTTCGAGGGCCCTTTTGGGGGGCCGGTCCGTTACTTTTTCGGACCGGCAAAGATCGTGTCATGGGTTTCGGAAACGCCCGAAGCGGTGTTGGTAACGATGAAGTCAATCGGTGTGGCGTCACTTTGCAGGCTTGTCGGATCGGCAGCAACAAAAACCCGATAACTTCCAACCTGATCCGGCGCAACATCCAGCGAGAATTTACCGTCGGTCATCGGTTTTTGGCCGATGATCTGGAAGTCGGTGGCATTCACACCCGAAAGGTCGAGGATATAGGTCTGTTCGCTTTGCTGTTTATTGAGAATCTTGAGGGTATAGCCATTACGGACATCGCCCGAAGATAGCGGCACAAACAGCGGGTTGCGGTCGCGCAGAACATTGACTTCCATCGTCGAGCGGTTCATCAGGCCAAACAGCATGACACAACCCACCAGCGCCAGAATAATGGTATAGAAAACGGTGCGCGGACGAATGATGCGAACCTTGGTGGCCTGACCGTGGGCGCGCAATTGCGAATTCTGGACCGAGTCAAAGCGGATCAGGTCCTGTGGGAATTCGACCTTTTCCATCATCTCGTTACAGGCATCAATACACAGACCACAACCAATACATTCAAGCTGAAGGCCATCGCGGATATCGATACCGGTCGGGCAGACATTGACGCAGGCATGGCAGTCAATGCAGTGACCAACAGCGGGGACTTCACCACGGACCAGGTTTTTGCGTTTGATCGGTCCGCGCGGTTCGCCGCGCCAGCCTTCATAGGTGACGATCATGGATTCATCATCCAGCATCGCCGACTGAAAACGCGGCCACGGGCACATATAGGTGCAAACCTGTTCACGGGCCCAGCCTGCCAGCAGGTATGTCGAAAAGGTCAGGAAGGCCACCGTGGTATAGACCGCCATGCTGGCCTGACCGGTGAAGATATTGACAACGGCGGTGGGGGCATCGTTGAAATACAGTACAAATGCCCCGCCGGTCAGAAGCGAGATCACGACCCAGGCTATGTGGGTGGCGCTGATTTTCCAGACTTTTTCAAGGCTCCAGGGGGCTTTGTCCAGGCGCATGCGGGCATTGCGGTCCCCCTGAATGTAGCGTTCCACCAGCATGAAAAGATCGGTCCAGACGGTTTGTGGGCAGGCATAGCCGCACCAGATACGTCCGAAAAGCGAGGTAGCCAGAAACAGGCCGACGGCCGCCATGATCAGGATGCCGGTGATGTAATAGACTTCCTGGGGCCAGATTTCGATAAAGAAGAAATAGGCGCGGCCCAGATCCATGTCGATCAGCACAGCCTGGTGCGGTGCAGAGGGGCCACGGTCCCAGCGCAACCAGGGCACGATCCAGTAGATTGCCAAGAGCGTTACAAGGGCAAACCATTTCAGGTTCCGGAAATGGCCCGAAACGCGTTTCGGATAAACCTTTTCCCGGTCCTTATAAAGCGGGATGTCGTCCTCGAGCGGTGCATCGTCGTTTTGCGGCATCATCTTTTGCGGATCCGATGATTGAGTACGGGACAAGTGCATGATCTAAACCTGACCATTTCGTCGTGCGATGCAGGCTTGCTGCTCTCATATGCTGATTGTATGGCAACCAGCCAGCAGGTTCTGCGGGGTTCTGTCAGGGCGGCACGCTCGCCCGGGCAGACTTTGGATAATTCAAATACCGCAGGCAAAATATTGGAAACTGGCCTTGCTGTTCCATGACACAAATCAATTTTCCGCCACATGATTGGGCGTGCCGAAGGCGGGAAAAACAACTCACAGGCGGCGTGTTGGGGTGCTGAACCGGAGGGGCATATGCGCCTGTTGATCAAGTATTTGATATTTATGTGTTTTGTGGTTTTAAACCAGAACGCCAGATTGTCCGGATGGCACAAAAAAGATCATCCATAGGTGCAATTAGCGGTGAAAATTTATAATTTTTCAGTGAAAATGGCCGCTTGAGATGCGGAAAAATAGCGATTTTTTCGCACGAAAAGAAGACAATTTTCACATACAATTACCATACAATACTAAGGATATTTATTAAATGTATGTATCGGCCAAAACGAGTCTTGTTTTACCACAGAGTCGTGGCGAGATCCGCTTGGCGTGCTGAACACCTGGTTATGGGGGAGGGCGTGTTTGGGGGCGTCTGATGGTCGTATGGGGAAGATGAGGGCGCTATGATGGCGCAAATATGCGGGGCGACAGGCATTTTGAGATGGGCACGTCGCGTGATAATACCGATACCAACGTCAAGGATGACAGTGTCTGCGTTAGACAAATTACTTTAAGCCATCAAGCCACGAAGCCAAGCGCCTGTAGTCTTTTTGAATGGTCTGAGGGCTGAAAAAAAAACGCCGGTAATTTGCCCTGAAACGTAAAAAAGACCGGAGTGATGAAACCCCGGTCTTTCTTTTGTCTGGTCTTCACACCGGTTGGACCGGTGATATTGGCGGGCCGTTACTGACCACCACCAAGTGAGTGAACATAAACCGTCAGCATTTTGATGGTTTCGTCGCTCAGTTTGCCTTCCCAGGCCGGCATGACGCCACGCCGGGCATTGGTGACGGTCTGGATCAGGGTGGCTTGGTCGCCACCATAAAGCCAGATATTGTCCGTCAGGTTCGGTGCACCCATTTCAACGATGCCCTTGCCATTGTCGCCATGACAGGCGGCACAGTTATCTGCAAAGATAGTTGCACCCCGTGTTGCGGCGGCATCGTCGGTTGCACGACCGCTAAAGGAAAGAACATGCTGCACAACGTCACTGATTTCACTCTGTGACAGAATGCCGTCCTTGCCAAAAGCAGGCATGTCGTTAAAGCGGGTATCGTCATTGTCCGTGGAACGAATACCGACATGGATGGTGTGCGAGATATCATCAAGCGTACCGCCCCAAAGCCAGGCATCGTCCTGCAGGGACGGGAAGCCGACATTGCCGACCCCGCCCGTGCCATGACAGGGTGCGCAGTTTTCGGCGAAAATCGCCTTGCCGCCTGCCATCGAGAAGTTCAGCAGTTCCGAATCATTGGCAATCTGGTCGACATCCAGGGCTGCCAGACGCTCCATGTAAGGGGCACGTTCAGCAGCAACATTTGCCATTGTTTCTTCGATCTTGGAGCGTTCGGTAATGTTGAACACCCCTTTCAGGTAGCCGTGTGCGGTCGGAAAGGATGGATAAACCACCCAGTAACCGATCGACCAGATCACGCAGACCCAAAACACATAGACCCACCAGGACGGGAGCGGTGTATTGAGCTCCTTGATGCCGTCCCATTGATGGCCGGTTGTTTCGCGGCCGGTAACTTTGTCTTTTTCGACATGCGTCGACATAGCTCGGTTCTCCCTCTTCCTAGTCCTTGAAAGGGATCTGGGCGTGGTCTTCAAAGTTCTTTTTGCGTTTCTTGCTTGGCCACATAACGAAAGCAATAATCGCGGCAAAGAACATCATCAGCCACAGACCCCACAAGGGCCGGAGAAAATCAGCGAGTGCGGAAAAGAATTCCATTATTCGCGTCCTTGTCTCAGCGCAGATTTTTGCTGGGATCATAGGTTGTGAAATCAACCATGCGTCCCAGGACCTGCAGATACGCAATCAGGGCATCCATCTCGGTCAGCTTTTCCGGGTTGCCGTCAAAGTCCCCCGTGGCGGCTTTCGGATAGCGGGCAAGGAAGCCGTCGTCATAGGCGGCGTCTTCGGTTGCCTGGAGATGAAGGTCCGCAACTGCGTCCTCGATCTGCTCGTCGGTGTAGGGAACACCGACCATGCGCAATGTTTTGAGGTGCTCGGCAGCGTCGTCGAACTTCAGTTCCGTTTTAGCAAGGAACGGATAGCCCGGCATAATCGATTCCGGCACGACCGAACGCGGATCATCCAGGTGGGCAACATGCCAGGCATTGGAATATTTCCCGCCGACACGTGCCAGATCCGGACCGGTACGTTTTGACCCCCACTGGAACGGATGGTCATACATGGATTCAGCAGCAAGGCTGTAATGACCATAACGTTCAACTTCGTCACGGAACGGGCGGATCATCTGCGAATGGCAGTTATAGCAGCCTTCGCGGATATAGATGTTCCGGCCTGCCTGTTCCAGCGGTGTATAGGGACGAACCCCTTCCACCTTTTCGATGGTCTGTTCCATTGTGAACAACGGAACAATTTCAACGATACCACCGATAATGACGGTCAGAAAAATACCGAGGATCAGGAAGAAAACGTTCTTCTCGAGGAAGTGGTGTTTTTTAAGAAGCATTTTCCATTCCTCCTTACTGGGCCGCTGCCGGAGCACTGACGCCGATTGGAGCTTCCCGACGGGTATCACCGCGGATCGTCTTGTAGACGTTCCAGACCATCAGGAAGGAACCCAGCAAGAACAGGGCACCGCCGGTGGCGCGAATGATGTAGTAGGGGTGCATTGCTTCAACGGTTTCGATGAAGGAATACTGAAGGAAGCCAAGCTGGTCGTGAGCACGCCACATCAGACCCTGCATGATACCGGAGACCCACATCGAGGTGATGTAGAGCACGATACCAATGGTGCCGAGCCAGAAGTGATGGGCTACCAGACGCATGGAATAGAGGCGTTCACGATTCCACAGAACCGGGATCAGGAAGTAGATTGCACCGAACGTTACGAAAGCAACCCAGCCCAGAGCACCAGAGTGAACGTGACCAATGGTCCAGTCGGTATAGTGCGACAGGCCGTTAACAGCCTTGATCGACATGACCGGGCCTTCAAAGGTGGACATGCCATAGAAACCGACAGCCGCAACCATGAAACGCAGAACCGGGTCGGTGCGCAGTTTGTCCCAGGCCCCCGAAAGGGTCATCAGACCGTTGATCATACCACCCCAGGACGGCATCCACAGCATGATCGAGAAGGTCATGCCAAGGGTTTGTGCCCAGTCCGGCAGAGCGGTGTAATGCAGGTGGTGCGGACCAGCCCAGATATACAGGAAGATCAGTGCCCAGAAGTGAATGATCGACAGGCGGTAGGAATAAACCGGACGTTCGGCCCGTTTCGGGATGAAGTAATACATCATGCCCAGGAAGCCGGCTGTCAGGAAGAAGCCCACAGCATTGTGACCATACCACCACTGGGTCAGGGCATCCTGAACACCAGAGAACATGGAATAGGATTTGGCGCCGAAAAACGAAACCGGTATCGCCAGGTTGTTCCCCAGATGCAGCATCGCAATGGTGACGATGAACGCCAGGTAGAACCAGTTGGCGACATAAATGTGCGGTTCCTCGCGTTTGAGCAGGGTGCCGACAAAAACAGCCAGATAGGCGACCCAGACGATGGTCAGCCACAGGTCAACGAACCATTCCGGTTCGGCATATTCACGGCCCTGGGTGACACCGAGAACATAGCCAAGTGCGGCCATGACGATGAACAGCTGATAACCCCAGAACACGAAGGCAGGCAGAGCCTTGCCACCGAACAGGTTGGTGCGGCAGGTGCGCTGGACGACGTAAAACGACGTGGCCAGCAGCGCATTGCCGCCAAATGCAAAAACAACTGCCGAGGTATGAAGCGGGCGCAAACGCCCGAAATTCAGATACTCGATGTTGAAGTTCAATGCGGGAAACGCCAACTGCCAGGCGATAAGATCACCTGCCAGAAAGCCGACGACGCCCCAAAAGACAGTCGCCAGCGCGCCCCAGCGCACTACGTCCATATTGTAGTCAACGGCGGACGAAGCCGTCTGTGCCATGCTCCCCTGGCTCATTCTCGACTCCCGTTTGCGTGTGCGGGTGGATTGCCGCATGGGGCCGGCAATCCGAACAGCCCTGGCGGCATCCTGCAATGACCTGGTCATCCCCCGTGCCGCCGACGATTAAACATTCCATTCTACGCAACAATAGTTGTATTGCGCAAAACAAACACTCGTAAATATTTGTCGCCGGCATCATCCACCTGTTTCATCCGTGCCACACTGATCGATATCAATTCGGGGCAATCAACGAACGGGCGACGGGAATGCCGTAGACACTCTTCTCGCATCAGAATGTTTTTTCGCAGGAATGTTTATGCCTTGTTATTGGGGCGGTTGTTGTTGATGCACATCAACGCTGGGTCGTTTTCTTTGCGTCATGATCGGAGGATAAATTCGGGGAAAAGACCATGTTGAATACCTATAACGCACAACCTTTAACCGCCGGAATTGCGGACATGATCTTTCCTCTGGTCCAGATGACCGAGGCAAATATCACGCTGCAAAAATGGCAGGAATTCGTTGCCGAATATGTTTGTACCGATGATCCCGTGCCCGAGAGCCAGTGGCTGCGCGATAAGGGAATCGTGGTGATTCGCAACGATCGTGGCTATGTTCACGGGCTGTTTTCATATGAGGTCCGCACCGATATCAGCATCGGAACGGTCCTGCATGTTGACAATGTGAAGGCGGTTGAAATTGTTGCCCGCGAGCATGTGCTGCACTGCATGCGCGAGGCAATGGACCGCCTGTTGCGTCTGCATGGGTGCGCTGCAACCTATGTGGCTGTTGACGAACCCAATATGCGTTTGAAATCGTTTTTTTCGGACGCAGGATTTGTGCCGCGCAAAATCCGCTATTGCGCCCCGGCCCCAAAGCCGTGATGCTATCGGCTGTAAACACCTTTATTTGCAGCCGATAGCGATACGGACATGAACGGAATTTCCTTTATTAAAATGCACGGCCTGGGCAACGATTTTGTCGTCTTTGACGGACGGCGGGATTCGGTTGTGCTGGACATGGACGATGCCACGGCCGCCCGGATTGCCGACCGTAAAACCGGTGTTGGCTGTGACCAGTTGATCGTGATTGAACCCCCCCGCGATGATGATGCGGATGCCTTTATGCGTATCCGCAATAATGATGGCAGCGAGGTCGGTGCCTGTGGCAATGCCACACGTTGTGTTGCCGATATCCTGATGGGGGAATTCAAACGTCGCGATGTAACGGTGCAAACTGTTTCCGGTCTGCTTGAAGCACGCGGACTGGATGACGGGACCGTCACGGTCGATATGGGCCAGGCCCGCCTGGACTGGCGCGAAATTCCCCTGCTCAAGGCGGTGGATACCAACCACATTCCATTCTCGGTCGGGCCCTTGCAGGACGCGGTCGGGGTGAATATGGGCAACCCCCATGCGGTATTTTTCGTTGATGATGCCGAAAGCATTGATCTGGAAAAATATGGCCCGGTGCTGGAGCATCACGACATGTTCCCCGAACGCGCCAATATCGAGGTATGCCATCTGATCGGCGAAAACCGCCTGCGCATGCGGGTATGGGAACGTAGTGCGGGCATTACCCGTGCCTGTGGCTCCGGGGCCTGTGCCACCGGGGTTGCCGCCGCGCGGCGTGGCCTTACCGGGCGCAAGGTGGATGTTGTGCTTGATGGTGGTGTTTTGGGTATTGAATGGCTACCCGATGATCATGTGTTGATGACCGGGCCGGTTGCCACCAGTTTTTCGGGAATTTTGCATCCCTCGCTTTTTGGGGTGCATTAAGGCCCCCCCTTGAGGCCCCCTTCGCTTCGGGCTTGCGCTGGCCGGGTGGATCGGCGACAAAAGGCATCCGATTGTGCCGCTGTTCTGGCGGCTGTACCCGGCGGCAGGGCGCGATGATTTCCGCCCGGTCGGGGCTTGTTAAACGCAAAGGCAGGTTCTGAGAATGGTTGATTTCAATACGCTTGACGGTGTTTCAGTCGCAGGCAAGCGCGTTTTGCTGCGTGCCGACCTTAACGTTCCGATGAAAGATGGCGTTGTCAGCGATACGACTCGCATTGACCGCACCGTGCCGGGCCTGATTGAGCTGGCCGATGCCGGTGCGAAACTGGTGATCATTACCCATTTTGGCCGCCCCAAGGGGCAGCGCGTGCCTGAAATGTCGCTAAAACCGGTGGCAGATGCCCTGGCAAAGCAGCTGGGCCGCCCGGTTGCCTTTGCCGATGATTGCATTGGTTCGGCTGCGGCGGATGTTGTGAATGGCCTGAAGGATGGCGAGATCGCCATTCTGGAAAACCTGCGTTACCACGCCGAAGAAGAAAAGAACGACCCAGCCTTTGTCGAGGAACTGGCAAAGCTGGGCGATATATTTGTTAATGATGCCTTTTCATGCGCGCACCGCGCCCATGCCTCGACCGAAGGTTTGGCGCATAAGCTGCCCGCCTATGCTGGCCGTTTGATGCAGATCGAACTGG
Source organism: Thalassospira sp. TSL5-1 (assembly GCF_001907695.1). Lineage (NCBI taxonomy): Bacteria > Pseudomonadati > Pseudomonadota > Alphaproteobacteria > Rhodospirillales > Thalassospiraceae > Thalassospira > Thalassospira sp. TSL5-1. The sequence goes on from NZ_KV880637.1 coordinate 185,289, forward strand.
AAGCCCTGGGCAAGGCGCTGGAAGCACCGAAACACCCGGTCATGGCGATTGTGGGCGGTGCCAAAATTTCCACCAAGCTCGACCTTTTGGGCAATCTGGTGGAAAAGGTCGATCAGTTGGTGATTGGTGGCGGCATGGCGAACACCTTTCTGGCCGCCAAGGGTGTAAATGTGGGCAAGTCGCTGTGTGAACATGACCTGCTGGCAACCGCACGCGAGATTTTCACCAAGGCCGAGGCTGCCAATTGCGAAATCGTGCTGCCGGTTGATGGTTTGGTTGCCAAAGAATTCAAGGAAAATGCCGACCATGTGGTGGCAGATATGACCGGTATTGATGCCGATGGCATGATCCTTGATGCGGGCCCGGCCACCATTGCCGATTTGAACAAGCGCCTTGAAAGCTGTGAAACCTTGGTTTGGAATGGCCCGCTGGGTGCCTTTGAAATTGCCCCGTTTGATACGGCAACCGTTTCGGTGGCCCAGCACGCGGCCAAACTGACCAAGGATGGCAAGCTTCTGTCGGTCGCCGGTGGGGGGGATACCGTTGCCGCCCTGCGCCATGCCGGTGTGGACGAGGATTTCTCCTATGTCTCGACCGCTGGCGGTGCCTTCCTTGAATGGCTGGAAGGCAAGGTTCTGCCGGGTGTTGCCGCCCTGCGCAAGGCGTAATCGCCTGCCTGTAGCAGGCCCGTATAAGTCATAAGATACTATTGCTTTCAAAGGTCCCTGGGCTTGTACCTCAGGGGCCTTTTTTTGTGGCAGGTTTTGGGCCCAGGCAGGATTGTGGGAGCTTGTTCCCTTGATATGCCGGTGCGACTTTTGCTGCTTTACTGGCGGCTAACCGCTAGAAAGTATAGGGCCTTTTTGACCCCTTATAATGTGATGAGTCGCGTTTAGAGTCATTTTCAATTTCGGGCGCAAGCCGTTGTGAATTGAGGGCGCGTGCAGGTTATATGCCTGATAAACGGGCCGGTTTTTGTAATTTTCCTGCACTTTGATGCCATGTCATATTGTTGCCATGTTCTAGCCGAAAGTTGGGGGCGTTAACCCTCCTTTGGTTTTGTCACAGCATGGACATTTGTCACAATGACTGGTCATGACAGCCGTTACCTTCACTGCCCGCTCGTTACACCCATTCCTCCCCCCTCGTAACGGGCAGGTTATTTAAATTTCAGCAAAAAGCTGGCGCGTGTCGTTCTCCCCACGATGCGTGAATAAATACATGTGTCCCAACCCGTTCTCACATCCCGTTTACGGAAAGAACAGATGATCAAACTGGAGCATCTGACGCGCTGCTATGGCGATTTCATAGCGGTGGATGACGTCAGTTTTGAAATAAAGCACGGCGAGATCGTCGGTTTGCTTGGCCATAATGGTGCGGGCAAAACCACGATCATGAAAATGATTACCGGCTATCTGGAGCCGACATCGGGCAAAATCGCTGTTGATAACCTTGAAGTCGGCCGCGATACCCGCGTCATCCAGAAGCGCATTGGCTACCTGCCGGAAAACTGCCCGGTCTGGCCGGAAATGACGGTTATTGATTACCTGGATTACCAGGCCAGCCTGCATGGCGTCCCGGTCGATAAACGCCCTGCCGCCGTGGCAAGTGCCATTCGCCGCACGGTGCTGGAAGCCAAGGCAACCGCATCCATCCAGACATTATCGCGCGGCTATCGCCAGCGTGTGGGTGTTGCGCAGGCCATTTTGCATAACCCCGATATTATTATTCTGGATGAACCCACCAACGGCCTTGATCCGACACAGATTCGCCACATGCGCGAGCTGATTGCCGATCTGGCTAAAACCGCCACGGTGATTGTTTCCACCCATATTTTGCAGGAAGTACAGGCTGTGTGTGAACGCGCCCTGATCATGCGGGCGGGCAAGCTGGTCGTGGATGCCCGGATTGATGAATTGCAGCAATCGGGCGGGTTGCTGGTGACGGTGGATCGTAATGCCGATGCTGCATTTTCGGGTATTTCCGAAGTGACCAAAATCGTCAGCCATGCCGAAGAAGGCGGACGCCATCATTACCGGCTGGATGCCAGCAATGATGCCGCCCCGGTCATTGCCCGGGCACTGAACCGGGAGGGTTTGCAGCTTTTTGCCCTGCAACCGCAGCGCCGTGACCTTGAAACCATTTTCGCCGAGGTGAATGAGGAGGTGGTCAATGGCTGACATCCTGCGCATTTCCCGCAAGGAATTCCGGGGTTTTTTTGCCACCCCCGCTGCCTATCTGTTTATCGGCGCGTTTCTGGCGGTTAATCTGTTTGTGTTTTTTTGGGTGGAAACCTTTTTTGCCCGCAACATTGCCGATGTGCAGCCATTGTTCAAATGGATGCCGGTATTGCTGATTTTTCTGGTTTCGGCGCTGACCATGCGATCCTGGTCTGAAGAGCGCCGGGCCGGAACCCTTGAAACCCTGTTGACCGCTCCTGTCCGGCCCATTTCGCTGGTGTTGGGCAAATTCGTTGCCGCGATGCTGCTGGTGGTGGTTGCCCTGGTTTTGACCCTGCCATTGCCGATTACCGTATCAATACTTGGTCCGCTGGATTGGGGCCCTGTGATTGGTGGCTATGTCGCCACCCTGTTTTTGGCGGCGGCCTATATCGCCATTGGCCTGTATATGAGCGGGCGGACCGACAACCCGATTGTCGCCCTGATCATGACCGCACTGGTGTGTGGTGTTTTTTACCTGATTGGCTCTGATACCCTCACATCGCTGTTTGGTGACCGGGTTGGCGGGTTGCTGGCTGCGCTTGGTACCGGCACACGGTTTGAATCGATCACGCGCGGCGTGCTCGATTTGCGGGACTTGTATTATTACCTGTCGATTGTGGGCGTGTTTTTGACGCTGAACCTGTTCAGCCTGGAAAAACTGCGCTGGCATGGCAACCCGGCCAGCAGGAAACATCGCCTGTGGGGTGCCCTTGCGACCCTGTGCGTGCTGAACTTTGTAGCGGCCAATTTCTGGCTGGCCCCGATTACGGCCGCCCGTGCCGACATGACCCGCCAGCATATTTATTCCCTGTCATCTTCGACCAAGCAGGAATTGAAGCATTTGGCCGAACCGCTGGTGATCCGGGCGTATTTTTCACCGCGTACCCATCCGCTGCTGGCCCCGCTGGTCCCGCGGATCAAGGATCTGCTGTCGGAATACCAGGTCGCGTCCAAGGGCCATGTCCGGGTGCAGTTTATTGACCCCACGGCAGACCCGGAAAAAGAACAGGAAGCTGCCTCGAAATACGGTATTCGTCCGGTTCCGTTTCAGACCAACAGCCGGTATCAGTCCTCGGTGGTGAATTCCTATTTCGATATTGTCGTATCTTATGGGGATCAGTTTGAAACCCTGACCTATAGTGACCTGATCGAGGTGAAAACCCAGGGGGAGGGCGACATTAATGTTGGCCTCAAGAACCCGGAATATGAAATCAGCCGCACGATTCGCAAATTGGTGAATGAATATCAGGCGGGTGGCAACCCGTTTGCAAACATGACCCAGCCTGTCACCTTTGAAGGCTTTATTTCCCCCGAAACCAAGCTGCCCGGCCAATTGCAGAAATTCCGCAAGACACTTGATGATGTGTTGCAGGATTACAAAAAACAGGCCGGGGATAAATTCAACATTACCTTCCAGGACCCGGATGCAGGCGATGGGGCACTTGCCAAGCGTTTGCAGGATGATTACGGCTTTGGCCCGCAGGTGGCGAGCCTGATGAATCCGCAGCCTTTCTGGTTTTACATGATGCTGAAAAGCGGCAAGGACGAAGTGCAGGTGCCTTTGCCCGATACCACCGACAAGGACGCATTGAAGCGCGCCATTGATTCGGCTCTGCATCGTATGGCACCGGGCTATCTTAAAACGATTGCCCTGGTCAAACCGGCTTCACCGCCGCCAAGCCCCTATATGCAGCAGGCCCCCGGCCCGCAATATACCGCCCTTTACAAAACTCTGTCGGAAAATGCCCGCGTGGTGGAAACCGACCTGAAGGACGGCCATGTGCCCGAAGCCGCCGACCTTTTGATGGTGATGGACCCGGTTAACCTGGATGACAAACAGCGTTTTGCCATTGACCAGTTCCTGATGCGCGGTGGCAGTGTCGTTATGGCGACATCGCCTTTTGATGTCAGCATTACCGATTCGCTTTCAGCCAAAAAGGTGGATTCGGGCCTGAAGGACTGGTTGGCCGGTTATGGCATTACCATTGGTGATAAAATGGTGCTGGACCCGCAAAATGCGTCCTTGCCGGTGCCGGTCGAACGCAAAATTGGCGGGATCACCGTTCAGCAGATCAGCATGATGCCCTATCCGCATTTCCCGGATTTACGGGGTGATCAGCTGAACCCCGATAGCCCGATTACCGCCGGGCTGGACCAGTTGACCCTGGACTGGGCGTCGCCGATTACGGTGGATGCCGCCAAAAACAAGGGCCGCACGGTAACGCCGCTTTTGCACAGTTCGTCAAAAAGCTGGCTGTCGGATAGCACCGACATCCTGCCCAATTACAAGGCCCATCCGGATAATGGTTTTGCCATTTCGGGTAATCGCGGGTCGCATGATCTGGCGGTTGCCATCGAGGGTGAATTCAAATCCTTTTATGCCGGTAAGGAATCGCCGCTTTTGGCGGACGAGGCCAAAAAAGCCGATCAGAAGGACGGTAAAAAGGCCGCTGACAGTGCCAAGAAGGATGACGATAAAAACGTCCAGATTGGCGGTGTGATTGACCGTTCGCCTTCTTCGGCGCGGTTGATTTTGCTGGGTTCCAACAGCTTTGCCGATGACATGTCGCTTAGCCTTGCCTCGCGCGGGATGGGCACGTCCTATACGGCACCGCTGGAATTCATGCAAAACGTGGTTGATTGGTCGCTGGAAGACCAGTCCCTGCTGGCTTTGCGGGGGCGGACCCAGTTTGCCCGGACCCTGATGCCAACATCCGAAGGGACCGAACAGATGTGGGAATATCTGAATTACGGCTTTGCGCTGTTTGGTCTGTTGCTTGTTTGGGGCTGGCGTCGCCAAGTGGCGGCTTCCGAACGCAAACATTACCAACGCATTCTCAAGGAGGTCTGAGGATATGAAACGGACCATACTGATATTGGTGGTGTTGTTCATCGTTCAGGTCGGGTTTGCCATCGGGGTTAATTTTTATCAACCACAAGGCGACACTACGGCGGGAAACGACAAACTTGTCGCAACCTCGCCCGATGGCGTTGATCATTTGACCATCGAGGATTCCGATGGCAGCAAGGTTGTCCTGGCGAAAAACGGCAAGGACTGGCAATTGCCCGACCTTGGCAATTTCCCCGCCGATGGCAACAAGGTGGACGGGCTGATCCGCAAACTTGCCGACCTTAAGGAAGGCTTGCCGATTGCGACATCAAGCGGGTCGGTCAAACGGTTCAAACTGGCAAAGGATGACTTTGAACGTCGTGTTACCCTGCAAAAGGGCAAGGATGTGGTGGCAACCCTGTATCTGGGCACATCGCAGGGAACCCATCAGATCCATGCGCGGCGCGACGACCAGAACGAAGTCTACGCAGTGACAATGGGCAGTTACGATGCCCCGGCCAAGGCGGATGACTGGATTGATGCCACCGTTTTGCAAATATCGGCGGACGATATTACCAAAATGGATGTTAACGGCCTTTCACTGGTTGCCAAGATGGCCCCTGCCGCCAAACCCGATGACAAAAAGGCCGATGAAAAAACGGCATCGTCTGAAAATGCTGACAAGGCGGATGCGGATAAAGCCAAGGCGGTTGTGACCTGGGATCTGGCCAATGCGGCAGATGACCAGAAACTGCAACCGGCGGCGGCCTCGACCCTGGCGGCGATGGTTGCCAAAATTCGCATTGCATCGGTTCTGGGGACGGATGTCAAACCGGAATACGGCATGGACCATCCGGTTCTGAAAATGTCCCTGTCGCTTAAGGGCAAGGATCAGCCGGTGGAGTATGTGATTGGCAAGTCAGATGGCAAGGACGGGGATTACACCCTGAAACTGTCCTCGCGGCCGGAATATTTCCGTATTGCGGGTTATACTGGCAAACAGTTGGTTGAACATGCCGATAGCAAGGCGCTTTTGGTGGCGAAACCAGCGGATGCCAAACCGGCAGATGCGCCGTCTGCCAATGCTGATAAGGTCGACAAGGCAACCCACTGATCAGAAACGGACTGTATAAATCATGCAAAGCAAAGGCCCGGCGAGATGCGTCGGGCCTTTGTGCATGTGGTTGGATTTTCGGGTTTGTCGGATTTCTAACTGCCGGAACCCGAATCGCCCTTATCGCTTACCCGGTCATCATTATCATCGTCTTGACTGGCAGGCAGGCTGCGATCGGTTTTGCCGGTTGCGGACGGGGGTAAATCCGGCAGGCTTTTATCGGCAGTTTCCTTGATGATTTCGGCACGGTCGGCCAAAAAGGCGCCATAGCCCGCATCCATCAGGGCCGCCAACTCGATATAGACGCTAAACAGGCGCGACAGGGTGTCGGTTTCTTCGGGGTCGAGAATGGCAAGCAATTCCGCACTGCGCACCTGGCCGGTTTCAAAATGCTCCCATGCCTTTTCCAGAAGGTAGACCCCAAGCTGGTTAAGCTGGTCGTAATTTTTCTGACCAATTGCATTGCGGATTTCACCGATGCTGATATCGGCCGCCAGCAGGATTTCACCCGGGATGGTCACAAGGCGGTCGGGGCCTTTTATGTCAATCGGCAGGTCGCGCAGGATGTGAATGACATAGCAGAAAATCGCCATGTCGCGCGCATGATACAGCGGCGATGCCGTTAGATTGGAGACATAGCCAATTTCATCGTCATAGCGTGCCGCCAGCAAATAAACGAAGATTGAGGCCGGGGCGGCGGTTGCACCCTCGCAATAGGTGATGAAATCTTCCCATTCATCAAGCGGGTCTTCGGCGACGTCCTTGCGCAGCGCTTCGGCCAGTTTGACCCACGGGTCCACCGACAGGTCACTTTCGCCCAGTGTCAGGGTCAGGGCCTCATACACAGCAGCGGGCAGGGGGCCGACATCGGGCCACGGATTATCCGCCATCACCTTGGCGGCTTCGATCTGGTCCTGCCAGCGGTCGATAATATCAAGGGTATCATTGCGCAGATAGTCACGCTCGGCATCGGATTTTTCCAGAAAACCGTCATCGACAATATCGTCAATCACCCGCATCGAGGCATAGGCGGCAAGGAAAAAACGTTGTCGTGCGCCATTCAGGCGCATTGCCGCCCGGTAAAGGTTGGCGTTCTTGGCAGCAGCCAGGTCCTTGCAGGCAAGAAACGGATCTTCGGAAGAGCCGTAAAAGGGCGGTGGTGACGCTGTCATTTAATTTCCAGAACTTGCCATAATATCTGTTCCAAAGCTGGCATATTGCCGCAACTTTGGCCGCTGCATAAAAATGCTCTTAGGGCAACATGAAGCCTTGATGCGAGGCTGGCAAGTGATCAGCCGCATTCCGGGGCAAATTTTGTCAAAAACCGATGCAGCGGGCCCGTAATCCGGGCCTTAGAATTTCAGCCTGTAACCCGCCGTCAGGCCCAGCATGGCATCAAACCGGTCTGTCGGGTTGCTGCTTGATGATGTCAGGTCGCTGGTCAGGCGGCCATGAATGCCGATCCATAAATCCTCGAACGGCATATAAGATAGACTGGCAGCAAGACCGACACCGTCAGTGCCCTGTTCGCTGCTAAACCCAGTGGCCGATAGGGTATTGTCATGGCGCAGGGTTGGCGTGACAAGGTAATCGGCATCTTCGCTGGTGGTCATGCCCATATGGCGGCCAAGCGACCCGTTTAACTGCACAACCGGGCCGACTGCGAATCCAAGGGTACGGCTTGGCGAATAACCAACACCAAACTGTGCGGAAATGCCGTTACCGGGGGATTGGTCAGTGCTGGCTTCCAGCCACATCATGCTGTTTTGCTGTTTTTCGCCCGATTTTGATTGCGATCCGGGCAGGGTCAGGATGGCTGTGCGCTGACGTGAGGCACCGGTTGAGAAATAATTGTCAAATCCGTTGCGTCCGGGTGCAGGCAAAATGCCCTGAACCAGATAACTGGAAACCTTGGCTGCCGGTGCATCAGACGCGGGCAGGGTACTGTTAACAGTCATTTCCTGTTCAGAAACAACCTGTTGTGCCAAGACAACAGACGGCACAAGAAAGGCGAGCATCGCTATGCCACCTGCTATTCCTGTACCGAGAAGCTGCCGCGTTTTCATTGCTGTTGAAATTCCGTCCTGCCAAGTTTTCCGGGCCTGCACCACGCCATTCGTGTCGCCCAATTGGCGGACACGGAACAGAACGTTTGCAGGGATCAAAAGACACGCCCCAAAAGAAAAATTTTTTGCATCTTTGGGCCGAACGCAGTCTGGCGACGGGATGCGATTTTCTATTTGCCTGTTGGGCTGCGGCAATATGGTTAATTTTGGGTAAAACGCCAGCCCAAATATTGCATGGCAATTATTCTACGCCGTTTTTCCAACTTCTTCAGTCTTATTCCAGTTTGCGGTGCAAAATGGTTTTTTTGTGATCGTTCTATCTTTTTAGGAATATTTTAACCGCTTCAATTTGCGCTCTGGTATTCAGGTAAGGTGCGTGACCGCAATTTTCCAGAGACAAAACCTGCATTTCCGGCTTGGCGGACTGCATTTTTTTAACGATCTTTTGTGGAATCAAGTCGGATTTTGCCCCGCTAAACAGGGTCACGGGGCAGGTAATGGCGTTGAAAATGTCCCAAGCATCATAATCGTCGATCTGGTCGCGGAAAACATCCATCACCCGCGAGTCGTAGTGCATGGCAAATTTGCCATTTGGCAGCCGGCGGGCGGAATTCATGGCAAGTTCGCGCCATTCGGCATCGTTTGACAGGCCAAACGGGGCATAGATGTTGCGCAGGGCGGCATCGATTTCGGCGATGCTGGCAAATTCCGGCGTGCCACCCACATAGGCCTTGATTCGGTCCACCGCCTCCTGAGCCAGTTCGGGGCCCATGTCATTTAACAACAGGCGTTCGATACGCTCCGGCATCAGGCTGGTAACAACCATGCCGATAATCCCGCCCATTGATGTGCCAATCCAACTACAGCGATCTATGTTGAAATGGTCCATCATCTCAATCATTTGCCGGGCGTAAAAGGCGGGCACATATTCTTCGTCGGGGGTGTTGGCCCAGGCCGAACATCCCCGGCCAATAATGTCGGGACACAGAATGAAATAATCATCCGCCAGCTGGCTTGCGAGAATGTCAAAGTCATGTGACAGGCGGGCCAGCCCATGCACCATGATGATTGCGGGTTTGCTCGGTTGCCCCCATTGGCGGATGCGGGTTTCATAGCCACACAGCGCAATAAAATGATCGCAGACCACCCGACCCGGAGTTGCCATGTCGGAATTTTGGGGTGGGATCGGGGGTGTCCTTTGATCTGTCATTGGGGCCTCCGGGCTGAAAACAGGATGAAGCGGCGGTCAGGCGCTTTGGGCGGCGTATATCACCCGCGTTGTTATAGACATACCCCGGCATGGCGCATGCGCAATGCCGGGGTATTATTCCTGTGCCGCAGCAAAGGCATCCATCAGTTCGGGCAGTTCGTCCATCGACGGAAATTCCGTGAACTGGTATTGCGCCGGGGTGGAAACCCAGGAAAGGCGGTTTCGCGTCATTGTTTCAATGAAGGGCGTTGTCCAGCGGTTATCTTCCAGCAGGGTGGGGCGAACATTGACAAAGGCATCAATGCCTTCAATGCGTGTGAACATCCATGTCATGCAATGGGGGCAGAAAAAATGATGCTGGTCCGGCCCATGCAGGCCGCCAATCACCGGTTTGCCCTTTGTGACCTCAAAGGCATCACCGGGGAACATTGCGGTCAGGGAAAAGGCGCTGCTGCTCATAACCTGGCAGCCCGCGCAATGACAGGCCGCCGTCAGAATTGGCGTGGCGGTGATTTTGAACTGAACCTGTCCGCAACGGCATTGCCCCGTCATGATGTGATTGTGCGTTGGCATGGAGGTTTTCCTGTCTTGGTGTGCGTTTATGAAACAGACCGCAGTCAGGGGATTTTGCTGCCGGTCAGGCCTTGCTGGCAACAATAAACAGCCGGTTGAACGGAAACAGCGTCAGGCCGTCGGGCCGGGGCGGATAAACCTGCTTCAGACGGGTTTTGTAATGGTCGCAAAAGGCCTGGCGTGCGGCATCATCGGGCAGGTTTGCCAGCACCGGGCGCAAGGCTGTTGAGGAGACCCAGGTAAAAACCGGATCTTCGCCCGAAAGCACATGGCAATATTGTGTTTGCCATAAATCAACATGGCCGCAATGGGGGATCAGTACATCGAAATAGTCGCCCGGCCGCATGATCTTGATCTGGTCCTGGGCCTCGGCGACTTCCTTTTCCCATTTTTCACCAGCTTCATTGATCAGCTGATGGCTGGGGGCCAGGAAATTGTTGGGTACCTGAAGGGCAATCAACCCGCCCGGGCGGACAAAGCTGCACAGACGCGGTAAAAGGTTGGCGTGTCCCGGAACCCATTGCAAAGCAGCATTGGAAAACAGCAAATCTACCGGTTTATCGGGTTCCCATGTTGCAATGTCCTGCTGCTGCCAGGTGATGCGATCATCCTGTTTGCAGGCCTTTTCCAGCATTTCCGATGAATGATCAATACCGGTGACAACCGGGCTGTTGCCATCGCACATATAGGCATCGGCCAGCAAAGAGGTCACAGATCCCGGCCCGCAGCCCAGATCAACGATATGGGCCGGTTTAAAACCCTGAGCCGGTTTGGGAAGGCGGGCAATCAGGTCCAGTGCCGGGCGGCGGCGTTCATCGCCGAAAAGGCCATATTTCACGGGGTCCCAATGTGTATCGGACAAAATCCGGTCCTTTCGTTGTGCCCCGCCGGGCTGCGTGCCGCCTAGCTTAGTGCGAGGATTTTTCGATTTCGTTGAAGTGACTGTTGATCAGCTGGAACATGAACAGGATGGCACCAAAAAACAGGGCTAGCCCGACGAAATAGGAATATCCATCATGTGCGGCAGACGCATAGAACAGGCCACCAAGACCAACAAGAATGGTCAAAATACCGAAAATCAGGCGATCCAAACCCATTTTAGAACCCTTTCAAAACCAGGGGTGTTGACGACACTGGAATTTAATCAAATACGCGTTTCATTCAAGCACGGAGATCGTCTTATGCCTGATCTTTTGATTGTTTGATTTGATCTGGAACAGTTTTGAAAATTTCTACCAACTGTTGGTAAACCGGACGTTTGAAGGGAATGATCAGGTCGGGCAGGGACAAAAAGTCGTTCCAGCGCCATGCGTCAAATTCGGGATGTTTGCCGTGAATGACGAATTCATCGTCTTCTCCGCGATAGCGCATGGCAAACCATTTTTGTTTCTGGCCGCGATATTTGCCGCCAAATGCCTTGCCAATCAAATGGTCTGGCAAATCATAGGTCAGCCAGTCCGGTGTTTCGGCAATGATGTCGGCTTTGTCGGTGCCAATTTCCTCTTTTAATTCGCGAAGGGCGGCTTGTTCGGGTGTTTCATCGCCATCAATGCCCCCCTGGGGCAATTGCCAGGCCCCTTCAAACCCGATGCGATTGCCAATCCAGACATCGCCCCGATCATTAAACAGGGCAATGCCAACACAGGGACGATAGGGAAGGTCAGAACCCGTGATCGTATCTTCGGCCGGTTGCCCGGCATCCATCGGCGGGTTGAGGCCGTCAATTTTGCGTTTTTTGGATTTCTTTTTTTTGTCGGCCTTGGCTTTTTTGACAGGGTCTTTGGACATGGCGGATCAGTTACCCTCGATGGTGTTTTCGCTTGCATCCGTATTGGTGGATGGTGCGTCGCCCTTGCGGGCATTTTCATCAGACATGTTCTTGCGCTGTGCGGCGTCGGCTTCCTCGGCAGATTGCGGCTTAACCTGTTTATCTGCAAGGGCTGTCACGGGGGCAAGTTTTACGCCCTGGCGTTCCAGGCGCTGTGCCCAGTTGCGCAACCGCGAGATCGTGACAGGATAGGATTGGGCAAGGCCAATGGCATAGCCTTCTGTTTTTGCCTTGTTCACCAGTGCGGCCAGCTGCGCATCAATGGCGCGACGACTGGGCACGGTATCAATGTTGAAATCCACAATGGCATTTGGCTCACCAGCATTGGCGGCCAGTTGTGCGGCAAGGCTGACCATGCCGGTATTGCTGCCATCCACATACATCAGGCCGGTTTTATCTAGAAAGTCTATCACCGGGCGAATGGCACTGTCCAGATTGGCAAATTTTGATCCAAGATGCCCAACCACCCCGGCATAACCGGGAAAGCGTGCCAGCAACCATTCCAGCCGCACAAGGTTTTCGCCTTCGGGCAGGGTTGTCATCAAGGCACGCGGGCCAGGGTCGGACAGCGGAAAATCATCGGGTTCCATCGGCAATTGCAGGAACACCTCGTGGCCCATTTGCCGGGCCCGTGCCACAATTTTGGGCAGGTTGTCGGCATAGGGCGACAGGGCCAGCGAAATGTTCAGTGGCAGGTCTTCAATGGCCTTGGTGGTGCGGTCTTCATTCAGGCCAAGTCCGGTGACAATCACCGCGACATAGGGTTGTTCTGGCTCCAGTGTGAAGGGGCGGGCATAGACCTTGGCCGGGGTACGGCCATCCTCGGCGATGCGGGGAATGCGGCCAAAACTGCCTTCTTCATCCATGCCGGGGATAGGGGCCGGGCGCAGGGGATCGGGTTCAATTTTTTCATCAAAGCCCCCTTCTTCCGCCAGGGCGGCAAGTTCCTCGGGCGAGGGGCCGGTGCTGGAACCCGCTTCGCTTGCTGCGCCGGTCTGGCCCATTCCCTGGCTGCCGTCGCCATTTTGCCCGCTTGCAATGTCGGCTGTGCCTGGCGGAACGTCGCCTTCGGTTTCATTGCCTGCTTCATTGCCATTTTTACGCCGGGCTTCTTCTTCGGCGCGGTTGCGGGCTTCAATATCAAGAACGCCCTTGGCAATTTCATCCTGCAATTCGCGTTCCGTGCCGGGAATGGCCTGGGTCACACGTGGAGAGCCAGCATGAAAAAGGTGCCAGCCGGTCTCGGGGTCCAGCAGGGGAACGGCGGCAAGCGAAATAATGCCAAAGGGCAGCAGATATAAAACCACCAACAGGAATTTGGACAACCGCCACCGGCGTGTCGGCGGGCGCAGTGGCAAGCGGCGCAACTGTTCATCAAGGGGCAGTTCTGTAAACGGAACATCCTCCGCATCCGGTGCGGACAACATATCGTCGTCCGGTTCGGTTGCAGAGGATTCCGTTTTGCGGCCCCGCCGCAAGAATTTGAACAGTTTACCGATCACTGCGGGTCAGTCTCTTCCTGTTCCCGTCACGATCTTTCAGCTTTTTGATCGGAAGCCGCCATAAAGCGAGATGCCCCGGATCATATCCAGCGCGCGGGCAAGCTGATAATCGTCTTCGGTTACTTTTTCGGCATCCTGACGGCGTTTTTCTGCCTGGGTTTCAGCATCACCGATGGCTGAATCCTCGTTATGCAGCGCACCGTTCAGGTCGGCTTCGGACCGGCGCTGGCCGGTTTCAATGGTTTCAACCTTTGACTGCGGGACAATGATGTCGGGCACAATGCCGACTTCCTGAATGGACCGGCCCGACGGCGTATAATAACGCGCCGTGGTCAGGCGCAGGGCCACATTGCCCGGCATGGGCAAAATGGTTTGAACCGACCCCTTGCCAAAGCTGCGCGTCCCCATGATGATGGCACGGCCATGATCCTGAAGCGCACCGGCAACAATTTCGGATGCCGATGCCGAACCGTCATTGATCAGAACGACAATCGGCAGGTTGTCGGCAAGGTCGCCGTCCTTGGCACTGTAACGTTCGGTGTTTTTGGTGTCGCGCGGGCGGGTGGAAACGATTTCGCCCTTGTTCAGGAACGCATCGGAAACCGCAATCGCCTGGTCCAGCAGTCCGCCGGGATTGTTGCGAAGGTCGATCACGAAACCCTTCAGTTTCGGGCCGATTTCCTTTTTCTGTTCTTCAATGGCGCGCTGCAGGCCGCTAAAGGTCTGTTCGCTGAATTTGGTGATGCGGATATAGCCAACATCGTTTTTCACCTGCGGACGGACCGACTGGATTTTGATTACGGCACGGGTCAGCGTGACGTCGAAGGGGGCCTGTTCGCCCTTGCGCACAATCGTCAGTTTGATGTCGGTATTGACCTTGCCGCGCATCAGGTCAACGGCTTCGTTTAACGGCATGCCGCGCACCGATTTGCCATCGATATTGGTAATGAAGTCACCCGGTTGCAGGCCGGCCTTTTCGGCGGGGGTGTCATAGATGGGGGAAATGACTTTGACAAAGCCGTTTTCCTGCGTCACCTCGATGCCAAGCCCGCCAAATTCACCACGGGTATCAACCTGCATGTCCTTGAAATTATCCATATCAAGATAGGATGAATGCGGGTCCAGCGATGTCAGCATGCCGTTAATCGCGGCTTCGATCAGTTTTTTGTCGTCAACCGGCTCGACATATTTTGCCTTGACCTGTTCAAACACGTCGCCAAACAGATTGAGAAGCCGATAGGTTTCAGCCGATGATGTCGGGGAATCCGCTGTGGCCGGGGCTTGTGCCTGTGCCAGACCAGGCGATGCAAGACCGATATTCAGGCTTGCTGCCAGGGCAAATATTACCAATCGAGACTTTTTCATCCGCTTACCTTGCCGTTTTGTGATGCCAGCCAGGGAAGCGGGTTGATCGCTTCGCCGTCATGGCGCATTTCAAGATACAGTTTTGGCCTGTTTTCGCCCATCGTTCCAACAGGTTCACCCGCCAAGACATATTGTCCTACCACACTGTCAAGGTGATCAAAACCCGCAACAAGACTATGGTATCCTTCGCCGTGTTCGATAATCAAGAGGCGGCCATAGCCCCGGAACGGCCCGGCAAACACCACCTTGCCGTCAAAAGGCGATACAACCTGAGCATCGGGGCGGGTTTCAATCTCGATTCCCTTGGCGTGTGTGCCGCCAGGAAGGCCGCTTTGTACGCTGCGTTCACCAAAAAGTGTAACAATCTTGCCCGATACCGGCATCCGTAAATGGCCGCGTGCCTGCGTGATTGAGCTTGCAACAACAACTTCGTCGCTCGCGTCGCGGTTTTTAGGGCTGGTTTTGCGGGCGGGTTTGTTTGCCGCGATATTTTGTGTCGGCAAAACATCATCGATTTCGCTGTCGGGCTGTTCCTTGACCAACTCGTAATCGGGTTTGTCGCGTGGTTCGGGCAGGCCTTCGGCGCGGTTTTTGATGCTGGCCAGAAGTTCGCCCAGGCTTTTTGCCTCGTCGGCCATTTTTTGCACCGCACGGGCGGCCTCACGGGCTTCATCCTCGGTATCCTGACGAAGGCGGCGTTTGTCATCAAGCAGGCGGGATAGATGTTCGCGTTCGTCGCGTAATTTGTCGGTGACGCTGGCAAGTTCGCTGCGCCGTGCTTTGATGTTGGCGCGCAATTCGGTAATTTCGCCCAGTTCGCGTTTCAAATCCTTGGCATGCTGTTCCACACCGGGCAGCGCCGCCTTGAGCAAAATGGCCGACCGCAAGGTATCCTGCGGGCTGCGCGGGAGGGCAATCATGGCTTCGGGCGGGGTGGTGGACAGGCGTTCAAGCGCCATCAGGATGCGGGCATATTGTCCGGCCTTGTCTTCAAGGGCGGTGGTGGCATCCTTTTCGCGGTTTTCCAGCTCGACCAGTTTGTCTTCAATGCCGGTCAGTTCGGTTTCGTAATTCTGCACACGCCGGGCAATTGAAATTTCCTCGGATTGCAGGGCCTGTTCTTCGGTCAGTAATTCATGCGACTTGCGCGACAGAAATTCTTCCTGCTTTTTCTGTTCGGAAAGCTGGCTTTGCACCGCATCCAAACGTGAGTCAACCTTGCGTAGCGACTGGGCATTTGCCGTAAAAAATGTCCCGGCACTGGCAACCATCAAGGATGCCAGTGCCGGGGCCATCAGCCATTTTCCAAGATCAGCTTGCCGAGGGCAGCGTATCATCGGGTTTCAGACCTTCGATCAGTGATTTGCCGGTCATGTCTGCCGGTTGCGGCAGGCCCAGCAATTGCAACAATGTCGGGGCGACGTCGGCCAGGCGGCCGTCGCGCAGTGTAACTCCGTCCGGGCCATTGACCAGAATGGTCGGCACCAGGTTCAGGGTGTGGGCGGTATGGGGCGCACCGGTTTCCGGGTCCACCATTGTTTCGCAGTTGCCGTGGTCAGCGGTAATAAACATCACCCCGCCCACTTTGCGCACAGCGCTCACCACCTTGCCAACGCATTCATCCACGGCTTCGGCAGCCTTGATTGCGGCAGAAAGAATGCCGCTATGGCCGACCATGTCGGGGTTGGCAAAATTGACGATGATGGCGTCATAGGTTTCATCTTCAATGGCGGCAACCAGCTTGGCGCATACTTCGGGGGCCGACATTTCGGGTTGCAGGTCATAGGTTGCCACCTTGGGCGAGGGCACCAGAATGCGGTCTTCGCCGGGAAATACCTGTTCTTCGCCGCCGTTAAAGAAAAACGACACATGCGGGTATTTTTCGGTTTCGGCGATGCGCAACTGTTTCAGGCCCGCCTTGGAAACCACTTCGCCAAAAATATTCGGCAGGGTTTTGGGCGGATAGATCGCATCCATATAGTCGGCATGCTTGGAGGAATATTCAACCATCCCGGCCTGGATGGCGAATTTTACCGGGGTGCCGCGATCAAATCCGTCAAATTCGGGCGCACACAGGGCGGCGAGAATTTCGCGCGCCCGGTCGGCCCGGAAATTGGTCATCAAAAGGCCGTCGCCATCCTTCATGCCAGCATAATCACCAATCACGGTGGGCAGGATGAATTCGTCATTGGTGTCGGCGTCATAGGCATTGGCAATGGCGTCTTCGGCACTGTCGGCCTTTTTGCCATCTTCATACGCGCTGCCCTGAACCATCGCAAAATAGGCCTGGCTCACCCGTTCCCAGCGATTGTCACGGTCCATCGCATAATAGCGCCCGGTGACGGTAACGATTTCAACATTGGCATCGCCAATCAGGGCGCGGAATTTTTTCAGAAAATCGGCGGCACTGCGCGGCGGCGTGTCGCGGCCATCGGTATAGGCATGGATTTTAACCGCAATGCCGGCATCGGAAATGATTTTGGCAAGGGCGGCCATATGGGCCTGATGCGAATGCACGCCCCCTTCGGACAAAAGCCCGGCAATATGGCACACACCACCGCTGTCTTTCAGGCTGGTGATCAGTTTTTTGACGGTATCGGTATCGGCGATTGCCCCGGTTTTGACGGCGTCGTCAATTTTGGGCAGCTCCTGCATGACAACACGGCCCGCGCCCAAATTCATATGGCCGACTTCGGAATTACCCATTTGCCCTTCGGGCAGGCCGACATCCAGCCCGCAGGCCTTCATAAAGCCGGTTGGGTTGTTGGCATACAGGTCGTCCCACACCGGCGTGTTGGCCAGTGCAACGGCGTTATTGTCGCTTTCCTCGCGATAGCCCCAACCGTCCAGAATACATAGCACCACCGGACGGGGACGCTTTGCGGCGTTCGATACAGTCACTGTCATAACCCCACTTCTAGGATAAAAGGCTAAATTACCGGTAAACAAACATGTAATTGGTAAATTGCCTGTGGTCAAAACGGCGCCGGGCGCGGTGGGTTCCGCCATCTGACGCCAATTTAAGCCTAACTTATCATGAAAGATGCGCCTGAACAGCCACCCCGCGCGAATTTTTAACATCCTTGCAGTGCTGCTTTACAAGCTGCGTGAAGTACAGGTACCATTATTGTTCTAAACGGTGATACCTCGCATACCGCAGCGGGAGAGACCGGCCGGGCAACGTTCCGGATGGCGCCGAAGGAGCAATCCACCCCGAACACTCTCAGGCAGACGGACCGTTGCGGATTGAGGCTCTGGAGAGCGAAAGGCAGGCCATATTTGCCTTTCCACCGAAGGATGAAGTCGGCGCGGAACGTTAAATGCCCGCCTGCCGACGCACAATCTCAGGTAAGGGCAATTTTGTGCCCTAGGGACAGAGGGGGCTGGCACCGGTTCGTTGATATCGCAAAAAAACAAAATGCGATCCAGAGCCGAAGGAGGCCTATGCCTGATACATCCAACCAGCGTCCCCAGGACGTCAACCTGTCTGTTGTCGATCTTTACACTATCGGCATTGGTCCATCGAGTTCGCATACGGTGGGGCCAATGCGGGCTGGGTTCCGGTTTTGCCTGGAAATGGATGCGCGGAACCTTTTGGCACAAACCGGTAGCATCATTGTTGACCTTTATGGGTCGCTGGCACTTACGGGCAAGGGGCATGCCACCGATATTGCGGTGCTGATGGGATTAAGTGGCCAGCGCCCGCGTTCGGTTGACCCGGACGATATTGCGCCAACCATTGAGGCGATCAAAAACGATAGCAGCCTGATGCTTTACGGGCAGCAGAAGGTTGATTTCAATTTTGAAAACAACCTGGTTTTTCATATGGATGAAAGCCTGCCCGAACATCCCAACGGCATGCGCATTACCGCGTTTGACCATGATGGCGTCAAACTGCATTGCCAGGAATATTTTTCGGTCGGGGGTGGTTTTATCGTCTCGGGGGATGATCGCGGGGCGGAATATTCCGGCGATAATATTATCCTGCCGCATCCATTTTCATCGGCAGACGAATTGATGGCAATTTGCAAGGAGCATAACCTGTCGATTGCCGAAGTCATGATGGAAAATGAAAAATCCTGGCGCGGTCCCGATGAAACCCATGAATTTGTCGATCGTGTTTATCAGGCGATGATGGATTGCATTGATCGCGGTTGCGCAACACCAGGTATTTTGCCCGGTGGTTTGAATGTCAAACGTCGCGCCAACAAACTGTATCGCGAATTGGTGGACCGGCCTGAAGCCGGACTGAAGGACCCGCTAACGGTGATTGACTGGGTGAACCTTTATGCCCTGGCGGTAAACGAGGAAAATGCCGCAGGCAGCCGGGTTGTGACGGCCCCGACCAATGGGGCGGCCGGCGTGATCCCGGCGGTATTGCGTTATTATGAACGGTTTTGTCCCAATGTAACCCAGGCGAAAATTCGCGAGTTTTTGCTAACGGCGGCGGCGATTGGTTCGATTTACAAAAAACGTGCGTCCATTTCGGCGGCCGAAGTGGGCTGCCAGGGCGAAGTCGGCGTGGCCTGTTCGATGGCGGCCGGGGCATTGTGTGCTGTTTTGGGTGGTTCGCCCGAACAGGTGGAAAATGCCGCCGAGATTGGCATGGAACACAATTTGGGCCTGACATGCGATCCGATTGGCGGGCTGGTGCAGGTGCCCTGTATTGAACGCAATACAATGGGGGCGGTGAAGGCCATTAATGCCTCGCGTTTGGCCCTGCGCGGGGATGGGCAACATACGGTGTCGCTGGATCGCGTGATCGAAACCATGCGCCAGACCGGGGCGGATATGCAAAGCAAATACAAGGAAACCAGCCAGGGCGGCCTCGCCGTCAATGTCAACGTGGTGGAGTGCTGATTTTTAAGCTTTACGCCATCGTTATGACGCCAAAATGATCAATTATGGCTCAATTGGACGCCCTGAAGGCCGGAAAATGACGGCTTTTGGGGCGTTTGGGCTATTTGGACGACCATATCACCCTATTCCAGCCGGATTATCGCCACCAATCAAGGATAGTATCCCAAAATTGATACTAAACTAGAACTAAAATTAACGCCGGAAAAATCCGGCAGATTGGTTGGATTGATACAATGGGCAAGAAACTGTTCCGCGTTTATGTTGCGGTCAGTCTGGACAGCTATGTCGCACGGTCAAATGGTGCGGTGGACTGGCTGGATGATTATGACCCGGCAGAATTTGACTTTGAAGCCTTCCTGGACCGGGTGGGCACGCTGATCATTGGTCGGCGCACCTTTGATCAGGTGATGTCTTATGGCGAATGGCCCTATGGGGATCGCCGCACGATTGTGCTGACCTCACACCCCCTGGGCGAGGATGCACCTGAAAATACCGTTGCCTTTGGCGGTAGCCTGATCGAGTTGACCGATGCCTTGCGCAATGAGCGTTTGGACAATGGCGATGTCTGGATTGTGGGTGGGGCCAGCGTGATCAATCAATTCATGTATGCAAATATGGTTGATAAGCTCGATATGTTTGTCATTCCGGTTGTTTTGGGCGACGGAATTGCCCTGTTTGACAAGGATAACGGCCATCTGCGCCCCAAACCGATTTCAACCCACATCTATGAATCTGATGTGGTGAAAATGGAATATCGGTTGAAATAAATACAGTGTCACTGTCCCGTCGGAATACTGTCAGGAATGACCCGTACCCGGTCTGATCGGAGGATCAAGACCGGGTTTCCGACTTTTAAGTTTTCGCTGTTGGTTTGCACTATTGCAATTATTTGACCGTTGTCCTGCTGTACAATGTACTCGAAAGCTCCGCTTTCGGATAATGATTGTTCTGCGATGCTTCCTGCTACTCCGCCAACAACAGCACCTCCGATGGCACCTATTATATTGGCTCTGCTGCTGCCTCCAAGGTATGAACCTGCAACAGCGCCACTTCCCGCCCCTGCAGTCATTCCAACACCTGAGCTTTCGCCAGAAATTTTGACTTCACGTATAGCTAAGATTTTGCCCTTCATAACAGTGGCAGCACGTCCCATTTGGGCGCGAGAATATGTTGAAGCATCTGGGGTCTGAACACACGACCCTAGTGATAAAGCTAGAATATAAATGGCTGAGTATATTGGTTTCATTCTAATTTTTAGCGCAATTTTCTTTGGTTGTGGTGACAAAGACAGAATCTTTTAGAAGCTGGTCGATATTGTCCGATACCATTTTATTGATATTGGCAAAAAATACGTCCGCAACAACGAACTTTGACGCGTTGAATTTCACAGTGTAATTATTATCGAATAAGGTTTTTTGGTCCTTTGTTCTGCGCAAGATATAGCGAACATCGGTAATATAGTCGACTGAATACCCTAGGCTATCAGTTGCAAAATCATTGACTTCGCCATCCAAAGTACAATTTTTACTTTGAATTGACATGTTTGCTTGCCGCATCTCTCGTCGTACAGCGTTTGCGAAGTATGTACCAACGTCTTCAGTTAGATAAACATGGCCTGCGGCAGTTTCTCTAATTTCATTTTGGGCTACGCCTTCTCTCGGGAAATAACTGAAGTTATTAACTTCAACGGCAGCGTTAATTTCGCTAGAAGTGGTAGGCTGATACGGTGGAAGCGATAGTTTTGCTGAACAAGCAGCTAATGTGGTTAGCGATAATAACGCTGTAAGAATTTTGTACATAGATTTTCCCCAAGACTTAACATCGGAGAAAAATTTCGCAATTTTATGTTTAAGTTACAACTAAATTTTTTTGATTTTTGAGTTATTTTTGGGGTTTTTAAAAGTTATTATTCCCGATGATAGGGATGGTTGGTTTGAATGGCGTGGGCGCGAAAAAGCTGTTCAGCAATCAGGGCGCGCACCAGCATATGGGGCCAGGTGGCTTTGCCGAGCGACCACAGGGCGTTTGCCCGGGCCTTGAGGGCATCGCCGTGACCGTCGGCACCGCCAATGGCAAAGGCAATGTTGCCGCCATACTGGTCGATCCAGCCTTCGAGTTTTTTGGCAAAATCGATGGAGCCATATTCGCGGCCCCGTTCATCCAGGGCGATCAGAAAGGCATTTTCCGGGATCACCCCTAGAAGCAATTCTGCCTCGCGGGCTTTTAGCTGGGCTGGCGGCAGTTTTTTCTTTTCTTCGACTTCACGCAGGGCAAAGGGCCAGCGCAGGCGGGCGATGTAATGATCAAACAGGTCCTTTTCCGGGCCTGCCTTGATACGGCCTACAGCGGCAAGGGTGATTTGCATGCGTGTGGTCGTCCGTTTGGGGGGATCAGAAAGCCCGGTTTTAGTGCCTGGCGAAGAAGGGTATGGGGGGGCTTAGCTTTGAAAGCCAGCTATTTTTGCGCGATAAAAACACAAGGCCCAGGCCAAACAGGCCATGACGGGCTGTATGGTTATATCTGAAGAATGGCGGATGGCCCGGCATCACGCCGGGCACAAGGCCAAACCTGCCAATCAGTAAAGACGGGCAGCCTGCTGTTTCAGAGCCGGGTTTTCAACGCCCCACATCTGTTCGATGTTGTAAAAAGCGCGGACTTCCGGGCGGAACAGATGAATGATGACATCACCGGCATCAACCAGAACCCAGTCACCCTGTTCGGTGCCTTCGGCCGCTGCGCGGCCCTGCCCGGCATTTTTCAGGGCTTCGACAATATGTTCCCCCATCGAGGCAACCCGGCGCGAGCTGGAGCCTGATGCGATAATCATATAATCGGCCATTGCCGTTTTGTCGGTCAGATCAATGGTTACAAGATCTTCGGCCTTGTCATCGTTCAAGGTTTCCTGAATGAGCGCAAGCAGTTCGCTTGGTGTCAGGCTTTTTTTCACAGTAATTATAGTCGCCACCTTAATTTGGGGTGGATGTTCGCCGCTATCACGTTGCGGACATAAAACACCCACAGGTCAAACCTGCCACCGGCCTTCGGCACGAATTGCCGTTGAAGAAGCCGGATGGCGCCGTATCGGCAGGTAAACCCAAGCTGGTGTATCCATATCGGCCAGCAGACCTGCCTTTTCTGCGGCAATGCGCCAGCGTTCCATACGCTTTGCCGCCGTGCCACGCAATGCCTTATTAGAATAACCCTCGCGATCAAGAACCGCAATGGGCGCGCAATGAATCAGCTTTTGCCAGAATTTCCAGCGATGAAACTGAGCCAGGTTGTCCGCCCCCATCAGCCAGACAAATCGCGTTTGGGTAAAACGCCGCTGCAAGGCTGCAAGTGTGTCGGCCGTATAGCTTGTCCCCAGCTGTGTTTCAATTGCAGAAACGACAATGCGGGGATGTTGTGCAATCAATTCGGCGGAATCAAAGCGTGCATCCTGCCCTGCCATACCCTCGCGGGACTTGAGCGGGTTCTGCGGCGATACCAGCCACCACACTTCATCCAGCTCCAGACGCTTCAATGCCTCAAGTGAGATATGCAAATGCCCCTCGTGGGCGGGGTTGAAAGACCCGCCCAGTAATCCGACTCGGGGTGGGGCATTGTGGCGGCGCGGAATGCGAAGCGTCATCACGGGCGGGTTTGCCCGGTGCCGCGCACCACATATTTATAGCTGGTCAGCTGTTCAACCCCGACCGGGCCGCGCGCATGCAGCTTGCCGGTTGAAATGCCAATTTCCGCCCCCATGCCAAATTCGCCACCATCGGCAAACTGGGTAGAGGCATTAACGATGACAATCCCGCTATCCACACCATTCAGGAAGGCCTGGGCGGCGCTGGCATCTTCGGCCAGGATGGCATCGGTATGGTGGGAGCCGTAATGATTGATGTGATGGATGGCATCCTTCACCCCATCAACCGTTTTGATCGACACAATTGCATCCAGATATTCGGTTGACCAGTCTTCCTCACTTGCCGGTTTGATGCTGTCATCCAGGCGGCAAACGGTTTCATCACCGCGCATTTCACAACCCGCATCTTTTAAGCCGGAAATGACAGCAGGCAGCAGGGTTTCAACAGCGTCGCGATCAATCAGAATGGTTTCGGTTGACCCACAAACCCCCACGCGGCGCATTTTGGCATTCAGCACAATGTTGCTGGCTTTTGCCGGGTCGGCACTGGCATGGATATAGGTGTGGCACAGCCCTTCGAGATGTTTGAACAGCGGAATGCGGCTTTCATCGGTGATGCGCTGAATAAGGGACTTGCCCCCACGCGGCACAATAACATCGATATAATCGGATAGTTTCAGCATTTCGCCCACAGCGGCCCGGTCTGTGACCGGGATCATCTGAATGCAGGCTTCGGGCAGGCCGGCTTTGATCACGCCCTGCTGCATGCAGGCAAAAATTGCGCGCGATGAATTAAAACTTTCAGACCCACCGCGTAAAATCGCGGCATTGCCGGATTTCAGGCACATCGCGGCGGCGTCGGCGGTGACATTGGGGCGGCTTTCATAAATGATACCGATCACACCCAGGGGCACACATACACGCGCAATATCCAGCCCGTTATGGTCCGGCGTCCAGCGGGCCATTTCGCGGCCAACAGGGTCGTTTTGTTTGGCAACGTCTTCAACGCCCTTTGCCATTGCTTCAATCCGGGCCGGGGTTAGTTCCAGCCGGTCCAGCAGGGCGGCGGTCAGGCCTTTTTGACGGCCACCTTCCATATCAAGGGCATTGGCGGCCAGGATAGTGTCGGCGTTCTCGCGGATCAGGCTGGCAGCATAGTTCAGGGCATCAATTTTTGGCTGTGACGGGACCTGGGCCAAAATCAGGGCTGCATCGCGTGCGGCGATACCGATGCGAAGCATCAATTGTTGAATGTCCTGGTTTTCGGTGCTGGCAAGTGCCGTCATGGTCCTGTTTCCGTCTTTGGGCAGCGCCTTTTGTGGCGGTGTCATCGTAAATTGTAAAATCGTCAACAAATTAGCAACATAGTCCGGCCCGTCCTGAACTGCAATCACCTTGGTGGGGGCAAACCATGCGGTTTATTACGGATATAAACTGTGTGCTTTTTTCGCGTTTTACGATTGAAAAGCCTTACCCCTTTGGTGGTTGCTCTGCTAACGTGTCCGCTCGGGTTTGGCAGTGGCCCTTTGGCTGCTGCGAATAATAGGGAATATGGTGACGGCATTTTGCCCAGTCCATAACTGCCCCCGCAACTGTAAGTGCTGGTTGCTTCCTTGATGTCACTGGGAAACCCCGGGAAGGCGGAATAGCAACAATCGGCACAAGTCAGGAGACCTGCCCGAATTTTTATCACTGACAGTGCCGGTTTCCCGGCCTGTCCATGCACGGTGGGTGCAAGAAAGGAAATTGTCATGCATATTGAACCTGGCGTTGTTGACGGCGCCAAAATCGCCCTGAGTTATGCTACTGCAACCGGCGCGGTGGGTGTTGCCGGTAAAATGGCCGTCGATACGATCAAGCGCGATGGTCTGGGCTCGCTTCTGGTGCGCAGTGTCATTACCACATTGCTGGTTTTTGTCTTTTTTGAAGTGTTGCCGCATCACCCGGTTGGGGTGTCGGAAGTGCACCTTATATTGGGCTCCACCCTGTTTCTGATTTTCGGGGCGGCCCCGGCGGCCATTGGTCTGGCACTGGGGCTTTTGCTGCAGGGCGTGTTTTTTTCCCCGTTCGATTTGCCGCAATACGGCATCAACCTGACGACACTTTTGGTGCCGTTATTTGCGATGGGTGCACTTGCCCATAAAATCATCCCGGCCAAAACCGCCTATAAGGATGTGTCCTATGTGCAGGCGCTGGCACTGTCGACCTCCTATCAGGGTGGCATTGTGTGTTGGGTGGCGTTTTGGGCGTTTTATGGTCAGGGTTTTGGGGCGGCCAATATCGCCCATGTTGCCAGCTTTGGTGCGGCTTATATGACGGTTGTGCTGGTGGAGCCGCTGATCGACCTTGCTGTGCTGGCGGTTGCCAAGTCGCTTTATCGTTTCCGCGATAGCGGTGTGTTTGATCGCCGCCTTTATGGTTCGGCGCAATAAGTCGTACTCCTGCACTGCCTGTTTTGGGCGTTCCCTGTCTGGCAGGGGACGCCTTTTTTGTATTTGCCTGCCCGACAAGACAGCCTGTTTGCAGGATGTTCATATTGTGATGCTTGCCAAATTGCGCTTTACGGGCCATTTGTGAGGCACGGGTATAGGGAAATTTTACCAAAGTACATTTTAGTGTGGCTTAAAACCCATATCGGGGACGGGGATAAAAGGAAAAAGATGTGAAAAAATCGGATGCCAAAGAATCATCCGCCCGTGCTGATCTGGGTGTGATTAAAACCTTTTTGCCCTATTTGTGGCCCAAGGGCGAAAACGAATTAAAGATACGTGTCGTTGTTGCACTGTTGTTCCTGGTCGGCGCAAAGGTTGCCAACGTTTATGTGCCGGTATTGTATAAATATGCTGTTGATGCCCTGGGCGGAGGTAAAGGAGCCGCAGCAGGCAGTGCGGCCGCATTGGTGACGGTGCCGGTTAGTCTGATTATCGGCTATGGCCTGGTGCGGGTGTTATCCTCTGCTTTTGGCGAAATTCGCGATGCGGTGTTTGCCAAGGTCGCCCAGCGGGCCATTCGCAATTCCGCCCTAAGCGTATTTGACCATCTTCATGCGCTGTCCCTGCGGTTCCATTTGGACCGGCAGATGGGGGGGCTTTCGCGCGCTATTGAGCGCGGGGTGAAGGGCATTGAATTTCTTCTGTCCTTCATGCTGTTTAACATTTTGCCCACCCTGCTTGAGATCGTGATGGTTTCGATCATCCTGTGGGCGCTTTATGATGTCTGGTTCGCGCTGATCACGTTTGTCACCATCGTGATTTACATTGCCTTCACACTGATCGTGACCGAATGGCGCATGAAATACCGTCGCGAGATGAACCAGCGCGATGATGAAGCCAATACCAAGGCCATTGACAGCCTGATAAATTATGAAACCGTCAAATATTTCAGCAACGAAGCCCATGAATCATCACGCTATGACCACGCCTTGCGCGGTTATGAGGTGGCGGCGGTCAAATCGCAGGAATCCCTTTCCAAGCTGAATATTGGCCAGGGGGCGATTATTGCCGTCGGACTGGTTTTGAACATGCTGCTGGCCGCAAACGGGGTTAAAAATGGCAATATGACAGTGGGTGACTTCGTGCTGGTCAATACCTACCTGTTGCAGCTGTATATGCCGCTGAACTTTTTGGGCTTTGTGTACCGGCAGATCAAACAGTCGCTGACCGATATGGAGCGGATGTTTTCGCTGCTTGATGTGGACCGGGAAGTCGAGGATCGGGCATCGGCAAAACAACTGGTTTGCAGCGAGGCAACGGTGCGTTTTGAAGACGTGCATTTTGCCTATAATCCTGACCGCGAAATTTTAAAGGGTGTCAGTTTTGAAGTGCCGGCGGGTAAAACCGTGGCCGTGGTAGGCCCCAGCGGGGCGGGCAAATCAACCCTGACCCGGTTGATGTTTCGGTTTTACGATGTATCAAGCGGCCGCATCACCATTGACGGGCAGGATATTCGCGATGTGAGCCAGGGCTCGCTGCGGCGGTCCATCGGCATTGTGCCGCAGGATACGGTGCTGTTTAACGATACCATCGCCTATAATATTGCCTATGGGCGCCCCGGTGCCGCACAGGATGAAATTGACAGGGCGGCAACCCTTGCCAGTATTCGCGATTTCATCAATGACCTGCCCGAAGGTTTTAAAACCAAGGTGGGGGAACGCGGCCTGAAACTTTCGGGCGGTGAAAAACAGCGAGTATCCATTGCGCGCATGTTGTTAAAACGCCCGCAAATCATGATTTTTGACGAGGCGACATCTGCCCTCGATACACGGACGGAAAAAGACATTCAGCAGGCTTTGCGTGATGTTTCACGCGGGCATACGACGCTGATTATTGCCCATAGGCTTTCGACCGTGATTGATGCCGATGAAATTATTGTGCTGCGGGATGGACAGGTGGCCGAACGCGGCCGCCATCAGGATTTGCTGTCGCAAGGCGGGCTGTATGGTGAAATGTGGGCGCAACAGCAGGAAATTCGCCAGGCAGAGGAAATTCTGGCCCATGCCGGCGCGCATGAAACCCCGTAACCTCCTGAATAATCGTTAACTTACGGTGCTTTATCCGTGCCAGGCGGGGCAGGTTATGAGGCCTCGCCTGTGTATCGGTTCTGTTGTTTTGATGCTGAATGAAAAATGGTTAAGGACGAGGGCTAACCGATGCCAGATTGGCAGCCAGGCCTGCGGGCAACGGATTTTAATGGCATAAAACCCCTGTTACATCCCCGGGCCGGGGCGCGGGGGCGGTGTTGTGCGGCTTTGTTACAGGCGTCAAATCTGTGGGACCGTTTAATGCCGTTTGGCGCGGTCGTGGCAGGGACGATTCCGCTGGGCCTGGATTGGGCATCGTCCGACATTGATATTTTGCTGCACACCCCTGATTTACCGGCATTTATCGCGCAATGTCCGGGGTTGTTTGCTGGTTTTGCCGGGTATCATTGCCATCAGCGTGGTGCGACATCCCATGTCGGGCCTGCGGTTGTGGTGAAACTTCTGGTATCACATGGTGCAAGCCGCAATGAGGAGGTTGAGGTTTTTGCCACTTGTCAACCGACGCAGGAACAATACGGGTTTCGTCACATGGTGGTCGAAGCACGTATTTTGCATGTTTGTGGCGATGGTTTTGCGGCACGGGTGCGGGCCTTGAAACAGGCAGGCCTGAAAACCGAACCTGCCTTTGCACAGCTTTTGGGGATCAGTGATGATCCCTATTTGGCACTAAATAGCCTGTTTGATTACAGCCCGCAGATGCTTGAACACTGGTTGGCAGCACGTTGGCGTTAACCTAACCGGCGGTCACACGGCATACGGGGGCACCAATGGCAATTTCGGCCCCCTTGATCACCCGGCAGGTCACACCGCCGCGCCAATTGGGGCGCAGGGCTTCCTCCAGCCCGGTGGCGGCTTCTTCCATGCGTTTGCACGGGTCGGTTTCGCCTGAAACCTCCAGCACCAAATCGCCAATGGCAAACTGGGTGCCAACCTCATGGGGCAGGGCAAAACCGGAAACCAGCAGGTTGGCCCGCCGCACTGTCCAGTCCAGGTCCGGGCGGCCAATATCATTGCAGGCTGCCTGCCAGTCTTCCAGGGCCAGCACCGTGACTTTGCGCTTTTTAAGCTTGCCACGGTGATCGCCTTCAATGCCAAAATCGGTAGAGACGGCGACCAGGTCCAGTGTTTCGACCGGGGCATGGGGGGCGGCTTTACGCCCGATACCAATCAGTTTTCCGGTTGTTTGTTTCTGTTCGCCGGGACGGGACATGGCTGTCATTTCCTGTAAAATCAGTTTTTCCACTGGCCTGACACAACCCAGCGCCCGGCAAAGTTTTCAGGCACCTGGATGGTCTGGCGCGGGGTGGCGGAATCATCCCTTTCCGGGTAATCGGTGGTATAATGCAAACCACGGCTTTCATGACGCCACAGGGCGGACTGAATGATCAGCTTTGCTACAACTGACAGGTTGCGTAGTTCTAAAAGATCATTGGAAACGCGGAAATTGCCGTAATATTCGTCGATTTCCGACAGCAGCAAATCGATCCGGTGCTGGGCACGTTGCAGGCGTTTGGTGGTGCGGACAATGCCGACGAAATCCCACATCACGTTGCGCAACTGTTCCCAGTTATGGGCGACAATCACTTCTTCGTCGGAATCGGTAATGCCGGTTTCATCCCAGGGCGGCAGATCGTTGAAACGGTCATCGACCGGCAGGGCCTCGGCAATGTCCCGGGCGGCGGCATCGCCAAAGACCAGGCATTCCAGCAGCGAGTTCGATGCCAGCCGGTTAGCACCATGCAGGCCGGTGCCGGCACATTCGCCAATGGCATAAAGGCCGGTCAAATCGGTGCGCCCGCGAAGGTCGGTTAGAATACCCCCGCAGGTATAGTGGGCTGCGGGCACCACCGGGATGGGTTCGCGGGTCATATCAATGCCAAAACCCAGGCAGGTTTCGTAAATGGTAGGGAAATGTTCGCGGATAAAATCCGCCCCCTTGTGCGAAATATCCAGATACACACAATCGCTGCCCAGGCGTTTCATTTCATGGTCGATGGCGCGTGCAACAATATCGCGCGGGGCCAGTTCGCCGCGTTCGTCAAACCGGTCCATAAAGCGCGTACCATCGGGCAGCAGCAATTTGCCGCCTTCGCCGCGCACCGCCTCGGAAATCAGAAACGATTTTGCCTGCGGATGATACAGACAGGTGGGGTGAAACTGGCTAAATTCCATATTCATCACCCGGCACCCGGCACGCCAGGCCATTGCAATGCCATCTCCCGTCGAACCATCGGGGTTGGAGGTAAAGCGGTAAACCTTGCTGGCCCCGCCGGTTGCCAGCACAACGGTGCGGGCATTAAAACTTTTGACCCGCCCGGTTTTGACATCCAGCGCATAAGCCCCGACACAGCGGCGGCCTTCGCCACCCAGCTTGCGGTCTGTGACCAGGTCAATCGCCAGGTAATTTTCAAAAATATCGATATTGGAATGGTCTAGCGCCTGCTTTTGCAGGGTGGTTTGCACGGCACGCCCGGTGGCATCTGCGGCATGGACAATGCGGCGGTGGCTGTGCCCGCCTTCGCGCGTGAGATGAAAGGGCTGGTCATTGCCACCTTCCGGGTCACGGGTAAGGTCAATGCCAAGTTCATCCAGCCAGCGTATGGCGGCCGGGGCATTGCGCGCCACAAATTCGACGGTTTCGCGTTTGCATAACCCGGCACCGGCATTGAGCGTATCTTCGACATGGTTTTCAATGCTGTCTGCGGCATCAAGCACAGCGGCAATGCCACCCTGGGCCCAGTTGGTGGACCCGTCATCGATTTTGCCCTTGGACAGGACGGCAACCTTTACATGAGGGGCCACCTTCAGCGCGGTGCTTAAACCGGCAGCACCACTGCCGATGACAAGTACATCATAGTGATAAGAAAGATCGGTCATAGTTTCCCGTCATGTGAAGGGTTGTTTGCATTTTGTCCCCGCCGACGCGGCAGAATAGGACTGTGTGCGGCCAATCTCAAACATTATTGCACCCGGCTTTACGATAGACTGTTTTGAGGAATGATCCTGTCTTGCCGTGTGGGGGCCTGCTTTTTGCCCTCTTTCATGGCTTTTATGGGCAATGTCTGGCACCATGCGCCGATGTTGCGCCCGATATAAGGATACCCGTCATGACTGATAACGATCAGCACGTCACAGAGTCCGGCGTTACGGAGCAAATCTGCCATCATGGCGGCTGCCACTGTGGTGCGGTGCGCTATGAAGTGCGCGGCACGATTGATGATGTGGAACTTTGCCACTGTCATTTGTGTGCCAAGTTGCACGGCCATATCAGTGCTTATGCGTCGGTCGATAAGGATGAATTGCATCTGATTAATGAGAGTGGCCTGCGCTGGTATCGCCTGTCGGAGAAAACCGATCGCGGTTTTTGCAAGGAATGCGGATCAGCCCTTTTTTGGCGGGCGGTTCGATCAAGCAGGATTGCGATTACACCCGGTACGCTGGACGGGCCGTCGGGTGTGACAACAAAGGCTCAAATATTTTGCGCCTTCAAGGGCGATTATTACCCTATTGATCCGGCCATACCGGCCTTTGATCATGATGCGCGATAGGTAAAACAAAACGGCGAACCATCGTGTGACGGTTCGCCGCATTCTTTGAAAAAGTGCCGGATGTTTACTGGTCTGTGACGCCAGGCACCTTCATCCAGGTCAGTTCGTGTTTGTTATTGTAAAGATGAACAACCTTTGACCCCGGAATATCGGCAAATTGCGCAATGGCGGCGTGGTCGGTATCGCCCTGCATTTTGATGGTGCAGATGAAATTGGTTGCCATGCCGGTTTCCATCCACTGGTTCACCAGCCGATACAGGCGATCAGGGTAACAAATGACATCCGAACACAGCCAGTCAATCGGCCCGGTTTTTTCCGGGTCCAGACCAAATGCGCTTTCCTGACGGAAATCAACGCGCGGCAGTTTGGCAATTTTCGGGTCCAGCTTTGCCTTGTCCACTGAAATCACCGATGCCCCGGTTTCATGCAAAACCCAGGTCCAGCCACCGGGGCTGCCACCCATATCCATTGTGATCTCGCCTTCCTGCGGAAACACACCCAAACGGGTGAAGGCTTCCCACAATTTCAAATAGGCGCGGTTGGGCGGTGTGACTTTGTCTTCTTCAAATTCGACTTCGCCGTTTTTCCACGGGCTGGAACAATCCATTGCGGCAATGATGGTGTCCGGGTCAATCAGCGTCCAGGACCCCAGCGGTGCGGTGGGGGCCGGTTCGCCAAAGATCTGCCGCTTTGCCGAAACGTGGGGCAGGTTGGCTTCGATCAATTTGGCGCGGGAAAAATGGTCAAACTTGAACATTGCCCAGTTGCGCTGGTTAAAGCGCAAAATCTTGGCTGCTCCCTTGATCGAGGGAATGGCAATACGAACCGGGTTGCGCCAGACATTTTGTGCCCAGAAAACCCGTCTTTCAGGGCCGGGCGCAAACATCAGCCGGTCATGGGTTTCAATAACGTCGCCCAGTTCGGCGCGCAATTGGTCCTCGAACCCCACAGCGGCCAGATAGCCGGTGGCGTTCATTGGTTCGATCACGGCATCAATGCCGTCCGGTGCGGAAAAAATCTCTGTCATGGGCTGCTTTTACCGCGCTTTTGGGGACGGTAAAAGCAGCAAATAGAAACGTTGCCGTCAACGCAGCCTTGCCCGGACCGCATATGAAACGCGCAACATGTCGGCAGGGGCGGCCTGCCTGTTACCAGAAATCCTCGCGCCGGACGGTGAAGGTTTCGGAAATGGTGGCATATTCCTGATAGCCCAGCCGGGTTAAGGGTTCGAATTTGGTGATATCCACCATGCCGTTGCGGATAATATCATCGTTAATATGCAGGCCGACCACGGTGCCAATTATCATGCTGTTGGGGCGTTCGGCGGTGCCGCCGGGCAGATCGACAATCTGGAACACCTTGCATTCCATATGGATTGGAACACCCTTGATCAGATAGGGTTTCACCACCGAGGCTGGCAGTTTTTCCAGACCGGCATGAACAAATTCGTCTTCCTCTGCTGCAAGCGGGGCCGAGCACAGGTTAATTTCGCGCAACATTGATTTGGGCGTAACCGCCACTACAAATTCGCCCGTCGCACGGGCGTTGGCAGCACTATCGCGCGAGCCGCTACTGGCCCCAAACATTACCATCGGCGGGTTGCCGCAGATCGCATTAAAAAACGAATAGGGGGCAAGGTTGGCGTGCCCTTCGGGGCTGATGGTCGATATCCAGCCAATCGGGCGGGGCACGACACAGGCCTTGAATGGATCATGGGGAAGATTGTGCGGGGTTTTGCCCGGTTCGTAAAACATTTGGCATTCCTGTTCTGATTTTTGCCGCATTTCGCGACTAGTGAGGAAACGTTGCCAAAATAATTGGCGCAAATTTTTTGCGATGCAACCGGACTCTTTAGGGACTCTGCGGAAATCCTTAAATTTCGCGTCGCAGCCCGATTTTTCTTGTTCTTGGGAATCGCCAAAGGCGAATCGGATTTGCGAGACAAAATTTCCCAGTCTTTTGACGCTTATCCGTTAAGATTGTCTAAACAGCTGAAATTCCATCGAAAGTGAAGCGACTCCGCAATAATTTTCGGAGTCTGTTAACTTTTTGCGCCCATGATTTCCTCAAGTTTCAAGGGGGAACCGTGAAGGCATTATGACAAAGAAGCAAACTTTACCGCTTGATCAGGTTCTGGTAGGCGACTGCATCGAATTGATGAACACGCTGCCGGAAAAGTCGGTCGATCTGATCTTTGCCGATCCGCCCTATAATTTGCAATTGGGCGGTGATCTGCTGCGTCCCAACAACACCAAGGTTGATGCAGTCGATGACCATTGGGATCAATTTGACAGCTTTAACCATTATGACGAATTCAGCCGTCAATGGTTACAGGCTGCGCGCCGGGTTTTGAAAGACACGGGCGCGATCTGGGTGATCGGCTCCTATCACAATATTTACCGTGTCGGCACGGTGATGCAGGATATCGGTTACTGGATCCTCAACGACATCGTATGGCGCAAAACCAACCCGATGCCCAATTTCCGGGGCAAACGGTTTTGCAATGCGCATGAGACTTTGCTGTGGTGTTCCAAAAATGCCGAGCAAAAGGCGATTACCTTCAACTATGAAGCGATGAAGCAGCTCAATGAAGGGCTGCAGATGCGCTCCGACTGGTTGCTGCCGATTTGTTCGGGCGGGGAACGCCTGAAGGATGACAAGGGCAAAAAGGTCCATCCGACCCAGAAACCTGAAGCCCTGTTGCAGCGCGTGCTGATGGCAACCACCCGCCAGGGGGATGTGGTTTTGGACCCGTTTTTTGGTACGGGCACCACTGGTGCTGCTGCGCGCCGCTTGGGCCGCCATTTTATTGGTCTGGAGCGCGAGGAAGTTTATGCCAAGGCTGCGCGTGAGCGCATTGGCAAGGTTCAGATGCTGGATGGTGAAAGCCTGGAACTGACCGAATCCAAACGTTCCTTGCCGCGCATTCCGTTTGGCGCGGTGATCGAACGGGGCCTTTTGGCACCGGGCGACAAAATTTATGACAATCGTGGTAATGTGGCCGCCCTCGTGCGTGCCGATGGCTCGATTGCGCATAAGGATGCGGCAGGGTCGATCCATCAGGTCGGCGCACAGGTGCAGGGCGCACAGGCGTGTAATGGCTGGACATACTGGCATTACAAGTGCGATGGCCGTTTGGTCTCGATCGATAATCTTCGCAGCCAGTTGCGCAAGGAAATGGGCCAGATGTCTGCCTGAAAAGGCCTTTGATCCGTGTTTCTCACGTTAGGCTGACAGGAATGTGAAGACCGAAACGCAGCATTGCGCGTTTCGGTCTTTTCGTTTTGTTGCAAAATCTGGTATAAATTTCGGGTTGATAAGTTTAGCGGATCGGAGATGACAATGCAGATTGGTGGTTACGGTGCGGCTTATGCGCCCAATCCCATGCAGGTCCAGCAAGCTGTTGCACCGATCGCCGAAACCGGCGGCAATGATTTGCAAACCCCTGCTTCGCAGCGCGTTCAACAGGCGGCTGAAGTTGAACGCGAACAAGCCAAACCGCTGGAAAGCAGCGGTCGGGGCCAGATTGTGGATATTACCGCCTGATTTTGATGATGTTTCATCACAAAGGCCCGCGCCAGTTGAAATGGCGCGGGCCTTTGTGTTTGGGGTCTTCAAAGATGCTTTAACGCATGGCGGACGATTTTTTTCATAACCGTCGGCAGGGCGTAATCGGCCAGCCCGTCGATCGTGGTCCAGACGCCATCGGGGCCGGCATCACAATCATTTTCCACCCTTGTTGCCAAAATGGTCACATCGAGATGAAAATGGGTAAAGGTATGCCCGACCGTGCCGGATAGCTCGCGCCAGTCAGCCATAAAGGGGGCTTGCTCACGCATGATTTGATCGGGCGTATCTATCGCGCGCCATTCGCTGCCGGGAATTTCATATAACCCGCCCAAAAGCCCGCTTTCCGGGCGGCGACGGATCAGGATTGTGCCATCGTCACGCTGGACCCAAAAGGCATAGCCCACACGGGTGGGCTTGGCTGCCTTTTTGCGTTTGCGCGGTAGCTCAGGGGCGATGCCGGTTTTGCGCCCGTCACAAAAGGCCTGCCAGGGGCAAATGCCGCAGGCCGGGTTGCGCGGTGTGCAAATGGTGGCCCCCAAATCCATTAAGGCCTGGGCGTAATCGCCGGGGCGGTCGGGCGGGGTCAGGGCGGCGGATTTTTCCTTGATTTCCGGTTTGACGTCGGGCAGGGGCGTTTCCAGGGCAAACAGGCGCGAAATGACCCGTTCAATATTGCCGTCCACCGGGCTTGCGGGCCGGTTAAAGGCAATGGCGGAAACCGCTGCTGCTGTGTAAGGGCCAATGCCGGGTAGCTTTAACAGGCCTTCTTCGGTATCGGGGAATTGGCCATTATGTTCGTCGGCAACAACCTTGGCGCATTTATGCAAATTGCGCGCCCTTGCGTAATATCCCAGCCCCTGCCATGCGTGCAAAACCTCGTCCAGATCGGCATTGGCAAGGTCGGTCACGGTGGGCCAGCGGTTCAGAAAGGCCGCAAAATAGGGCCCAACCGTAATCACGGTTGTTTGCTGTAACATGATTTCAGACAGCCACACATGATAGGGATTGGGATGATCGCCCGGTTCCGAACGCCAGGGCAGGGTTCGGTGATGGCGGTCATACCATTCCAGCATGGTCTGACGAAGTGTATTGATTTCTTGATCAGTGAAATGCACGGCGGTTCCGTGATATGTTATGCCAATTGAAAAAATCGGCGAAATTGGTGACAAGTTTGCAGCGACCCTACGGAAGACGCCGCCGTGAGCAAGAGAAAAGATTTTCCCATGAGCAAAAGCAGGAATGCCGGTGATACGTCCCGGGCTTCCGGGACGGATCAGGATAATGTGCGTATTGCGGCAAAAAATGCGGCGCGCAAGCGTCAGCGCATTACGCCAATGGCTGGTGATCGTGACCGTTACAACGGTTTGCGCAACGTTGCGCCCCTGGTGTCGAGTTTAACCCGGCCGCTGGTGCGCAAGCGCGGTTTTTTTCAGGCTGAAATTCTGCTGCGCTGGGGCGAAATCGTTGGCCCGGCGCTTGAAAACTGTACCATTCCGGTTCGCTTTACCCCGCCACGCGGCGAAAATGGCGGCGGGGGGACGCTTATGGTGCGGGTTTCCGGGCCAATGGCGCTGGAATTGCAACACCGCATGCCGCAAATCATTGATCGGGTGAATACCTATTTTGGCTATCGGGCGGTAGAACGCATCAAAATGATGCAGGGCGAAATCTCGCGACCGGAAAAGCGCGTGCACCGCCCGGAACATGTGCCGGAAGGCCCCATTAGCCAGGATAGCGAAAAAGTGATCAATGAAATCGAAGACCCGGCCCTGCGGGAAGTGCTATTGCGTTTGGGTCGTCATATCAGTGGTGCCGGAAAAGGCCAGGGCGGAAAATGACTTTATGTCGTCCTGGTTGAATTGATCCGGCAATGATGTGTTTGCGATCGGCTGGTGGTGGCTGTTTTTGTCGAATCAGTTTGCGGCAAAAGATCAACATGGATTTGCCCGATTTCCGGGTGATATTTGCGACTCGTTGGTTTAACGACTGTTGCGGGGCGATGTTGACTTGGCAGGCGCAACCGGCTTGTAATCGCAAAAGTTTGTTATAACGGAGGTTTCCTTGCTTAAGCCGTTCAAATACCTTGTCGCGGTGGTGGGTGTTTCCCTGGCGGCGTTGACCGCACAGGGGGCGCAGGCCCTGGAATATAAAGAACATGTTATGGGTGCCGAAAATGCACCGGTGACGATTGTCGAATACGCATCCTTTACCTGCCCGCACTGTGCACGTTTTGCCAACGAGGTATTTCCCGAGGTCAAAAAAGACCTGATCGATACCGGCAAGGTGAAGTGGATTTACCGTGATTACCCGCTTGATGGAGTTGCCCTGCGGGCATCAGCCGTGGCTCAGTGCGCGGGGGATGACCGTTATTTTGGCGTGCTGGAATTGCTGTTCAAATCACAGATGGAATGGGCGCGCAGCAAAGACCCGATTGAAGGTATCAAACAGACGGTGCGTTTTGCCGGTATGGATGGCGATGCGGTTGATGCCTGCCTGGCCGATGAACAGCTGATCAACGGGATCGTCGGATCGCGTATGGAAGCCGAACAGAAATATAACGTTAATTCAACGCCGACTTTCCTGATTGATGGCAAAACCTATGCCGGTGAGAAAGATCTGGAATTTTTCACCGACAAGGTCAATGACCTGACCAAATAATTGATTGAAACTTGCTTTACCGGCGCGTTAAGGAATGCGCCGGTAAAAACACGGGCCTTTATCGGCCAGGGGAACTGATTGGTCCAATTCAAGTCGCTGCGCCTGACGGGATTTAAATCCTTCGTCGATTCAACCGAATTGCTGGTCGAAGACGGGCTGACAGGTGTTGTCGGTCCGAATGGCTGTGGCAAATCCAATCTGGTTGAAGCGTTGCGCTGGGTGATGGGCGAAACATCGGCCAAGCAGATGCGCGGGTCGGACATGTCCGACGTGATTTTTGGCGGCACATCCACGCGCCCGGCCCGCAATGTTGCCGAAGTTGCCGTGGTGCTTGATAACAGCGAACATCGCGCCCCGGCGATGTTTAACGAACACGAGGAACTGGAAGTTGTCCGCCGTATCGAACGCGGCGGGGGCTCCAATTACAAGGTGAATGGCAAGGATGTCCGTGCGCGTGACGTGCAATTGCTGTTTGCCGATGCCGCAACCGGTGCGCGGTCCAACGCGATGGTGTCGCAGGGTAAAATTGGTGCGCTGATCGGGGCAAAACCTTCTCAGCGTCGTTTGGTGCTGGAAGAAGCCGCCGGGATTACCGGGCTGCATTCGCGCCGCCACGAGGCCGAATTACGCCTGAAAAACGCTGAGCAAAATCTGGAACGTCTCGAAGATGTTCTCGTCACGTTAGATAGCCAGATTGCATCACTGCAAAAACAGGCTCGCCAGGCCCAGCGCTATCGCAAGTTAAGCGAAAGTATTCGCCAGACTGAAGCCCTGCTGTTTCATATTCGCTGGCAGGAAGCCGCCAAGCGCCAGCAGGATGCCCGGGAATTGCTGGTGGCGGGGGAATCGGCGGTGCGCGATTTGACCGGTGAAGTGACCCGGGCCACCACCGAACAGGCGCATATTGCCGCCAGCCTGCCCGATTTGCGCAAACAGGAAGCCGAAGCCAGTGCCGCCCTGCAGCGCCTTGTGATTGAACGTGAAGGGCTGGATAAAGAAAAGCAGCAGATAGATACGCAAATGGCGCAGTTGCGCGCCCGTATTCAGCAAATAGATGCCGACCTTGCCCGTGAAGCCGAACTGGCCAATGACGCACAAGGGGCGCTGGAAAAGCTGAAACGCGAACGCCAGGATTTGCGCGATGCCCAGGGCGGCGAAGATGATGAACTGGACGATGCCCGTGAACGGGTGGTCGAAAAAGCCCAGCGGGTTGAAGAACTGGAAGGCCTGGTTGATGAATTGACCAGCCGGGCTGCGGCTGAGGAAGCCCGGCTAAAATCCGTTCAGCAGCGTTTATCCGAACTGGGCGCACGCCGTATTCGTCTGACGGACCGTTATGACGAGGCCGTTGCCAAGCTGGATGATATTCGAGTTGAAGCCGATTTTAGCGATGCCCTTGAAGATGCCGAAATGGCGCTTGAGGAATGCGAAGAAACGGTTGAACAGCGCAAAATGGCGATTGAAGACGCCGAAATGCGCGTTGCCGAATTGCATGACCGTGAAGATGCCGCCAAAATTGCCGAAAATCAGGCGCGTGATGCCCAGCGCGATGTCGAATCGCGCCTGGCCCGCCTGAGCGCCGAGATCGAAGCCCTCGAAGGGCTGGTGAAAGGCAGTAGCGATGGGCAATATTCCCCGATTATTGAACAGATTACGGTTCAGCCCGGTTTGGAACTGGCGGTGGCTGCGGCCCTTGGCGAAGACCTTGATGCGTCTGACGCGCCCGAAGCCCCGACCCATTGGGCCGGTGTAGACCCATTGCCTGATGATCCGGCCTTGCCAGAAAATGTCCAGGCGCTGGCAAAGTTTGTCCAGGCACCGGCCTTGCTTAACCGTCGCCTTTGGCAAATTGGTGTTGTTGAAGACGACTCCACGGGGAACTGGTTGTGCAAGGACCTTAAAACCGGTCAGCGGCTGGTTTCAAAGGATGGGTCGTTGTGGCGCTGGGATGGGTATCGCATTTTGGCCGGGGCGGAATTGCCTGCTGCCGTGCGCTTGCGCCAGCGCAACCGCCTTGATGAATTACGCAGCGAGCGCGACGAAATTGAGGGCCTGGTTGAAGAAAGCATCGAACGGGCCGAACTGGCGCGTGAAACGCTGGAACGCCTGAATGACGAAATCGCCGAGGCCCGCGCTGGCGAACAGGAAGCCCACCGGGCCGCACGCGAGGCCGACGGCCAACTATCAAGGGCGCGCGAGGAAATTGCCAATATCAAACGCGATGCCAGCGCCATTGAAAGCCGCCTGCAAGCTGCCGAGGACGTGGTGAACCGCACCCGGCAGGATTTGGATGAACTGATTGCCGAGCAGGAAGAGCTTGCCGCCACCCCGCAGGAAAGCAGCGACGGGCTTATCGAGATCAAGGCGGAGCTGAATGAAAAGCGCGCCGATCTTTCTGATGCGCGGGCTGATCAGATGGAAGCGCGCAGCCAGCTTGAACGCATGCAGCGCGATATGTCCGGGCGGCGCAAACGGCTGGAATTTGTTGAAAACGAAATTGCCACCTGGAATGAACGTGCATCAGGTGCCGGGGACCGTGTTGCCCAGCTGCGCGAACGCCAGGAAGAGGCGCAAATGGAGCTCGAAGAGCTTGAACTGCGGCCCGATGAGATTGAAGAACGCCGCGCCATTTTGACCGACCGTGTTGGTTTGGCCGAGCAGGAACGCAAAGATAGCGCGGACCGGCTGGTTAGTGCCGAAACCGCCCAGCGCGATGCCGACCAGGCCCTGAAGGATGCCGAACAGAAACTGGCCGAGGCCCGCGAAGGGCGCGTGCGCTGTGAGGCACTGCTGGAACAGGCTGAACAGCACCGTAAGGACCTGATCGAGCGTATCCGTGAACGGGTTAATGCAACCCCGGACCAATTGCCAGAACTGGCACTGCTGGATCAAGGCGAAGCCCTGCCATCGGAAGGCGATATTGAAGCCCGTTTGGGCAGACAAACCCGCGAACGTGAAAATCTGGGGGCGGTGAACCTGCGCGCCGAGGTCGAGCTTGCGGAAATGGAAGAACAGAAAAACACGCTTGTAACCGAGCGTGACGACCTGCTGGCCGCGATTGACAAATTGCGCAACGGTATCAGCCAACTCAACCGCGAAGCCCGTCAGCGCCTGAATAAGGCGTTTGAGGAGGTCGATAAACACTTCCAGCAGCTGTTTGTGCGCCTGTTTGGCGGCGGACATGCCCATTTGATGTTGACGGATGCGGATGATCCACTGAATGCCGGGCTGGAAATCATGGCATCACCGCCGGGTAAAAAGTTGCAGCATCTGTCACTTTTGTCGGGTGGGGAGCAGGCCCTGACCGCAATGGCGCTGTTATTTGCCGTCTTTATGACCAACCCTGCCCCGATTTGCGTGCTTGACGAAGTGGATGCCCCGCTTGACGATGCCAACGTGGACCGCTTCTGCCGTTTGCTTGAGGCCATTGGTCGCCATGCCAATACCCGGTTCATGGTTATTACTCACCATCGTATGACGATGGCGCGGATGAATCGCCTGTTTGGTGTGACGATGGCAGAGCGGGGGGTGTCCTCTCTGGTGTCGGTTGATTTGCGCCAGGCGGAAGTTTATTCGCAAAAAGAACAGCATGAACTGGATTTGACCTCTTAGGGCAAATCCAGAACCTGAAGAGCCGTTTGATGCGGCGAAACCCAGGAAAACCGCCGGTTGCAAGGGGTTCTGCCGTGTTTTCGGACTGGGCGTGAAGGGAGTGATCCCGAACACACCT
Organism: Thalassospira sp. TSL5-1; assembly: GCF_001907695.1. Taxonomy (NCBI): domain Bacteria; kingdom Pseudomonadati; phylum Pseudomonadota; class Alphaproteobacteria; order Rhodospirillales; family Thalassospiraceae; genus Thalassospira; species Thalassospira sp. TSL5-1. The sequence goes on from NZ_KV880637.1 coordinate 226,536, forward strand.
GACCCTGTTTTAGGCTGTTTTTTCGCCAAAAGTTATTATTTTTCAATTTGTTAAATGGGGTTTTCAATGCTGGCGGCATCCGGGTTTTACGGCTTGACAGCCTATGGGGGGCTAAGTATGTTGCCCGCGCCTTTCCTTGTGTTGCAGGCAAGGCTGTCACAGCGGGGTTTGTCACAGTGAGCGAAGATAAAGATCGCGCTTCTTTGGCCGAACTGGATCGCAAATTGACGGCCGTGGCTGGACGGCGTGAAGAAAAGCATGGCCCGGTTTCGGGTGGCCGGAAAAGTTCATCGGCAGGCATGGCATTAGGCATGCGCATATCGGCGGAAATGATCGCTTCGATTGTGGTCGGATTGCTGATTGGTTGGGGACTGGACCGGTTTTTTAATACGATGCCTTTGTTACTTGTCCTTTTTGTCATTCTTGGGGCAGGTGCCGGGGGTCTTAACGCCTATCGCGCAGCCAAAGGGTATGATAGTGCCATTGGACTTGGGCGCGCGATGGGGAAGCCCAAGCAGGGGGACAAGGAATAATCCTTGGCCTGACAAGATTGAGCGAGGATTACGGTGGCTGGACCGCTAGAGCAGTTTGAAATCAAGCCGTTGGCTGAAATCTCGGCAGGTGGCTTTGATATTTCCTTCACCAATTCCGCCCTTTGGATGGTGATCGCAGCCGTTCTCGTAACGGCGTTCATGACGCTTAGCATGCGTCGTGGCGCACTGGTGCCAGGTCGTTGGCAGGGTGCAGCCGAGGTGATGTATGAATTCGTCGCCAACATGCTCAAAGATAATGTGGGAACCGCCGGGCGCAAGTATTTCCCGTTCGTTTTCACGCTTTTCATGTTTGTGCTGTTCGGGAACCTTTTGGGGATGATCCCGCACGGCTTTGCCTTTACGAGCCACATTATCGTGACCTTCGCGATGGCTCTGGTGATTTTTATCGGTGTGACGATTATCGGTTTTGCGCGCCACGGAACGCATTATCTGCGTATGTTCTTCCCGGAAGGTGCCCCGATAGCAACCGCGATCATTTTGATCCCGATTGAGATCATTTCCTATTTCTCTCGTCCGTTCAGCCTGGCAATCCGACTTTTCGCTAATATGACTGTCGGCCACATCATGCTGAAAGTGATTGGCGGGTTCGTCGGACTTATCGGCATTTTCGGCGTGCTTCCCTTCGCGATGCTGACGGGGATTACCGTTCTGGAGTTCGGCATTGCTGCGCTTCAGGCCTATGTTTACACAATTCTCACCTGCATCTATCTCCATGATGCAATTCACATGCACTGATGTGCTGTGGACTGGTGTGATCTTTTCTTATTGCCTTTAAGAAATTCGAAAGGGTGAAGTTATGGAACTCGATGCTGCGAAAATGATCGGTGCTGGCCTGGCTGCTATTGGTATGATTGGTGCCGGTATCGGGGTGGGTAACATTTGGTCGAGCCTGATTGCGACCGTTGGCCGTAACCCGGCTGCCAAAGCTGACGTTGAACTTTATGGCTGGATCGGCTTTGCCGTTACCGAAGCTATTGCACTGTTCGCACTCGTCGTTGCGCTGATCGTTCTGTTCGGCTAATCGGCGCCTTTTGCGCGAATACTCGGCCCGGCGAGGGTTCGTTCTCTCGCCGGCGTCGTTGAATTCGGGAGTAGGCTATGCCGCAGTTTGATATTTCGTCGTTCCCGTCCCAGATTTTCTGGCTGTTTGTTGTTTTCGTCATCCTGTATATCCTGATGTCGAAAATCGCACTGCCGAAAGTTGGTGACGTTCTGGAACGTCGTCACAAGACTATCGAAGACAACCTTGGCAAGGCACGGGCGTTGAAAGACGAAACCGATGCCGCCATCGCACGGTATGAAGCAGCCCTGGCCGAAGCCCGGGATGCCGCCCATGCCGACATTCGCGAAGCATCGGAAAAGGCAGCCGCACAGCAGGCCGCTGAAACCGAGGCACTGGCCAGGAAAATGTCTGAAAAGACATCCGCAGCCGAAAAACGGATTGCAGATGCCAAGACTGCCGCCCTGGGTGGCGTGTCTGAGGCCGCGGCTGATATTGCCCGCGAAGCAACTGCAAAACTGATCGGCGTCAAGGTCCAGACCAAAACTGCAGAAAGCGCAGTTTCGGCAGTCATTGGGGAGTAAACACCTTGGAAGCAGAACACGGTAGTTTCTTCACCAATCCGGAAACCTGGGTAACTTTTGCGTTCCTTTTGGTTGTCGTTTTTGGCGGCCTTAAGGTTGTGAAAGGTATCTCGGCAGCACTTGATAAGCGGTCGAGCAAGATTTCCAATGAACTTGACGAAGCCCAGCGCCTGCGTGAGGAAGCTCAGGAGCTTCTGGCCAAATATCAGGCCAAGCAGCGCGAGGCCCTGAAAGAGGCGGATGAAATCCGTGCTCATGCCAAGTCTGAAGCCGATCGGATGCTGGCAAGTGCCAAGGCCGAGCTGGAAGCGTCGCTCAAGCGTCGTGAACAGCAGGCAATGGACCGCATCAGCAACCTGGAAGCCCAGGCCGTGGCTGAAGTTCGTGCCCGTGTGGCCGAAATCGCCACCCAGGCGACCCTTGCAATGGTGACTGAAAAGGCAACCGGCGCGAAGGCTGAAGAACTGGTTGATAATGCGATTGCCGAAATCAAAGGCCGTCTGAATTAATTTTCAGATCTGCATATCACATGTTTAAACCCCCAAGGCTTATGCTTTGGGGGTTTTTTCATGATTTTGCGGCCTGCCTGGAAGCGTTTTGGTTTAAAGACAAATCGCTTTAGAGTTTTTGGGCTGCCAATATCAAAAAGGGTGGCCGACGACGGTGTTTGTGCCATTTGGCATCGGTTGCTTCTTTTACCGGTTCGGGCTCCAACAACCGGATGATCTGCAACCCGGCATCGAGCAGACCATTGACATAGGTTTCGACGGTGCGGTGATATTTTATAACATCATCAACAAACCAGTGTGTTTGCCGCGGACCTTCATCACGGTAATTATCCACCGGCCAGAATTGTTTATCGCCCGCTTCATCCAGATGCCATTGCTGTTCGGCAAGGGCGGTGCAGATGGGATGTTCGACGGAAAAGACCAATCGGCCCCCGGGTTTAAGCCGGTTTGATATATCGACAAGTGCGGCAGGGTAATCGGCAACATAATGTAGTGCCAAAGACGATATGATCAGATCAAACGGTCTATTGGCACTTTCTATGGCAGCCAGATTTTCAATTGCGCCCTGGGCAAACAGGATTGCCGGGTCGTTTGTCATTTGCCGGGCTGCATCCAGCATTTTACGGGATACATCAATGGCTGTCACCGATGCGGCCTGTTGTTGCCGGGCATAGCGGGCAAAATCACCAAAGCCGCAGCCAAGGTCGAGAATCTCCAACCCTGCCAAGTGTGGCGGCAGCAGGCTACGCAGGGCGGGTTGTTCCAGAACATCGTTCAGGCCCGTGCCGGTTTGCCGCAAGGAACGATAGCCTTCATGGAAGGTTGGGTCGTCATAGATATTTTGGATTTCAGGCATGGGGATCACCATCAAACAGGTCGGGGACTTTGTTTGTGACCTGTTTGATGGCGTGCCGCAAGTGGCAGGCAAAACGAACGATAAGGTCGCTTAGCCTTCAAACCGTTTTGCGCGATCATGCGGGGCGTTAAAGTCCAGATCCGGGCCAACCGGGACAATGCCGGTCGGGTTGATCATGGTGTGGCTTTCGTAATAATGGCCCTTGATATGATCAAAATGGACGGTCTCAGCAATACCGGGCTGTTGGTAAAGGTCCCGGGTATAGGCCCAAAGGTTGGGAAAATCCTTGAGCATGCGGATATTGCATTTGAAATGCCCGTGATACACCGCGTCAAAGCGGATCAGGGTGGTAAACAGGCGCCAGTCTGCCTCGGTCAGGGTATTCCCGACCAGGTAACGCTGCGATGACAGCCGTTCTTCCAGCCAGTCCAGGGTTGAAAACAGGGTTTCGACGGCCTCTTCATAGGCCTGCTGTTTGGTAGCAAAGCCCGATTTGTAAACTCCGTTATTGACATCGTCATAGACGCGTTCGTTCACCTTATCAATTTCGGCGCGCAGATGTTCGGGGTAATAGTCGCCTTCTTTTGCCCCCTGTCCGTCAAAGGCTGTATTGAGAATGCGGATGATCTCCGAAGATTCGTTATTGACGATGGTGTTGTTCTTTTTGTCCCACAAGACGGGAACGGTGACGCGCCCGGTATAATCCGGGTCGGCATCGGTATAGACCTGATACATGAAATCGTGACCACCAAGGTCGTCAACCAGGTCCTCTTCGGGGGAAAATTCCCAACCGTTTTCCAGCATCCGCCAGTGCACGACGGAAACGGAAATCATGTCTTCCAGGCCTTTGAGCTTGCGGAAAATCAGCGCACGATGCGCCCACGGGCAGGCATAGGAAACATAGAGGTGATAGCGACCCTTTTCCGCCGGGAAAGGCGCATCGGCATCAGGGGAAATTTCGTTGCGAAAGGCACTTTCCTGACGCTTGAATTTACCGCCGGTGGATTTGGTGTCGTACCACTGGTCTTTCCAGATACCGTCAACCAGCAATCCCATAATGATATCCTTCCTGTTCGGTCAGCCATATTTTGACCAGCGTGCGTCTTTAACGATGTTGTCTCTATTTTGGTGTTTTCCAAGTTGAAGGCAATGGGGCGATGTGACATTAATTTGTTTCCAAATAGGCAACAGTAATGCGGCAAAGCCTGACAGGTAAGGATAGGACGATGCTGATTGGTAATCTTGATGGCATGACGGTTTTTGCCCGCGTGGTCGAGGAACAAAGCTTTTCCGGTGCGTCGCGCAAGCTGGGCATGTCAAAATCAGCCGTAAGCAAACATGTGACCAAGCTGGAAGACAGCCTTGGCATTCGCCTGTTGAACCGGACCACACGCCGGTTAAGCCTGACCGATGCGGGGGCGACATTTTACCAGCATTGCGCCCGGGTGGTGGAGGAAATCGAATCCGCCGAGCATGCACTGACCGATTTGCGCGGAACACCGCGTGGCGTGTTGCGTATTTCTGCCCCGCTAACATTCGGGCAGCGTTTTTTGCCCAATGTCGTTGCCGATTTTATGGAATTGTATCCCGGCCTGAAAATAGACATTCATTTGGCGGACCATATGGTGGATCTGGTCGCCGAAGGATTTGATATGGCTGTGCGAATCACGCGACTGCGCGATTCCAGCATGATTGCCCGCAAGCTGGCCGAGTTTCATGGTCAGATGGTGGCATCTCCGGAATATCTGGCCCGGCGCGGTGTGCCAAAGCATCCCAATGACCTGACGGACCACGATATTCTGGCCTATAGCAATATGCCCAACCCCAACGTTTTGGAATTTGAAGGGGCCGAGGGGCCGATCAGCGTGCGGGTTAATCCGGCGATGTGGTGCAATAACGGCGAATTCACCGCCGTTGCGGCCAAACGGGGCCTGGGAATTGCCATTCAGCCCGAATTCATCATTGCCGAAGCCCTGCATAGTGGCGAACTTGTTCCGATTATGCAGGAATATATCCCGCGTGTTGGCGGCGGGATTTATGCCGTGTATCCCGAACGCCGCCATCTGCCAACCAAGGTGCGCCTGTTTATTGATTATCTGGTCGAGCGTTTTAATTCCGGCCTGGCAACCGAAATGCGCGGGCCGTGTGCCAAGGTTGAACATGCCGCTATCCCGGCCGGGGATTTAGCCAAAGACCAGTAATAGTCTTTTCCGCTACTTTCTGGGCGAGATTCGGCATCATTTGCAGCGATCTTTATCGCGTTTCACGCCGCCAGCCAAACAGACACAGCAGCACCCCGATAATGGCAAGTAGCGGCAAGGGCAACAGGCTGGTGGTGGTACCAATCAGGGTGCGGTAACTATCGGTTTGTATAATACCGGCCCAGTTGGTGCCATGCCATTGGCCGCTGCGTTCAACACGTCGCCAGCTTGGCGGGCCTTTTTCCAGCCTGCCAATAAAGCCGTTATTTTCGGCCACCGTTTTTGCCAGAATCTCGGTCGTGGAAGTGGTGTTTCGGCGTTCGCGGGTTAAAACATCGCGATCCACATGCAGGGCGGTTTGGGTTTTGCCTTCACTGTCGCGCGCGGTAATGCGAATCAGGCCATGCTGTTCGATGGGAATATTGGCCTGCCAGGTTTGGTCAGCCTTGCGGGTGAAGGGCGCATTGACGGCGCGCCCCGTAATCGGGTCCAGTGCTGTTGCCATTTGCGGGGCCGGGCCAATTTTGCGCCAGGTCAGGTTCAGGGATTTACCATCGGCCGTGCGGGCGGTTTCGATGGTGTTTTCTTCCAGTGCCGGTTCTTTCATCAGCCAGTGTGACAGGCGGCGCAAAAGTTCGGCAATGGGGCCACCACCATCATGCCCGCGCTGCCACAGCCACATCTGGTCGCTGGTCAGGATGGCGGCACGCCCTTCGCCAACCCGCGACAGGGTGAGCAGGGGTAAATCATTAATACCCGTCATCACCGTCATCGCCTGATCGTCGGTTTGGCGTGTTTCAAGCTGACGGTACCATTCGCCCCATCTTTGTGTGTTCTGGCGCGGCCCGGCAATGGCGGAGGTGACGGGGTGCATGCGCCCGGTTCCATTCACCTTTGGGACAAACCCCTGCTCAAGGATACGTCCCGTGGTGGAAAGCGGCATCATCTGGCCCAGTATCGTATCGGCCAGGCCATCATCGGCGACATATTCCGGCCCTGCCACCACTAGGGCCGCCCCGCCGCCCTGCACATATTCAACCACCTTTTCCAGATACTGCACCGGTAAAACACCGCGCCGCTGGTAGCGGTCAAATATTACCAGATCAAACTGTTTGAGGCGTACCTCGAACAGATCGCGAATGGGAAAGGGGATCAGGGCGAGTTCGTTAATCGGGGTGTCATCGCCTTTTTCCGGGGGGCGCAAAATAGTGAAATGCACCAGATCAACCCCGGGATCGGCGCGCAGCAGGTTACGCCAGGCTCGTTCTCCCGGATGCGGTTCGCCCGAAAGCAGCAAGACGCGCAACCTGTCGCGCACACCGGTGGTTTCAAGGATCAACCGGTTGTTGCTGGTATCGGCCTCGCCCGGTAGGGCAGGGACGCGCAATTCGGCCAAAACCGGCCCGGCATGGGGGATTGGAATTTTCACCGATGCTTTTTGATTGGCGGGCAGCTCAAAGTGGCGCACCGTGCCGTCTTCTTGCAACAGGGTCACACCAAGGGGGCTGCCCGGGGCAAGGTCCGGGTCAATGGCCTCGACGATAAATTCGGCATCTTTGCCAACAATGCCATAATCGACATTCTGGTGCATTTGCAGGCGGCGGTCGCGTTCTTCCTGCGTGCCGGTGACAAGGACATGCAGGGGCGCATTCAGCTTCAGGCTGGCGGGCACATCATGCACCTGGCCGTCGGTGATCATGACAACACCTGCCAGGCGTTCGCGCGGGATACCACCCAATAAACGGTCCAGGGCGGCAAACATGTCGGTTTGAGTGGTGCCGGGGATGTTTTCGACCCGCAGGTCAATATCCGGGTTGTTATCATATTGCGCGTGCAAGTCCGCAATCGTCTGGTCGGTTTGGGCTGCACGGTTTCCCATTTTCTGGCTGTCGGACCGGTCGGCCAGCACCAGGACAATGTCGCTAAGTTTTTCGCGCGACTGGTCGGTAAATTGCGGGGCAAGCAACCCGACCAGCAACAGCGCCATCATCACCGCCCGCCAGATGACACCGCGCAGGCGCAAGGCGAATAGCAGCACCAAAAGCCCGATACCTGTCAGTGCTAGAATCTCCAGCCAGCCGGTATCAATCAGCGGATTTATCTGAAAATTCTGCCAGTCGCTCATCGGCCCAGCCTTTCAAGGATGGCGGGCAAATGGACCTGATCGCCCTTGTAACTGCCGGTGAGCGCGTAAATCACCAGATTGACGCCAAAGCGCAAGGCCAGTTCATGGCGACGTGGTGAAATGTCATCTATCGGGTTGCTGGTTGCTTCGCCGTAGCGTTCCAGCTCCAGCCGGGTTTGCACCCAGGAGGCCGCCCAGTCATTGCCGCCAAACAGGACGGATGCCACACCATCCAGCCGTGGGTCTGGCCGGGCATCGACCCACAGGGGTGCTTCAAACCGGCCATAGGCCTGATCGAGCAGATAAAAACTGCGAAAAATTACATGGTCGGTGGGCGCGCGGGTGAGTGTCGGAATATCGACCCCGGCCAGCAGGCGGCGCAGGCGCGCTGGTTCCACTTCGCGGTCGCGGCTGTCAATCAGGATCATGCCGCCATTGGCAAGGTAGCGGTTAAGCTGGTCGCGGCCATAGGGTGAAATGTCGTTTTGCCCCTCGGTCAGCGGCCAGTAAATCAGTGGATAAAAGCTAAGGTCATCGGTTTGCGGGTTGACCATACTGGGCGGGGCCAGGTCGGCTGCGGTGCGACGGCGCAATGTGTTGGTCAGGCCGGTTAGGCCCGCCTGGCTGAGGCGATCAATGGCGGCATTGCCGGTTTCCATATAGGCAAGTCGGGGATGCAGGGCCGCCTGAAAATCATTGCGTGGATTTGCCTGGTTTTCCTGTGCCGATGCTGGCTTTATCATGCTGATTGTCGCGAGCGCAATGGCAAGGCTTCCTGCCAGCACCATCAGCATTCCCAGCCGGTTAAAGGGGGATGATGCTGTGCCAGCTTTCGTTTCCGCGAGATGTGAAACTGCCGCGTCGTTATTGGAAGGTGATGAACGATTGCGCATTTTCCGCCCCAGGCGATACCCCTGAAACCGGTTGTGCATCCCGGAAAGACCCAGGATCAGCGTATCGAGCAGAAACAGGCAAAAAGCGGCAAAAACACACAGGGCCGCGAGGTCCAGTTGGTCATTATCGGTAAGGGTTTTTTGATCTGTCTGTTCAGGCCAGCGCACCGGATTGTCGAGGCCTTGGATAAACGGGCCCAGATTATGGGCAACGGCCTGCCCATTTTGCCCGTAAATGCCCGGCGGGTGGCGCGGATCGGGCATGTCGCTGGTGTTTTGCAGGCCTAAAACGGTTGGATCGGGTTGATGGGCATGGCCAAAACCATCCAGTATGGATTGGGGCGGCAGCAGTGACTGAATGTTGCTGGACGATGGGTTATCCGGGCTGGCAAGAGGCAGGATACGCTGCCAGATTTGCACAAACAGCCCCGACATGGGCAGGTTGGACCAGTCTGCCCAGGGGGTGACGTGAAACAGGACAATGCGACCGGCGTTTTTTGCCACACTGGTGACAAGCGGAGTACCGTCGCTGAGCCGCGCCCATGTTTTTTCAACAATGTCACGGTCCGGTTCGGCCAGAAGCTGGCGGGTGATCGTGATATCGTCGGGAATGGGCAGGCCGTAAAACGGGCTGGTATCGGCAAAGGTGGCCAAATGTTTGGGGCGTTCCCAAGACATGGAACCGCCAAAATCGCGATTGCCCAGGCGCAAGGTCACAGGCAGGAAACGGTCTTCGGGGCTGCTGGCGCTGTCGCTGGCAAAACGTACCAGCATGCCGCCCTTATCCAGCCAGTTTGCAAGGTTGATCTGATGGTTGCCAAGGTCCGGGATATTTCCGGTTGTTATCAGGATATCAGGGTTTTGTGCCAGAAGATCTGGAAGCGTGCCGTATTTGACATCGGCATAGGGCGACAAGGCCCGGTCCAGAAAAAAGTAGCGGTCCGAGAGCAAAACCGGCCCTTCGCCCGAATTGACAACAATGCCAACCGTGCGCCGTTGCCATTTCGCTCCGGTCTGAAACAGGGCGGCGGCACTTTCTATGCCCGCCAGACCAACGGTTTGAATGCCATTGGCAATATCGCCCGGCATTGAAATATCAATGCGGTTTTTTGTTGTGCCGCGTTCCAGTGTTGCCGGATGGCGCAAAATAACCTGGCCGCGACTGTCGCGGGCGATAAGGGTTATCTGTTTGTCGCCCTTTAGGGCCGGGTGGGTTAAGTCAACGGCCATGCCGGTGCGATTGCGGCTTAACCCGGAAAGGACGATGGTGTTTCCCCTGCCGTCGGCAACGGGTTGCAGCACGGTGAAGGGAGAAACGGTAGAAAGGTCCGTTGCCAACGTTTCCTTGCCCGGCGCGGCAATGTCGTCGCTGATCAGGATGGTGCCGGATATGGCGTTGATAATGTCCTGCCGGGCAGAGATCATATCGTCCAGAGCCGAATAATCAGGCTGCCAGGGGCGGGGCTGAAGACGGTCAAACGCATTTTGGCTGGCATGTGGGGAAAGCGGACCCTGAAGGGCGGGCAGGTCGGTGCTGTTTGCCCCCGATGCCTCAGGGGCAGTCAGGGCAATGAAAATGGATTGGTTATTCAACCGTGCCTGATTGACAATCTGTTTCATTGCCTGCTGGTAATGCGGCCAGTTGGCGGCACTGGACCAACTGTTATCGACCATGACCAGAAGCGCCCCATGATCGGGGGCATAGCTTTTTTTGTTCAAAACCGGGTGGGCGGCGGCCAAAATCAGGCAGAGCAGGATCAGGCTGCGCAAAATGGTTTGCCAGAGCGGCGCGCGTTCGGCATTGCGGCGGTTATTGGTGGCACCTAACAATAATCGTGCGGCCGGGAAATGAATGCGCCGGGGTTTGCGCGGCGCACTGCGTATGATTAACCACAAAACCGGCACCAACAGCAGGCCAGCCAAAAGGGCGGGATACAGAAACGTAATGGCACCAAATGTCATGTCGGTTGCCCGCGCCCGGCAGGGGACGCCCCGTTGCTGCCATTTGGGTCCGCACGTTCGGTCATGTGCTGATACAGTGCCATCAGGGCCTGGCTGGGGCTGCTGGTGGTGACATGCAAGTCATACAGCCACTGGTTTAGCGTTGCGGCATCGCGAATGCGTGCCCGCCAGTGCGCACTGCGTTTGGCAAATTCGGCGTGCTGGTCTTCAAATTTCTCGCTGTGAAGCACAAGGCTGTCATCTGCATCGACAAAATCGATGCGGCCGGTAAAGTCCGCCACACATTCTGCCGGGTCCAGAACCTGTAGCAACGCCCCGTCATTCTGGTTATGTGCCAGTCGGCGTAATTCTGCCACCGGGGAATGATCGGGGGCGGCATATTCGAGAAAATCGCCCAGGATCAAAACGCTGTGGCGACGGCCGGGGTGAATGGCTGTTATCCCCTGGTCGGCATTGGCGGGCGCGTTTAACATGGCGTGGCCCAGCTTTTCCAGTTGTTCGTGCACGGTGATGCGGGTATGGGGCGCATCAAAGGTGCCCACGGTCTCACCATTACGCAGCAAAAGGTCCGCCAGTGCCAGGGCCATGACCATCATGCGGTCGGCCTTGGGGGGAAGTTTCTCAGTCGAGGACCAGAAGGCTGAACCGCTAAAAATCGGCCATATCCAGTAGGTGTGGCTGGCTTGCCATTCGGTTTGGCGAATGAAGGTATGGTCACTCCGCGCTGAACGGCGCCAGTCGATCTGGCCGGTGGGGTCGCCCGGGACATAGGGGCGAAATTGCCAGAAATCACTGCCTGGCCCGACCTTGCGATTGCCATGCAGGCCGCTGCGCAATGCGGTTGCCAGCCGACGGGATTCGTCGATGAGCTGCGGCAGGCGCGCCGCCAGCGATCGGGCGGCGGCAATCTGGTCGGGCAAATTGCGCGCAGGCACCATTATGCGTGCTGGTCCCTTATTTTGGACAGAACATCGGTAATCAATGAGGCCGCCGAATGACCATCGGCGCGTGCGCCATAGGTCAGGCCGAAACGGTGGCGTAAAACCGGTATGGCAAGTGCGGAGACGTCGTCAAGCGACGGGGCAAACCGGCCCTGAAGCATGGCGCGTGCCCGGCAGGCCAGCGAGAGTGATTGCGCTGCCCGTGTGCCCGGCCCCCAGGCAACATTTTTCCTGATTTCGTCAAAGCTGGAGCTTTCCGGGCGGCAGGCGCGGCACAGGGCAATAATGGTGTTCAAAACACGTTCGGGCATGGGCAGCCGACGGACAAAATCCTGTGCCTCGATCAGTTCATCGGTATGCAAAATCTGGCGCGGACGGATGACATTCCGCCCGGTTGTTTGCGCGACAATCTGGCGTTCGGCGTTATGGTCCGGGTAGGCAAGGCGCACTTCCAGCAGGAAACGGTCCAGCTGGGCTTCGGGCAGGGGATAGGTGCCTTCCTGTTCCAACGGGTTTTGTGTTGCCAGCACATGAAAGGGCAGCGGTAAAGCATGGCTGTAGCCCGCAACCGAAACCTCGCGTTCCTGCATGGCCTGTAAAAGGGCCGATTGTGTGCGCGGGCTGGCACGGTTGATTTCGTCGGCCAGCAGCAACTGGCAAAAAACCGGCCCCTTGATAAAACGAAAGGCGCGTTTTCCTTCTGCCCCTTCTTCCAGCACTTCGGACCCCAGAATATCGGCCGGCATCAGATCGGGGGTGAATTGCACCCGTTTGTCCAGAAGCCCCAGCGCCTTGCCAAGGGTATGCGCCATTAGCGATTTTCCCAGCCCTGGGGCGCCAACCATCAGCACATGACCCCCGGCCAGAATGCCAATCAGGGTTTGGTCAACGGCATCATCCTGGCCTAAGATGATGGATGCGATCATGTCACGTGCCTCGCCAAGACGGGCCACACAGGCATCAAGGCGGGCGGCATCCTGTTCCAGGCTGCTTTCGCGTGACATGCCAAATTCTTCCGGAAAGTGCTGCGTGTTTGTCATGGCCGTAAATTCCGCATCCTTTGTTGCATTGGATCTATCGGGCTGTCACACAGGCTGGACATTCCTGGATCGTAAACTAGCTAATATGCAGGGTATATTAGAAATCTTGACCAGAAGTGTATATCATGACCCAAAGCGATAAAACTGTCGATCTTGCTGAAAATCTCTGGAAACGCCTGCGGCAAGGCAAACCGTCAACCGGGCGGCATCCGCAGATATGCGGGGATATTCCGATGTCGATTAACCGCGATGGCACGTGGTTTTATCAGGGCGGCCCCATTGGCCGGATGGAACTGGTCAAGCTTTTTGCCACGGTGTTGCAACGCGATGAAGAAGGCGGGCACTGGCTGGTAACACCGGCCGAAATGGCGCGGATCGAGGTTGAGGATGCCGCCTTTGTCGTGGTGGAAGTTCGGCGCGAGACGGAAGATGATGGTTCATCCCCCGTTATTAAAATGCGCACCAATATTGATCAGTGGGTCGAGCTTGATGAAAATCATCCGCTGCGGGTGAAGGAAGATACAAAAACAGGCGAACCTTCCCCCTATATTGCGCTGGATCGCGGGCTTGAGGCCCGGTTAAATCGGGCCAGTTTTTATCAGCTTGTGGACTGGGCGGAAGAGATTGAAAGCGAAGATACATCAGAAACGCTGATCGGCGTTTACAGCCACGGACGATTCTTTAAAATCGGTGCCGTGGAGAACGAAGAAAAATGACACCAGAACAGATTATGTGTGCCTTGAAGGCCCCGCGCGAGGGCCTGGAATTGTGGGTGGGCGATCATGCCGTGGATTTTCCCGGTTCGCAATCGCGGGCGCGCGCCTTTGCCGAAGGCGAATTGATCGCACGTCCCGCAGCCGTGCTGGTGCCGCTTGTCACCCGCGAGACGGGGCTGTCGGTTATTTTAACCCGGCGCACGGCACATCTTAAGGCCCATGCCGGGCAAATCAGTTTTCCCGGTGGTCGAAAGGAAGATGACGACTTCGACCTTGAAGAAACGGCATTACGCGAAACCGAAGAGGAAATAGGCCTTCATCGGCGTCATATTCGCCTGATCGGGCGGTTGAATGATTATTACACCGTGACCGGCTTTCAGGTAACACCGGTGGTGGGGCTGGTGACACCGCCGTTTGACCTGGTGGCCGATCCGTTTGAAGTGGACGAGGTGTTTGAGGTTCCCCTGTCATTTGTGATGGAAAAGCGGAATCAGAAATTGCAAACCGTGGAATTTGAAGGGGCGAAACGGCGTTATTTCGCCATTCCCTATCAGCAATATTATATTTGGGGGGCCACGGCGGGGATGTTGGTGAATTTCAGCGATCTTTTGCGCAGCATTGGTGATATGCCACAGGAAAGCTGAAATAGTGTTTGTACATCCGGGGCTTATCTGTTCCGGTAGCGTGCATGTTCATGATGTCGATCTGATCGGCCAGAAAGAAAGTTGCCATGCTACGTGAAATTATCCAGATCGGTTTGCCGATTATTTTGCCTTTTGTGGTCTATCTGACCTGGCTGAAATATGCGCGGGCAAAGGCAATACGTGAAGGGCACGATGTTGTGCCGCCCTGGGACAAGGGGCCGTGGCTGGTGTTGTTGTTTATTGGTATTTTGCTGGCGGGTAGTATTCTGATTTTTACGGCATTAACCAGTGGTGCGTCGCCTGATTCGGTTTATCACGCACCAGAGCTGAAAGATGGCGTGATCACACCGGGATATTTCGAGCCCAAAGACCCGAAATAAAACCTGCTACCGTCCTTTCTGATCTTACTTTTTCCTGTTAGCTGCGTATTTGGCGCCTTTCTGATCCGTTTCCTGCAAGAACCCGCATGACAAAATTTGACCCCACCGGGCATTTTGCCCCTCATGGTATGATGGCCGCCCCGGAAACACGGCGGCTGTTTTCCGTTCTTGCGCGTAGGGGCGGGACCGCCCGGTTTGTGGGGGGCTGTGTGCGGGATGCCCTGCTGGCGCGTGAACTGGTGGATGTGGATATCGCCTGCGACCTTAAACCCGAAGCCACGATGGCCGCCCTAAAGGATGCCGGCATTCGCGTTATTCCTACCGGTTTGCAGCATGGCACGATTACCGCCCTTATCAATGATTACAGTTACGAGGTAACGACCCTGCGGGTTGATGTGACAACCGATGGCCGCCATGCCGATGTTGCCTTTACCGATAACTGGCTACTGGATGCCAAAAGGCGGGATTTTACCTTTAATGCCCTTTATGCCGATATTGATGGCACGCTTTATGATCCCTTTCATGGCGAGGCCGATTTGCGGATCGGCAAGGTGCGTTTCATAGGTGTGGCGGAAGACCGCATCGCCGAGGATTATCTGCGTATTTTGCGGTTTTTCCGGTTTTTTGCGCATTATGGCCGTCCGCCAATTGACCCGGTCGGGGCGGAAGCCTGCCGCAAGGGGGTAATGGGCCTGCGCGATATTTCAAGCGAACGCATCCGTGATGAAATGTTCAAATTGCTGCGCGCCAAAAGCCCGGCGGCAACCATAGGCGATATGATCGGTTTTTCGGTTCTTCCCCCTATTTTGCCGGAACTGACCAATGTGGCGCGGCTGCGTATCGTTGAATGGCTGGAAACCACGGCCCTGCAGGATGCGGCGATTTCGATTGATCCACTCCGCCGGATGGCAGCCCTGTTCATGACGGATAAAAGCGGGGATGACGCTATTGCCCATGCCGCGCAATTTGCCCGGTCGCTGCGCCTGTCGAATGATGAAATAGAGCGTTTTTCGCTGATGTGCGTCAGCCATCATTTAATTGATAACGAGATGGACGGGCAACGTATCCGCCGTCATTTATATCATATGGGCGTGTCGGCCTTTCGGGATGCCGTCATTATGGCTTGGGGGACCCATGCCACCCGTTCCGGGCGTCCAAAGCCGGGCGAAAATCGCCGCTGGCAGGATATGCTGGAGATGGCAAATGGCTGGCAACAGCCGGAATTTCCGGTAAAAGGGCGCGATATTTTGCAGGCCAAACTGGTGCCTGCCGGGCCGGAGATGGGCAGGCTTTTGCGCCGGGCCGAACAATACTGGCTGGAGCATGACATGCAGCCGGACCACGACATGTTGATGGACTATTTGGCAGCGTATGTAGCCGATCCATCGCAGGAGATAAAATGACAGATTGGAAGATTGGGCACCGCGTTTGTTTTTTCGGTGACAGCATTGTTGCCGGTGTTCGTGATGCGCAAAAGGGCGGTTGGCCGATGCGGTTGGGGCAGCGCCTGCTGACGGACGGTAAACTTGATGTCACGATTTACAATCTGGCGATCCGGGCGGAAACCAGTGATGATTTGAAACTGCGCTGGCAGGATGATGCCCGGCGTCGCAGGGTTGATAATTTCCCGCTGGTGCTGGTTTTTTGTTTTGGCCTGAATGATGCCATGCACGCCCAAGACCGGGGCGAAGAAACCACCATGCGGGTGTCCCATGCCCGTTCGCTTGCCAACGCGACCGAAATTATGGCCCTGGCCCGCGATATGGCCCCCACATTGTGGGTTGGCCCGCAAGCGGTGATTGATGGTGGCCGATCCAGCAAAATCGTTAATGAACGCCTGGAAGGATTAAACCAGCTTTTTGCAGAAACCGCCAAGGGACTGGATATTCCCTATCTTGACGGGTTTGAACAAACCCTGCGCGATGATACCTGGCAGCGGGCCTTACGACGCGGTGATGGCTACCACCCGGACACAGCCGGTTACGACATGTTGGCCGATATGATTTGGCAATGGCAGGGCTGGAAGGTTGCGTTCGGGATCGAGGATAAATAAGCCGCCAAATTGGCAGGAAATCGCGGTTTGGTCCCTGGATGCCTGAAAGAAGGCAGGATCAGGCGATGATATCAACCCGGCTACCGCGTGGCAGCGTGTTCAATGCGGTAATATTGGAAATTGCCCCACCCTTGCCGTAACCCGTTGCAATGCCGTCACTGTCGCTGGCATCGATGGTCAGTGCGGTTGGGTTGGTATCACTTTCGCGGGCCTGGCGGGTTTGGCGTGGCAGGTTCTGACCGGTATTTTCATCGGTAATCAGGCCATTTTGCGCAGCCGGGTTAAATTTTTCGCCTTTTTGATCAATGATTTTGTCAAATTCGCCACGCGCAGCCCGTTCTGCAACCGGGGTAACCGGGCGCAGGGCAGTAGGAAGGGCAACATTATAACCAGAACCAATTTTAGCGATCATGGGCGTGTTTGACGTATCCGCGCATTACGGGAAAAGTCTTCAATCAGAAACGGGCATATCATAGTCAGCCTTTTCGCGCAGGAAAGAGAAATTTTATGCCAACGCGCCTGATCGCCCTGCTTATGCTGCAACAGGCGGTGGTTTTTTCTTAAATATATGATTTATTGGGGGAATATTCAATTTTCCAGATGGGAAAAGGCACTTTCCGGCGGGATATTTGAAAGTTCAGTATCCATGTCGGGGAAGGGGGAGTACGAATCGGCCCCTTCATAAATGCCGGTTGCAAACCGGTCGGCGCTGTTTTTGGCCTGTTCTTTCAGTTTTGCCGCTTCGGTTGAAATATGGTCCAGCGTAATGTCGGTACGTTCCGGCGGAATGCGTATCAGCGCGGCACTGACCGTCATTAACGGAAAGCGTTTATCAATGCCGTCGCGGCCCTTGCCCTGCAGAAAACCGTTTTCGCGGGTTTTGGGGTCGTAAAAACTTTTGATTTCCTCGTCAAACATGGCTTGTGCCCGACGCACGGCTTGCACGGCTTCTTCAAAATCAATTGATTGCACATAGGCAAAAAAGTCATCGCCGCCAATGTGACCAATGAACCAGGCATTCTGGCTCAGCGCCTTGCCCAGAATATCCTTGAACAGCAAAATGGCGCGATCGCCCTGGCGAAACCCATAGCGGTCATTAAACGGTTTGAAATTGTCAAAATCAAAATAAACGGCAAAACGGCGACGGCGCGGATTGGCCAGCGCATTGGCGGCATAACGGTAAATCGCACTGTTGCCGGGCAGGCGGGTTAGCGGGTTTTCATCGCGCGCATTGAGCGTGTTACGTTCATTCACGGCACGCAGAAGGGCGCGTTGATCCATCACGCCAAGATAGCGTCCGTTTTCCGTCAGGATCAGGCCGTCAAGGGTATCGGTTGAAACGAATGTTTCAAGCAGTTCTGACAGGCTGGTGCGAATGTCTGCCGAGGGACAGCGCCGTAAAAAACGCGAGAGATAAGCCCGGTTGGACGGGTTTTGCAGCAATTCGCGTCCGTATGGTGTGTAGATGAAGGCTTTGAAGTCGGAATCGCGAATAATGCCAACCGGTTCACCGCGGCGATTGATGACGGGTACAATGGTTGAATCCGCGTGTTGCTGGAAAAAGTCCAGAATGTCATTTGGCTTAATGGTTTCGGGAACGGCCTGTGCCTCGATCATAAAAGACCGTAACAGTTCGCCGTCATGGTCGCTTTGGCGTCGGTTCTGGCTTAAGATATCGCTCAAGCCGGGAATAATGTCAGTGCGCTCCGGCAAAATTACCGACGGCCGGGCAACAAAATATCCCTGCACAAAGTCGCAACCAACCCGGCGGCAGCACATCAGTTCTTCCTGGGTTTCAACCCCTTCGGCAACAACCTGTGCACCAATCAGATGGGCAAAACCGGTGATTTGGGTGACAAACAGTTCCTTGCGACGGTCTTTATCCATGCCATCAATAAAGAAGCGGTCAATTTTGATAATGTCGGGTTCGCATTCATACAGCGCACGCATCTGGGCAAAGCCGCTGCCGTAATCATCAATGGCGACCTTAAATCCCTGGGCGCGATAGCGCAGCAGGATGTCCTGAAAATTATGGGCGTGCGAAATGTCGTGCCGTTCGGAAATTTCCAGGCAGATGGAATCCGCTGCCAGCCCAGCAGCAGCAAGCAACTCGACCGTTTTGCCCGGGCGGTAATCGTTGGTGCGCACAACACGGCTGTCGAAATTGTAAAACAGTTTTAATTTGTCAGCGTCGGGCAAACGGGCGAATTTGTTAATGACAATGGCCCGAAACTGCATGTCGATGCTATGAAGCACACCTGTTTCCCAGGCAATATCAAAAACATCCTGAATGGAATCAAACCCGGCCTCGGCCCAGTTGCGCAACAAGGCTTCATAGCCAAATACGCGTCCGGTATGGCTGTTGATGATGGGCTGAAAGGCAAAGTCGATCGTTGCAATGATTTGAGACCAGTCGCGCGGACCATGTCGATGCGCCCGAATAGACATTGGAACGGTTGTTTCATCGGTTCTGAGCGACACGCTCATTTACCCTCGCGCAGCGGATCGGTGGGCAGCCCTGCATATAGGTGCGGCTGCAATACTCATGCTGGTATCGTAAAAATGGTATCAGTCTGATGACGGTTGCATGACGAATAGATGACAACATCAATTAACCGACAGAATATACAATATATGGTTTGAGGGGCCTATACAATAGTAGTCCAAGTCGTGCCCCTGCTTTTGCATAGCAAGCGGGTAGGGCTCGACATCAAGCGTTTTTTTTGTGTGCCAGCGGGTGATGTTCCTGAACCAGGCCGCGCAGGCGAGACTCGATAACATGGGTGTAAATCTGGGTTGTCGATATGTCGGAATGGCCCAGCATTTGTTGCAGGCTGCGCAAATCCGCCCCATTGGCCAGCAAATGGCTGGCAAAGGAATGGCGCAACACATGGGGGGACACCCGCGAAGGTGCAATGCCCGCCTTGAGTGCCAGATCCTTGATCATGTTTAAAAACATTTGCCGGGTTAAATGCCCGGTTTTACCGCGCGACGGAAACAGATAGGGCGATTGCCCCGGTTGTCCGCCTGCATCAAGCGGGATAAATGCCTCGCGGATGGTGACATATTCCGCCAGGGCCTGTTTGGCAGGCAGGGATAGGGGCACCAGCCGTTCCTTGTTGCCCTTGCCACGTACCACCAGCATTTGCGGGTCACGGGCAACGGCACTAAAGGGCAGTTCGACCAGTTCGCTGACCCGCATGCCGGTGGCATAAAGCAGTTCCACCATCGCCAGCAGGCGGGTGCCCTTGATGCCATCCTGCTGGTTGGCTGTTTCAATCAGGCGGTCAATTTCGCTGGTGGATAAAAATTTTGGCAGCACGGTGCCGAGGCGCGGGCTGTCGATATGCGCGGCGGGGTCATCGGTGCGAATGCCATCGCCATAAATGAATTTGTGAAACTGGCGCACGGCAGACAGGCGCCGGGCCTGGGTGCGGGCGGCAAGGCCCGCATTTGCCAGTTCATCAAGATAGCGGCGCACATCGTTCGGCCCCGCATCTGTCATGTTGGTTTTGGCCGCTTTCAGCGATGCCTGATAATCTTCCAGATCGCGCCTGTAGGCATCCAGTGTATGACGGCTGGCCCCGCGTTCAGCCGCCATCATTTCCAGAAATTCGGAAACAAGCCGGCCGTCACGCGAGGATGTGGTCATGATGTCCCCTTGCCGCTGGTCCGGTTACAAGCCGGATTCCAAAATGGTTTCAATGGCAATGCGCCGGGCATCGCTTTCAAGATTGACAGCGCGCAAGGCCGCCACCGACTGCCCCAATGCAACCGCGTTGCGCATATCGGGGTCCAGGGTGCCATTGCTGATAATGACAAGACTGGCCGCCATTGCCCGCTGCCCGGTTGCTGCGGCCTGGATCAATTTATGAACAACGGCCGCATTGGGCACGGCATTGGAAACGACATAGGGCTGGGTCAGCAGGCTGTCCCAGAATTTTTCCGGTACCTCGATGCCAAAGGCGGTAAACAGGCTATAGACCATTGCGGCATCGTTACGCGCTTCGTTTTGGTCGTTGCGGGCATTTTGCAGTTCGGCCCATTCATCCATCCGGGCGCGGTGGTGGGCCTGGGCCTGCGATGTGGCGGGGGCCTGCCCGGTGGCGGAATTTGCCCCGCCCAGGCCAGATATTGCACCTGGTGCCTGCCCGGCAGTGGTCCCGGTATCTTCCAGCCCGGCAAGCACAAGTGCCGGGTAAAGAACAATCAGCCGGCTTTCAATGGAGTTGCTGTCATTGGCCGATGCCTTTGCCTGTGCCAGCCACCCGCCGGCACGTTCCAGGTCATTGCTGTAAATGGCAGCTGCCAAAGCATCGGTAGCAAACCAGGCAAAGTCGTTATTGATGGGAATATTTTCAAGAAGGGAGGCACACAGGCGGGCGATTTGCCCATAATCGCCATTGTTGCGGCCATTGTCATACATGTGCGCCAGAATTTCCGCCCGTACAGCCGGAACATCGGATTTTGCCGCCGCCTGATACAGTTTTGCATATTCGCGGGCGGGCGAATCCTCGCTGGCATCATCAAGGACATTTGCCAGTTCAGCCGAGGTAAATGTCACCGACATATAGGTGCTGGCAAGTTCGTCGGTGGTGATAAAGCCGCGCTGTTCGGCAAGGCGGGCCGCTTCGAGCTTCAACGCGGTTGCCGTATTGGCACTTTTGACAAAGGCAATCAGCGTCGGGGCATCGGCATTTTGCAATTTGCCTGCCGGTAGGCCCTGTTTTGTCAGTTCCAGCATGGCAACATCAAGCGGGCGCAAATTGACCAAAAGGTCCGGCGAGACATTGCCGCCTGTACGAATGGCCCTGTTCAGGGCAAAGAAAAGCCTGTCTTTTTCGCCTTCAACTTCGCGGACCAGATCGGTGGTAAAGGTTGCCGATGTGGTGTTTTTTGCCCGCAATTGGCAATAGGCTGCCGCCTTGAGCCAGAATGGCGTATCAAACTGGTTGCCAAAACTTTCGATGGCAGCACAGGCATCGTCAAGCAATCCTGTCACCAGAAGGGCATTTACCTGGGCTTCGGCCAGATCAGCCGATAGTTTGTCATGGGCGGATGCGTTAATCAGCCTGGCAACATCGCCATAGGCACCAATCGCCTGTAGTTTGGCAACGCGGTGGGCCAGCAGGCTGATATCCTTGTGGTCTTCTGGCGCTGCCGCAATGCTGAGAAGCAGGCGGCGCTCAAGGTTGCGCATCGCGCGGCTGCCAGGATTGTCGGGCAGGGCATCGACCAGGCGGGCCGCCATCTCGCGTGAGGTGCCTGTCCACATATCCACGCCAAGCCCGCCCGAATTGCGGTCCAGTATGCCGACAGATTCGGCATCAACCGCGTTCAGTTGCAGGGTTTGAACGGCATCAGGATCGGTGGGGTAGGTGTTGCCTGTGCTCGCACCAGCACCCGCACCCCAGCCAAATACGCCGTTTGGTCCCTGCGGAGTGGTTTGCGATCCGGCACCATCCTGGCTTCCACCGCCCAATCCTTGCCGGTTTGTTGCCGTGCCGCTATTGGCATTTCCATCCGTTGCGGTGGAACTGTCGGTATTGCGGTTTTGCAAAAACAGGGGAACGGGGGCTTGTTGTGCCCCGGCGGGGATAACCTGCATCAATGTGCCCAGCCCGGTCAGGCAGGCGACAAGGCAGGCCCTGGTGGTGCCTGAACGCATTTTAATTGAACCTCGAATCAGGGATGGGTTGTTCGATTTGCGATGTTGGTGCCGGTATGTCCCAGGTCACAAGGAATATGGCGCCGCCCGCAATGACCGCAATAATCAGAAACAGAATGATCCGGGATAGAATTTTCATGGGCTCTCAAGCTTTGGTTTGGGTGTTCTGACCGAGAAATCAGCCACTTTGATAAAATCTGCTTACATCCTAATTCGGCAGGACCAAATCAGTCTAGGGTGCAGAACGTTAATAATTGTATGTCATTTTTGCGGCCAGAATGATGTTCGACACACTGTTTGTAAATTCGCCGTGCGGTTTGCTTGCGTTCCGCGCAACCGTGCCCTAAAGAATTGTGTAACAGTGTCACTTTGTATCAGGCGGTCAAGGGACCGTATGAACATGATAAAACAGGAATGCAAACCGGTCATGGATCGTAACAATGACGAGTCGGGTTTGCACACGGATATTGCCGCACATATCACTGCCGGTTTGAAGAACCGGTCGCTGGTTTTTGTCGGCCTGATGGGGGCAGGTAAAAGCTGCATCGGGCGCATGGTCGCCAAAACGCTGGATTTGCCCTTCATTGATGCCGATCGCGAAATCGAGGAAGCGGCTGGCTGCTCGATTGCCGATATTTTCCGGCTTTATGGCGAAGATGCCTTTCGCGATGGTGAAGAACGCGTCATCGCGCGCTTGCTGGAAGGCGACCAGGTTGTTCTGGCAACCGGGGGTGGTGCCTTTATTCGTGAACAGACCCGCAAACTGATTTTGGAAAAGGGTGTATCAGTCTGGCTGCGTGCCGATCTGGATGTGCTGGTACACCGTACCGCCGGGCGTCCGCATCGCCCGTTGCTCAATAGCGGCAACCCGCGCCAGATTTTGGCCGATCTGATTGAAACACGATACCCGGTTTATGCCGGTGCCGATGTGACATTTGATTGCGGCGATGCTTCCAAGGAAGACACCCGCGACGGGGTGCTGGCCGCCCTGGCAAATGCCTTTGACGAAAATGGGAAGTTGAAATCTTGAACAGTGCAGAAACACTTCGCGTCGAATTGGGCGATCGCAGTTACGATATCGTGATCGGCAGTGGTCTTTTGCCCGATACCGGCAAATATGTTGCGCCTTTTGCCCGCGCAGCAGGTGTTGTCATCCTGACGGACAGTAGCGTTGAAAAGCTTCATTTGCCGACTGTGCAGGCATCGCTGGAGGCGGCGGGTATTCCCCATCGCAGCGTAGTTGTCCCGGCGGGTGAGGCCTCCAAAAGCTTTGCCAGTTTTGAAAGCGTGATCGAACAAATCCTTGCTTTTGGCATCGAACGTTCCACCCTGATCATCGCCTTGGGCGGCGGTGTGATTGGTGATTTGGGCGGCTATGTCGCGGCGTCGCTTCTGCGTGGGCTGGATTTTGTGCAAATTCCGACAACCCTGCTCTCCCAGGTGGATAGTTCGGTGGGCGGTAAAACCGGCATCAATTCCAAATCGGGCAAAAACCTTGTCGGCGCATTTCATCAGCCGCGCCTGGTTTTGGCCGATACGGCGGTTCTTGATACCCTGCCCAAACGCGAAATGCTGGCGGGCTATGCCGAAGTTGCCAAATACGGCCTGATTGACGAGCCGGATTTTTTTGACTGGCTGGAAAACAATGCCGAAGCCGTGATTACGCGCGATGGTGCGGAACGCAAACAGGCGGTGTATCGCAGTTGTGCGGCCAAGGCGCGGGTTGTTTCGCAGGATGAACGCGAAAGCGGCAAGCGTGCGCTGCTTAATCTGGGGCACACATTCGGCCATGCCTTTGAGGCCGAACTTGGTTATGACGGGCGGCTTTTGCATGGCGAGGCGGTGGCAATCGGCATGGTGATTGCCCATGATGTGTGTGCGGCAATGGGCATGGCCCCGGCGCAGGATACCACGCGCCTGATGAACCATTTGCAGGCGGTGGGCCTGCCGGTGCGGGCGTCGCAAATTTCGGGCGTGCACTGGGATGTGGACCGGTTGATCAGCCATATGTCGCGCGATAAAAAAGTGCGTGACGGGCAGATCACTTTTGTCATGACGCGCGGCATTGGCAAGGCATTTACATCGCGTGAAATGGATGTCAGCAAGATGCGGGCTGCCATTTCCCGGTCCTGCCGGGCGGATTAAGCGGGCAACCGGCTGCGGCCTGCCAATTTGGCGGGCCGTGGCAAATGTTAACAACCAAGATATTTGAACCTGTTGGGCGAAAATCGCCGTTCTGAGAACGAGGGGACCATATGACAATCACGATCGTCGTGATTTTTATCCTGCTGATGTTGTCGGCATTTTTTTCGGGGTCGGAAACGGCGCTGACGGCGGCATCGCGTTCCATCATGCACCACAAGGAGCAGGATGGGGACGCCCGTGCCGGGATGGTCAACCGTTTGCGCGAAAATCAGGAACGGCTGATTGGTGCCATTCTGCTGGGAAATAACCTGGTTAATATTTTGGCGTCCGCAATGGCAACGTCGGTCATGATTGCGGTTTTTGGCCCGAACGGCGTTGTTTATGCGACTGCCGTGATGACGGCACTGGTGCTGATTTTTGCGGAAATTCTGCCCAAGACCTATGCGCTGAAACATGCCGATAGCATGGCCTTGCGCGTGGCACGCCCAATGAAGGTGCTGGTTACGTTATTTGCCCCGGTGACAGAAACGATCCAGGTGATTGTCCGGATGACCATGCGCCTGTTTGGCAGCGGCGATGGCCCGGGCACGGACAGCGAACGCGAATTGCGCGGTGCCATCGAGCTTCATGCCGATGACGAGGTGATTGGCGATCATCAGGCCGAACGTGCCATGCTGCACGGTATTCTGGACCTGGATGATGTGGGGGTTTGGGAAATCATGGTGCACCGCCGCAAGGTGCAGATGATTGATATTACCCGCTCGCTTGATGAAATTCTCGAAACCGTGCTGGCAAGCCCGCATACCCGTATTCCGATTTATGAAAATGATCCGGACAATATTGTTGGTGTTTTGCATGCGCGCGAGGTTCTTAAAACCATCGTGCGCGGGAACAAGCCGGAAAACGCCGCCGACATTCGCGCATTGGCGGCCAAGCCCTGGTTTATTCCCGATTCAACCACTTTGGCCGACCAGTTGAAGGCCTTCAAGGAACGGCACGAGCATTTTGCCATCGTCGTTGACGAATATGGTGCCTTTGAAGGTGTTGTGTCGCTGGAAGATATTCTGGAAGAAATTGTTGGCGATATTGCCGATGAAACCGATGTCGAAGTGGTGGGTGTTCAGCCGCAGATTGACGGTTCGGTCATTGTGCGCGGCGATGTCACCATTCGCGATTTGAATCGCCGGTTTGGCTGGCGCCTGCCCGACGAAGAGGCAGCCACCATTGCCGGCTTGTTGCTGTATGAAACCCGGCGTATCCCCGATGTCGGGCAGCAATTCCGGTTTCATGGGCTGGAATTTGAAGTGCTGCGCCGTGTGCGCAACCAGGTCACACGGGTGAAGCTGCGCCCGGCTGACAGTGTGCCTGCTAACGAAGAAGAGTGATCATTCCCGGTTTTTCAGGGGTGAATGTTCCTGTGTTAGGTCCGTGATAACCGACACCCCGCAGCGTGCTGCGGGGTGCTTTGTATGTGTATGCCTGACGGGAAAAATACGAAAATCGCGTTAAATGGTCGTAAATATTCTACTTATCGGTTAAAATTTTAGGGTGATGGCATGCGTGCCGGTTATCTAGGGGTGCGTTTTGATTGCCATTCAACGGCAACAGCAAACTGGATAGAGAGACAAAATGGATACTAAAATCGTACCGGGTCTCGTGAAGGAACAGTCCCTTGCTACTTTGAACCCTGCCGATTCCGTTATGGATGCGGTGTTATTGATGAGTGAGCGAAAAATCGGTGCCGTGATTGTGGTTGATGATTCTGCCCGGCTTGCCGGTATTTTTACCGAGCGTGACCTGGTTAATCGCGTGGTTGCCAAAAAGCTTGATCCCGCCAAAACGCCGTTGGTTGATGTGATGACCGCTAATCCCGATACGCTGCGCCCGGATGACAATGCACACGAGGCGCTGACGCTTATGAGTGCGCATCGATATCGTCACCTGCCGGTGGTGGATGGCGACCGTGTTGTCGGGATGGTGTCGATCCGCGATTTGTTTAATGTGGTCAAGCAAGGCCTGGAGGATGAGGTGCGCGACCGCGAGAAATTCATTTTCGGGTCCGATTATGGCGTTGCCTGACTGTTAGCAAGCCCGTTTTAGGCCATCCGGGACGGCGGTGACCTATAACCATAACCGGGAGGCTTTGTCGCGCGTTGTGATAACGCGATTCGTCCCCGGGCAGGTTTGATCGGGCCAATCGGTCTGGCGAGCTTAATTGGGGGCGCTGTTATTTTGCGCTGTTTGTGTGCTTGCAGCGTTTCCCGGTTGACAGGAGGGTGTTTTCTGTCCTTACGTTTACGTAAAGGAGAGAGTTATGCCCCTGTCAGATCCCGCACCGCGTGAACATATTCACACCCGAAAGGTAACTTGCACCGGCTATCGGCGTTCCGATGGTTTGTGGGATATTGAAGGGCATATTACCGATGTCAAAACATATGGTTTTGAAAACCATGACCGTGGCGAAATTCCTGCCGGTGAACCTATTCACCAAATGTGGCTGCGACTGACGCTTGATGATCACATGGTTATTCAGGCTGCTGAAGCTGTGACGGATCACGCCCCGTTTGCGGCCTGTAACGAAATTGCCCCGAATTATGACAAGCTGGTGGGGCTTAAAATTGGTCCCGGCCTTCGACAGAAAATTCGCGAACGTGTGGGCGGTATATATGGCTGCACCCACCTGACCGAATTGATGGGGCCGGTCGCGACAACCGCCTTTCAAACCATCTTTCCTTTCCGTGCCCGCAAAGCTGCTGAAAAACAGCGTCATGAAGAAGAACAGGGAACAGCCAAGCCGCGCAAAAAGCAAAGCCCTCTGGTCAATAGCTGTCACGGTTGGCGTAGCGATGGCGCCGCTGTCAAACGTATTGCCCCGGATAGTTATACAGGGCCGCAAGACGATTGATGAGACGCTGCAACATATTGCCAGTGGTTATTTTCCTGCCTTAAATCCTGGATT
Organism: Thalassospira sp. TSL5-1; assembly: GCF_001907695.1. Lineage (NCBI taxonomy): Bacteria > Pseudomonadati > Pseudomonadota > Alphaproteobacteria > Rhodospirillales > Thalassospiraceae > Thalassospira > Thalassospira sp. TSL5-1. The sequence goes on from NZ_KV880637.1 coordinate 253,766, forward strand.
CCAGCGATGCTATCTTTTTGGGGATTTTCCTACCCTAAAGGGGTTGTTTTTGCCCTTTCCTGCGCCGATATCTTGATAGGTTTTCGGGGGGTTGTGCCAGGCGGGGGCAAAAATGGGCAGAGGTGTTTTAGGGCGGCAAAAGGTTAAAACTCGTATCAATGGCTTTTCTTGCCGGTTTGGCAGAATGACGCTGATCATGATACTGGGCATTGTGGTCTTTGCCGTATCGGGCTGTCATCGTGCCAAGGCACAAGAGGTGCGCGGGAAAAATCTTGTTCTAAAAACCAGTGTTCAGCCCCCTTATCAGGACGTGGAAGACGGGGTTCTAACGGGTTCAACGATCCGGTTGCTTGATTGTACCTTTGATAAAATTGACATGGATTATGAGATTACGCTGGCACCGCGCCAACGTAATCTTGATCAGGTTCGCAAAGGGCAGGCGGACGGTTTTTTTCTGTCTCGCCTGTCAAAAAACATGTCGATTTATGCAGAACCAACGGCCCCTTTGGTGCTGGAAAAATGGGTATGGGTCTATCATCAGCACCGGCAGGAACAGATCAGCCGCCTTCTCAGGTCAGGCAGTGACCTCACTATTGGTGTTGTTTTGGGGTCGAACGAGGCCGAATGGCTGATGGAGCAGGGCTATTCTGACGTTATTCAAGCCCCGTCGCGCAAGTCGCTTTTGGCTTTGTTAACAGCTGACCGGGTGGATGTTGTTTTGATCGATCATCAGGCATTTCCCCATATCCGCGATAACATGGCAGAGCATGCCAGTCAGTTTGCCGAAAGGTTTGCCCGTTATGTGCCGTTGGTGATGTATTTTTCCCGCGATTATACTCGCGCCCATCCTGATATTATTCCCAAACTCAACCGTGCCCTGTCTGATTGTGGCCCGGCATCAGTGGCGCTTGATCCGGCAGAAATAGAACACATCACCCGGAATGACATAAACCGCATCCGGAAATGGTTGCGGGCCCCCGCCCTGATCAATGCCTTGCAAGATGTGGTGGCGCGCAATGATTCCCGTTATGGCGAACTGGCCAGCCCGCAAAAGATTGCAGCCCTTGATCATGAATGGACAGTGGCGACAGCACATGGCACGGCTTCCCGGCTGGCAGCGGAAATTTTGCAAAACGAGCTATCGGCCTATCTGCAACGGGTTTATCGCAACCGAAATGTTCAAATTGCCGAGGCGTTTATTTTTGATCACAAAGGGCTGATTTTGGGTATGTCCAGCCCGACAAGCAATTATGATCAATCCCGTGAAGCCAAATTCGCCATCTTCAAAAATCCGTCACCCGATGCAGTACAGATTACCGACATTCGCTACGATGCCTCGACAGCAAAGTTTTTGTCGCAAATCACCATGCCGGTCACGGATCCGCGTAGCGGGCAGGTACTGGCAGCCTTGAGTGTGGGGCTGGACGTGAGTGTTGCCCTTGATGGTCTTAATTTTTAATGCCCGCGGCATTGCAATTTGCCGGGACGCAGACACATGTCGTGCTTGCGCGTTTAACCTTGCCGGTTGGCCCATTCTTCCGGGGTCATGGTTTTTAGGGCCAGGGCATGAACCCGGTTTTTCAGCAGATCATCCAAAGCGCCATAAACCAGTCGCTGGCGGTTAACCCGGTTCTGGCCTTCAAAGCTTTTGGAAACGATCAAAAGCGAAAAATGGGATTCGCCGCGCGGGTCGGCCCCGGAATGCCCGGCATGCTTGGCGGAATCGTCAATCAGTTCGAGTTTTTCGGGGGTAAACTGTGCGGTGATGATATCGCGAATTTGTTGAGCAACCTGCATGTAACATTCTCTAATTGTTGAAAGGATCATGTGTGAAAAGACCAGGCGAGAAACCTTGGCGTTCATTGCATCAGTCTTTTAAACCCGTCAGGCTTTTTCAATCCTTTTATCGTTCGCAATCGACACATATGATATTGCGTCCTTTGATTGTTCCGAACATATAAACCCCTATGAACAGAGCGCAACGAAACAAACGCAAGACGTTGTATTTTACCGAGCCCGATTTGCCTGTGTGCGATTGGCCCGGTTGTGCGGAGCATGGGGAATTTAGGGCCCCCAAAGACCGCAGCCTGAGCACCTATTACCAGTTCTGTCTGGAACATGTTCGGCAATACAACAAATCCTGGGACTATTTTAGCGGCATGAAAGCCGATGATATTGAAGAACATGTCCGCCGTGATACCCATTGGCAGCGGCCGACATGGCAGTTCGGGCATATTCGCGGGGCCAAAAAGCCATTTGATTTCAAGTTCTCCGATGGTTTTGGTTTTTTTAACGAAGACGGCGAACAAACCCATCATGGCCCGGGGGGTGACCCCAATGCCAACCGCCGGGAACGCAATGCCGAGGATGCGGCACGCCGGGCCGGGGCGCTGGGAATGCCGCGCGAACAGCAGGAGGCGATGGCAACGCTGGATCTGGGGTGGCCGTTTTCAAAGGACGAGCTGAAATCCAAATACAAGCAACTGTCGAAAAAATACCATCCTGATGCCAATGGCGGTGACAAACGGGCCGAAGAACGGTTTAAAAGCATCAGTGCGGCCTATTCCAGCCTGATGACTTATATCCGTGATCTTGAGGCACGGGTTTCGATTTAGCGAACTCGGCGATACCGTGTTGTTTGGGCGGGTCTTGCCGGTTGCCGGTAAGGCCCGTAAAAGTTGCTGCAAATACAGGTTTTTACGCCAAAGGCAAAAAATTCCGTAACTTTCCTTTGTTCGCGGCGGCTTAATCGTTATTAATGAGAAAGATGACACATTCGGCCGGGCGAGCCGGTCTTTAAAATGCGCGAGTACTTATGAGCCAAGGTTACGAAGCGAGTGGTGGTGCAGCAGAACATCCGCTGGATGCACCCGATACCAAGATTTCCGTGCGTGAGGCATTCGGTATTGATAGCGACATGATGGTGCCGGCTTTCAGCCAGAGCAGCGAACATGTCCCGGCCAGTGATCCGACTTACCGATTTGACCGCGATACCACATTGGCGATTCTGGCGGGCTTTGCCCACAATCGCCGTGTGATGATTCAGGGCTATCACGGTACGGGTAAATCGACCCATATTGAACAGGTCGCCGCCCGCCTGAACTGGCCCTGTGTCCGTGTTAACCTCGATAGCCACATCAGCCGTATTGACCTGATCGGCAAGGATGCCATCGTTCTGCGTGATGGCAAACAGATCACCGAATTTCGCGAAGGCATTTTGCCCTGGGCCCTGAAACGCCCGGTGGCGATGGTGTTTGACGAATATGATGCCGGTCGTCCGGATGTCATGTTTGTGATTCAGCGTGTTCTTGAGGTGGACGGCAAGCTGACCCTGCTGGATCAGAACAAGGTTATTCATCCGCATCCGCATTTTCGCCTGTTTGCCACGTCAAACACGGTGGGCCTTGGCGATACCACGGGGCTTTATCATGGTACCCAGCAGATCAACCAGGCGCAGATGGACCGCTGGTCGATCGTCGCAACGCTGAACTATTTGCCGGTGGCTGATGAAACCAATATCATTGCAGCCAAGGTGCCCAGCTTTGACACGCCCGAAGGCCGCAGCAAGATCGAGGCGATGGTGGCCCTTGCCAACCTGACCCGTCAGGGTTTTGTGGCTGGTGACATTTCGACCGTGATGAGCCCGCGTACCGTGATTACGCTGGCGGAAAATGCCGAGATCTTTAACGATGTCGCCTATGCGTTCCGCGTGACCTTCCTGAACCGTTGTGACGAGGTTGAACGGCCCATTTTGGCCGAATATTACCAGCGTTGCTTTGGCGAGGAACTGCCGCAAAGTGCCATCAATGTGATGGTGCGCTAAGAACAGCGCCGCCTTTGAGATGACAGGTTTGCTGCAGGCTGAATATGACCCGGCCTGCAGCACCATAAACCCGGATAGATACGAGACAGCAAGCGATGAAAAACGACGAGGCGCTTTCAGGATTTCTGCGCGGCACGGCGGCGACATTTCGTGCGCTGGCGGGTCGTAACGATCTGGAGGTGGGCTTTGTCAAAGGCGGGCGCCCTGGGGGCTATGGCGAACATGTGCGCCTGCCCATGCCCAAGCAGGCCCTGCCCAAGGATGAAGTTGCCGATTTGCGTGGCGTGGCCGATGGCTGGGCGTTGAAGCTGCGTCATCATGATGCGGCCCTGCATCAAAAACGCATGCCCGAAAGTGCCGAAGCCCAGGCCGTTTACGAGGCCCTTGAAACCGCCCGTTATGAAGCACTGGGGTCGCGTTATTTTCCCGGTGTGCGCAAAAATCTGCGTGCGCACGAGGATGCCGAATGCAAGGCCAAGAATTTTCACCGTTTGACCGCCCGCGAGGATGCCCCCTTTGCCGATGCCATCGGCATGCTGGCCCGCGAAATGTTTACCGGCGAAAAGGCCCCGGATTCCGCCCGTAACCTGATCGATCTATGGCGTTCCGAGATCGAGGAAAAGGCCGGTGGCGACTTGGCAGAGCTTCAGTCGCTGCTGGATGATCAGGAAGCCTTTTCGCGCGGGATGCGCCGGTTGCTGGATCATTTGTCGCTGGAGGATGACCTGCTGGACGATCCGCCCGAACAGGAAGGCGATGATCAGGATCAGCAGGATGGTGAAGACGCCCCGGACAATGAACAGGAAAGCCAGGGTGGCGAGCAGGGCGATAGCGACGAAACCGACCCCGATGGCGATGATCAGCAGCAGGAAAGTGGCGCTGACGATGCGGAATCGGGCGAGGGTGATGTTGACGACCAGCAGCTTGACGCCCAGGCGCAGGAAGAACAGCCTGCCGGGCCGGGTGAACAGCCGGAATTTGACGGGCGCAATGAACCGATTGAGCGCGGATATGAGCCGTTTACCCGCGAATATGACGAAACCGTCTTTGCCGATGAATTGTGCGAAAGCATGGAGCTTTCGCGCCTGCGCGCCATGCTTGATAAACAGTTGGCAGCCCTGCAAAGCGTTGTGTCGCGCATTGCCAACCGCTTGCAACGTCGTCTGATGGCGCAGCAAAACCGTGGCTGGGACTTTGACCTTGAAGAAGGCATCCTCGATGCCGCCAAGCTGGCACGTATCGTTGCAACACCGTCAACGCCGCTGTCCTTCAAGCTCGAACATGATACCGATTTCCGCGATACGGTCGTGACGTTGCTGATCGATAATTCCGGCTCCATGCGCGGACGGCCGATTACCATTGCCGCTTTGTCGGCCGATATTTTGGCCCGCACGCTGGAACGCTGCGGGGTGAAGGTGGAAATCCTTGGTTTTACTACTCGGCAATGGAAAGGCGGGCAATCGCGCGAAGCCTGGGTGGATGCGGGCAAACCGCCCAAACCGGGCCGTTTGAATGATTTGCGCCATATTATTTACAAGGCTGCCGATACGCCCTGGCGTCGTGCACGCAAAAACCTGGGCCTGATGTTGCGTGAAGGGTTGCTCAAGGAAAATATCGACGGCGAAGCATTGCTGTGGGCCCATGACCGTTTGCTGGCGCGTAATGAACAGCGCCGTATTCTGATGGTGATTTCCGATGGTGCACCGGTGGATGATTCCACCCTGTCGGTCAATTCCGGCAATTATCTGGAACGGCATTTGCGCGAAGTGATTGACTGGATTCAAACCCGGTCGCCAGTTGAGTTGCTGGCCATCGGGATTGGTCATGACGTCACCCGTTATTACCAACATGCCGTGACAATCAACGACCCCGAAGAACTGGGCGGCACCATGCTGCGCGAACTTTCGGACCTGTTTGATGAAAAACCCAAACGTGGCCCCAAACGGCCGCTGCGCCATGTCGCGGCCGATACGGCCAGGGACAAGGGGCATGGTGACAAGGACCGCTGGTAATTTCTCTTTTGGTGCGCGGGGCAAACATGGGTGATATCACCCGTTTTGCCCCCAGTCCGACGGGGTATCTGCATTTGGGGCATGCTGCATCGGCGCTGTTTGCCGCGCAAAAGGCCGGTGCTGGTGGAAGGTTTTTGTTGCGGATCGAGGATATTGACCAGACCCGCTGCCGCCCGGAATTTATCACCGCCATATACGATGATCTTGCCTGGCTGGGCTTACACTGGGAACAGCCGGTGCGCATTCAGTCCGCCCATTTCAGCGATTATCAATCCGTGCTGGACCGTTTAGGTGAACGGGGCCTGCTCTATCCGTGCTTTTGCACCCGCAAGGAAATCCAGGCGGAAATTGCGCGCATCGGCAACGCCCCGCATGGGCCGGATGGTGCGCTTTACCCCGGTACGTGCCGCCATTTAAGTGCAATGGAACGCCAGGAGCGTATCGAGGCGGGCCAATCTTATGCCCTGCGGCTGGATATGGGGCAGGCGATAAAACAGGTGGGAAAACGGCTTTATTGGCATGATCGCAATGCCGGGCGGCAGGTTGCGGTGCCGGAAATTTTTGGTGACGTGGTGCTGGCGCGTAAGGATACCCCGACCAGCTACCATGTTTCCGTCACCCATGACGACCATTTGCAGGGCATTTCGCTGGTCACACGCGGCGAGGATTTGTTTTTCGCCAGCCACCTGCACCGCCTGTTGCAGGAATTGCTGGGCTATGACGTGCCGGAATATCATCATCACAAACTGCTGACCGGCCCGGACGGCAAACGCTTTGCCAAGCGCGATAAATCCGAAACCCTGCAATCCATGCGCGAAACAGGCGTGAGCGTTGATGATGTGATGGCGCGGATTGGCACATTATCCTGATAACCAGATCAGCCTGTATTTGTTTCCAGCAAATGGGGCCGCCCGTGGAACCAGTTGCGGATAAAATCGATGAATAAGCGGTTTTTAAGCGGTTGTGCGCCCTGATAGGGGTAAACAAGGCTTATGGGGCTGCGCGGGGATGTGTACTCATCCAGCCGCGTTTCAAGGCGCCCTGCATCAATTTCGGTCATGGCGATGTAGCGCGGCAGGCGGGCAATACCCAGCCCCTGGCACACGGCATTGCGGATCAGCGGGTAATGATTAAGCCGCAAATTGCCGTCCACCAGCACCGATACCGGGCCATCCTTGCCAAAAAACAGCCAGCGATGATCCTTGCAGTAATGAAAATTGTTGATGCAGTTATGGTGGCGCAAATCATCGGGCATGGTGACGGATGGGTGGTTTTGCCAATAGGCGGGGCTGGCGCATACCAGTTCGGAAAGCTGCCCTAATGGAATGGCGATTTGGTCCGGGTCGTCGGGCAGGCCCGCACGAATGGCCATATCAACCGGGTCGGCACGCAGGTCGCGATAGCGGTTTTCCAGCTCCAGTTCGATGATAATGCCAGGGTTTTGTGCCTGAAAACGGGCGATGATGTCGTTTAAAAATATCTCGCCAAACGATACCGGCACCGTAATGCGCACAATGCCCGTCGGGCTTTTGCGCAGGCTTTCAACCGCGTCAAAACCGGCATCGGCGGCCTCCCCCAGGCGTTGGCAATAAACCAGAAAAGCTGCGCCGGTTTCTGTCAATTCCAACCGCCGGGTGGAACGAAACAATAGCTTCGTTCCCAGGGCTTCCTCCAGCCGCGATATCTGCTGGCTGATTAATCCCTTGGAAACACGCAAAACCTTTGCCGCAGCAGTAAAGCCGCCTTGTTCGATCACAGTGGCAAAGCTGTGCATTTCTGTCAGATACTGTTTCATTGTTTATCATGTTAAACAAAATGTTTGATAATTGGTATGTTATCGATCCAATGTTGCCGTGAGAAGATCATTTCATCCTTTTCCAAAAGCAATGGAGATAACGTGATGAAAATTCTTCTGATTGGGGCCTCTGGCACGATTGGCAAGGCCGTTGCCGCCGAACTGGGCGCACGGCATGATATTATCACTGCCGGGCGCAGCAGTGGCGATGTACAGATCGACATTTGCGACCTGGCCAGTATTCGCGCTGCTTACGAAAAGGTCGGTGCGCTGGATGCGGTGGTTTCTACGGCGGGCAAGGTCCATTTTGGCGATTTTGCCGAAATGGATGATGAAAAATACCGCATCGGCATTAATGACAAACTGATGGGGCAGGTGAACCTGGTGTTGATTGGTCGGGATTATGTGACTGATCGGGCGTCTTTTACCCTGACAACCGGTATTCTGACCAAAGACCCCATTCGTTATGGCAGTTCGGCCTCGATGGTGAATGGTGCGGTCGAGGCATTTGTGCGGGCGGCGGCAATTGAAATGCCTGCCGGGCTGCGTATCAATGCGGTCAGCCCCGGTGTGATTGCCGAGGCAATGGAGGGATATGGCCCCTTCTTTCGCGGGCATGACCCGGTGCCTGCGGCAAAGGCGGCTCTTGGTTATGCCAAGTCGGTTGAAGGGTTACAAACAGGCCAGATTTTCGAGCTGTTCTAAAACGGGCTTGCGGGTATCTTTGTGAAAAATGCGCCAGAATATGATCCGGCGCATTTTTTTATTAAACTTGTATTGTTTAGTAACTATCCCTTGCGCTCCTGGGGATTTATTCCATTTATAGCGCGAAAGATGACGGCTGTTGGGGGACAGGTTGTCGCATGCGAACCCAAGAGATGTGTCAAGATGATACTGTTTTACATGCCGGGGGCTTGTTCACTCTCGACTCATATATCCCTGCTCGAAACAGGTGAGCAATTTCGCCTCGTTAAGGTGAATCACAAAACCTTAAAAACCGAACATGGCGAAAACTTTTTGTCCATTAGTCCCGATGGACGTATTCCTGTCCTGAAACTTCCCACTGACGATGTGATAACGGACTGTGTTGGTACGCTGCATTATATTGCCGACCATTTTTGGCAAAGTGGTGTGTCACCCGCGCCGGATTCTGCCGAACGTGCCCGGTTGAATGCTTTTCTGACCCGTATTGAGCATGAGCTTCATGCTCAATTTTCGCTATTGCAGCAAAAAAGAACGACACCAGATCTGCGTGACGCCGTGATCACCAGACTTTCGGACGAATTTGAGAAATATGAGAAGCTGTTTTCCGATGGTCGACATTATCTGATGGGGCGGCAATTTAGTGTGGCCGATGCCTATTTGCTTGTTGCGATCAATTGGGCTGGCATGATCGGTATTAATACTTTCCGTTGGCCCCATATTGGCGATTTCGGGGACCGAATGCGCGGGCGCACCTCGGTTCTGGCGGCCTTGCGTGCCGAGGGCCTTTTGGTCGATTGATCAAACAACCGCTTTTAACCTGCAGTCCTTATTGTGAAAGGGCATGGGGTTTGAAAAGACTGCTTTGTGATTAAGTATAAAAAACAGCCTGTGGGATGATCCAACAGGCTGTTTTTGGTTTTGGTATCGCAGAAAATGCTTTTGGCCGGAGCTTAACGGCTGAAATCAATCAAAACCAGGAATGCAACCGGGACAAGAGCCAGGGCAACGTAAATCCAGGCTGAAGCAATGGAAATCCCCAAGGCTGCAAAAACAAACCCGGTAAGATACAGGACCAGCCCAATAACGGCGACCAGCAGGATGCCGATTAACGGCAAGGCGACTTTGGAATCGGTTTTCATCGATGCGTTGCTCCCCAAGCATGGGCCCATAAAAAGGGTCCCCTGAAAATCTGCGGAACTATACCAGCGGCATTTGAAATCTGTTTTGACAAGGATCAATACTGGCGCGTGCTTTGTGTAAAGGGAAAGGCAATTTTCTACCTGTCCGTCAAATATAACCGGTATGTGGTTTAAAGCAGTGCAGGGCCGGGCAGATTGCGAAGGATCGGGCAAGGAAGGGAAGGTATTGAGCTGCGAATAACTGTGTCAGGTCCCTTTGAGAGGCGCTGGTTTTGCTGTGTGATGACTTTATATATGTATCGCAGCTTGTCAGGATTGATCGGGTATTTAGCGAATCCTGATTTTACAATGGCGAATCCCGTTATATGGCGGCGGGATGCGGGGCAGGGCATAAATATTGTGTGGTATTTTGGCCGCCGATATTGCCAAATCGGGTATCAATTATGCCGCTAGCGGGGTGTTGTGCCGGGCCGAAACTGCCGAAAAACGATAAACGAACGGTGAAACATAGAATTCCGCAGTAATTGCGGTAAATTGCGCGGAAGAGGCTTGACGGCACTGGTTTGAGGCAGTATTAACCCGGCTCCAAGCGCGGGCCTGCGTGTTCAGGCCAAGCGTCCTTTTGCGAAATTAGACCAGGAGATCAGGTCATGGCACGTCGCTGCCCGGTATCCGGCAAAGGCGTTTTGGTCGGCATGAATGTGAGCCACGCCCACAATCGTACCAAACGTCGTTTTCTTCCGAACTTGCAGCAGACCTCGCTGTTGAGCGAAACGCTCGGCCGCTCGGTTCGTATGCGTCTGACCACCAATGCAATCCGCACCATCGAAAAACGTGGTGGCCTGGATGCGTATCTGATTGGCACGGCTAACACCAAGCTTGATGCCGATCTGCTGAAGGTTAAACGTCAGATCGTTAAAGCTGCTGAAGCAAAAGCTGCCTAAGGCAATTTTGCTTTAACAAAGTACGAAGGTCCGTCTTTGGCGGGCCTTTTTGCTTTTTCAGATTTGGCCCCAGAGGCCAGGAGAACAGCCGGACCTTGTGTTCCGGCTGTTTTTTTGTGCAGTGCCTTCTGTGATAAACAGTGATGGGTTTCGCCGGTTTGAACGGGCACCTGGCGACAAGCCGGTTTCTGCCGGAATGTGACAGAATAGAGCCGGATTTTCGGAAGATTTTGCAATGCGGCGACTCGGCGTAAAAGCGGTTTTGCGCTTTGGGAAAAATCGTCTATAATCTTCTCAATCAGTGATTTATGCGTGCGTTACCACCCGTATATAAAACGTCACAGGATATTCATCAGCCCCGTGTGACGAAGATGCTAGACAGGCGGTACGACTCTGTAAACACGGCGGAGCGGATGATATGTTTCTATCGCCCAATACGTGTCCGGCCCTTGTTCTTAACGCGGATTTTCGCCCGTTAAGTTACTTCCCGCTGTCTTTGTGGTCCTGGCAGGATACGCTAAAGGCGGTGTTCCTTGATCGTGTCAATGTTCTTTCCGAATATGACCGTGAGGTGCGCTCGCCTTCCTTTAAAATGAAGCTGCCCAGCGTCATTTCCCTGAAGGAATATGTGCCGATCAAAAGCACACCTGCCTTTACCCGTTTTAACGTTTTTTTGCGCGACCGGTTCAGTTGCCAATATTGTGGTGATCGCCTGCCGGTAAACGACCTGACCTTTGATCATGTGGTGCCGCGCTCCAAGGGCGGACGCACCAACTGGACCAATATTGTCGCGGCTTGTGGCACCTGCAACCTGCATAAGGGAAGCCGATCAGTCAAGGAGGCTGGTCTTCATTTGCGCCGGCGGCCCGACCAGCCCACGATGCAGCAGTTGCAGTCTATTGGACGATCTTTCCCGCCAAACTATCTTCATGAAAGTTGGCGGGATTTTTTATATTGGGATACCGAACTGGAATACGACTTTTAGGCTGGCTACGTGGATGCGTGGCTTTTTGTCGCCAGCAACATAAACAAAGCCGACGCAGATCTCCGCGTCGGCTTTGTTGTTTTATCTGCCTGTTGTAAGGCGCAGGCAGCGATGGTTCGCTGTTTTGGTTTAGTACTGGCCGGTGGTGCGCATCATTTTGCTGCGCGGTGCCAAAAGGCAGAAAACGGCCATTGCAATCGAGAAAAACAAATTGACCGTCGGCATGGTGATGCCAAACAGTTTCCAGTCAATTTTGTCGCACCGAACAATGGGTTGAGCCAGAAGCTGTGCCTTGAGGTCGGCGATGTTTGAGGCCCCGCTTGTCAGGCCGCCGCACATTTCAGGGCCATCCCACCACAATTCCTGAACCCCAACGTGATAAAACGCAATGCCCGCGCCAATCGCAAAGGCGATACCGCACAGATATATCAGGCCGCGCGACAGGCCTGGCTGACGGATAAGCAGCAGCGAGACAAGGGCAAGGCCGACCACGCTATAATAGGGGATGCGTTGATAAAGGCACAGAATGCACGGCAGCAGTTTTTCAACATACTGGGCATAGAACGCAAAACCAAGACTGCCCGCTGAGACCAGAAAAACAAACAGGCCGGGCAACGGTGATGGGGTGCGGCGGCGGGAATATGAAGATGCCATTTGGCTCCATCCGTAATGCGTGTTGTAAGGTTTTCTAAATTAGGTACTTGATGGCGACAAAGCCGCCCACCAGGCCGACAATGAAAACTGTGAAGACAAGACCCAGGCGCCGTTCGATAAAATCGCGAATGGGGGGGCCAAATTGCCAGATCAGCGCGGCAATCAGGAAAAAGCGAATGCCGCGTGCCAGAACTGACGAGACCGAGAATATGACGGGGTCCAGTGATGTAACCCCGGACAGGATCGTAATAACCTTGTAGGGGAAGGGCGTAACCCCGGCAATGAAAACAGCCCAGGCACCCCATTCGTTGTAATAGTCGCGAAATGTCTCGAACTTGCTGGCATAGCCGTAAAAGCCAAGCACGGGCTTGCCCACACTTTCAAACAGAAAATGTCCGATCGCATAACCGGCCAGCCCGCCTAATACCGATGCCACCATGCAAATGGTGGCATAGCGCCATGCCTTGTTACGGGCGGCAAGAATCATCGGAATCAGCAGAATATCTGGCGGAATGGGAAAAAACGAACTTTCAGCAAAGGCAATGACGGCCAGGGCAATGGCAGCATGGCGGTGGGAGGCCAGGCTAAGGGTCCAGTCATATAGTCTGCGAAGCACCAGGAGCGACCTTTATGTCAGGCCGCATATATATGGGCCGTATGCTGAAGAATGGGGCGATGTAACTCTATTTGACGGCAGGCTGCAACGGTTTCTGACAGAAACGTGATCAACTTGTTTTTTTTACGCAAAGCCCCATTGACCAGCGCGAAATTCTCGCTATTATCCGCCCCCACGATGGACGGCGCATCAAGCGCCTTGCTGCCCCTGTGGCGGAATTGGTAGACGCGGCAGACTCAAAATCTGTTTCACTTTGTGAGTGGGAGTTCGATTCTCCCCGGGGGCACCATCGATCTGAATTTTCCCAGATATTTGTGATGGCTTTAATGTTCGCGACGCATACGCGGCGTGAGAAATGTTGTGTTGTATTTTTGGCGGCATGACATGAAAACCAGGCATTCGCGCATCTGCCTGTTGTGAGCCTCATCCCAAGGGGCGCTTCTTCCCGACCCAGGTTTCATGTCGAAAAGACTTATTTGGTGTGCAGCATTTCAGGCTGGTTGTTGCGAGGTTTTGTGGGCTTTAGTCGTGCGCTGATGTGTTGGTGACGATGCCCATCATTTACCGTTCGTTATGTGCCATGAACCTTGTCTGTTGTGGAACATGACGTAACGGCGCTTGCCTTATGCGAGGAAATCCGTGCTTGGACCTGTTCATCATATTTGTCCTGATGATTGACGATGGTTCTAAGGGGAATCAATTCCTGAAATTTCACGCATTGCCAGATTTCAAATCGTCTTCTGTTTTTGTTCTTTTTTGAGCTTTTGCATGTGTTTGAATGGCGATCAGTTTGTTGCCTTTGAGGGGTGTTTGGGGCGGTGACGATATATTAGATATCTGGAATTTTGGAGCCGCTTATTACACGGACTGTTTTGTCAAAACCTTACAAAAGTCAAACAAAATTGGGCTTTTGGCACACAAGAGGGGGCGGTGATTTGAACAGCACAGTGTTTCTAAAGTTGTTTGAAAATATAGATTTTATTTTTTAACGGGAAAATTTCTGTTTTTTAGATAGTTGCATGGTGGCGATTAGTGCGGGCTGTGGTTAGGTCCTGCCTTGTGGCAAAGGGGAAAGTTCATGCTGCATTGTAGGCTGTTTCCGTGCCGAAATCTGGTGGATTGACGGGGTATTCCAGGGGCGAGAAAGAAGAGAAAAGGCAAGGCAGATAGGTGTTTTGCGCAAAATAAAACCCCCTGCTGAAACAGCAGGGGGAACGTCAAAGCCATGATGTGACGGCTTTGAGAATTTTATTTTTCAAGTTCGGCAATATGTGTTTTGTAGTTCGGATGTTCCGGGTTCAGATAATCCGGATCATTTTTAATGGCATCAACAGTGGTGCCTTTTTCTTCCGCCAGTTTCAGCACCCAACCGATAACACGGCCACGACCGGTCCAGGTTTCTTCCGGGTTTATCGGGTTGCGATATTTCGGCGGAGTGGATTGTTTGCTTTTTACCGGTGCAGAAGAGGATGCGGCAGTTGCTTTAAATACATCCGGATAAAGTTCGCGAATGGAAAAACCGGCGTCATTCAATTTTTGGTTAAATTCCGCGCGAAGGTCTTTGATGGCCTGTTCTTTTCGGCTTTCGACTTCTTCTTCGGTCTGCTCCATTAGGTCGCGAAGTTCTTTATAGCTCAATTTTGAAATATCGATTTTGGTCATTATGTTTCTCCTGAAAACAATAAATTCACGTTTTACATAATCCCTATTCTTCCGAAGGGCAAGATGTTTTGGGAAATTTAAAACCGGATTGCGGCATTTTTTCTTATTATGACGGGTATCACTTTGAATTGTGATCATTCGTCAAATAGCAATTTAAATTTGATTTTTGATGCGATTTTAGAAAAATTTCTATGCAAAACAACATGTTGATGGAAGGATGCTGACATTGGCGCATGACGTGTTGTATTGCGATGTGCAGTAAGGTTTCAAACCTAACCAGGCTTGGTTCATTTTTCTTGAAGTCCGGGAATAATGGCAGTTTCAAAACTATTTTTGTAATATTGCATAACCTGATCCCACCATATGGTATGAATAATATATATTAAAGTATGATTTTTTGCGATAAGGTCGGGTTTTATGGCCTGATGCGGGCGGGGTATTTTTGTCGATCCGCCAGGGTGGCATTTGCGGTACCCGCACCAGCACGCGCGCTATGGTGCGCCTGTGGGCAGTGATCGGCTTGTCATATCCTGCGTATATTGGTTGGGGCAAAAAGTTCGCCACCTGGTTTTTCGTTACGTCCTGGAGCGCATGGCAGATGCAGTGAGTGGCAACAAAACACCATTATGCTGTAAAGCCGAAACATCAGCTTGCAGCGTTTGGGGCAGGGAGGCTGTTGGTTTATTGATGCCATCTTTTGAAGCAGCACTGATTTGCGTGCTAAATTTTGCCAAAGCTTCTGTGC
Organism: Thalassospira sp. TSL5-1; assembly: GCF_001907695.1. Lineage (NCBI taxonomy): Bacteria > Pseudomonadati > Pseudomonadota > Alphaproteobacteria > Rhodospirillales > Thalassospiraceae > Thalassospira > Thalassospira sp. TSL5-1. Next base: position 268,846 of record NZ_KV880637.1, read on the forward strand.
CGCAGGAAACAAAAGTCACATCCGGCTGTTAATGTTCGTCGCTGCCCTCAGACCCAACCACAAGCCCGTGCCCCAAAAGGGTGGTTATCTCAAAGATCAGTACCGATATATCGGCCAAACTGGCGGCGATGCCATTGGTCGGTTAGAGAATTTTTGCCCGTTTCAGGTGTTTCTGATCAACCGATTTTAGATATTTTACCAAAGGAAATAGTCAGCCATGTTCGGTTTCGGCCATATCAGCCAGCGTAAGGCGCGGGATTATCAACAGATTATCGAGGCGCTTGATAAGTCGGCAGCCGTGATTGAATTCAGCCTGGATGGCTACGTTCTGCAGGCGAATGAAAATTTCCTGTCCCTGATGGGATATCGCCCTGAGGAGGTGATTGGAAAACATCATAGGATGTTTGTTTCCGAAGCATATGGCAAAAGCGCGGAATATCGTGATTTTTGGCATAAATTGGCCAAGGGCAAGTATCAAGCGGCAGAATTTCAACGGGTTGCCAGGGATAGCCGGACCGTTTGGATTGAGGCGTCCTATAATCCGGTTTTTGATCGTGCCGGAAAGCCGGTGAAGGTCATTAAATTTGCCTATGACGTCACAAAAAAGCGCGAACAGCGTGCGGAAATGACCGGCATGCTTGATGCCATTAATAAATCGCAGGCGATTATCGAGTTCAATCTTGATGGCACGGTGATTGATGCCAATGAAAATTTTCTCTCCGTGATGGGGTATCGCGGCGACGAAATTATTGGTCATCATCACAGCATGTTTGTCACTGGTGACGAAAAAAACAGTCCTGAATATCGGGCTTTCTGGAAGTCGCTGAATGAAGGACAATTTCAAGCCGGACAATTCCACCGTCTTGCCAAAGGGGGGAAGTCAGTCTGGATCGAGGCGTCCTATAATCCGATTTTTAATGCGGCGGGCAAGGTTTACAAGGTTGTCAAATTCGCAACCGATATTACGGCCCAGATCAATTTGCTCGTCGATCTTAAGTCCATGATCGACAATAATTTCTCCAATATCGAGACTGCGATTGCCGATTTGCGGGGCATTTCCGGGAATGCCGTGGATGCGTGCAGCGATACGGTTGCAAATGTGCAAACCGTTACGGTCGGGGCCGCCGAAATGAGTGATTCAATTGCTGAAATTTCGCGGAACATGGCCGATTCACAAAAGAGTACCGAACAAATGGCGCGCGAAACCGTTATTGCCGATGAATCCACCCAAAGGATGGCCCAGGTGGTTGACGCGATGACCGGAATTGTCGAACTGATTCAGAATATTGCCGGGCAGATTAATCTTTTGGCGCTGAATGCGACAATTGAATCAGCCCGTGCCGGCGAAGCCGGTAAAGGATTTGCCGTTGTCGCAAACGAGGTTAAAAACCTTGCCAATCAGGCTGCACGCGCCACCGATCAGATATCAACCGAAATTCAAGGTATTCAGGACATCACATCGGAAGTCGTTGGCGCATTGCAGACAATTCGCAGTTCGGTCGAGACGATGCGGGATTCTGTTGGCGTGACCTCAAAAGCACTGGGCGCGCAAAACCGGATTACTTCGGGTGTTTCGCAAAACATGCAGCATATGAATGCGGCAGTAGGTCGTTTCTCCCGCAGTATCGAAGACATCCGTGCAACCGTTGAGCGGGTTTCGCAATCGGTAGGCGAAACAAGGGCTGCTGCCGAAGTTCTGGCGCGGTAAGGGCTTATTGGGGCTATCGGCGTTCGGAATCCGGAATATGTTTGCAGGGAGGATGGTGCTTGCCATCTTCCCTGTTTTGCTGGTGATGGAGGCAGGTATCGTGACGTGGCAGATACGATGGGCAAAAATGTCCAGAAAGTGACGAATCGTACCTTATGCGGGTTTCTGTTAAATATTTGTTTTTAAATAAAACATGAGGCAAGCGTTGCGCCGGGCCTTGTGTGCTGGTTCGCACGTTTGATGAGGCGGAACGTAGACAGGCGTGCCCATGTGCGTTGCCGGGAAGGACCTTTACAGGCTTGAGTTAGCGCTGTGGCGGCGAACGGGAATGAACATATGAAAAGTGGCCCCTTGTCCCGGTTTGCTATCGACCCAGATACGGCCCCGGCAATGTTCGACCACATGTTTTGAAATCGCCAACCCCAGGCCAGAGCCGGACGGGCGCGGTTTGTTGTCGGGATATTTGCCGCCCCGAGAGAATTTGTCAAAAATCAGGGTGGCTTCTTCTTTGGCTATGCCTGCGCCGTTATCGGATATCGAAACAAGGTAGCCATCCTGGTGTGTTGCACCACGCACATATATTTCAGGCTGTTCCGGGTTGGCGAATTTGGCGGCATTGGAAAGCAGATTAATGAAAACCTGGGTCAGCCGGTCCCGGTCAACAAAGAGATTTACGCTGTCGCCGCCAATATCGACCCGCAATTTGGCGTTGCGGCTGTTAAATAATCCTTCCAGGGCATCAATGGTTTCGCGCAGCACGGCCTTTGGGTCAATCTCGCTGGGATGCCAGTCGGAATGGCCGGCTTCAAGGCGGGCCAGGTCCAGATGATCATCAATCAGGCGGGTCAGGCGTTCGCTTTCACGGACAATCACATTCAAAAAGCGTTCGCTGCGCTCGGCTTCGAGTTCCGGGGTATCAACCAGAATTTCGGAAAAGGACCGGATGGAGGTGAGCGGTGTGCGAAATTCGTGGCTGACCATCGTCAGAAATTCGTCCTTGAGGCGGTCCAGCTCCTTGAGGCGGTCATTGGCGGCACGAAGTTCGGCGGCGGCACGTTCCAGCTCGCGCGATTTTTGCTCCAGCCGTTGGGAATGTTCAATAACGTGGGATGTTTCTTCGAGTATTTCCAGCACTTCATCCAAGCTGACCATTTCGCCCTTGGCAACGGATGATACCATCACCCGGGCGGATGCGGCACCAATGGAACCTGCCAGCAAGCGTTCGCTAAAGGCGATCATATCGGCATTGGCTTCGCCCTTGCCGCGCCAGGCGGTATGGTGGGAGGTGCCATAATCGCGAAAGGCATGATAGGCGCGTTCGCGGCCCAAAAACCGTTCCACCAGTTCATAAAGGTCATCAATGGTGGCCGAAGACCGCCAAATTACCGTTTCCCCGCCCTTGCGCGAAAAGGCATCGACAAACAGGGTGGCCTGAATGCGTTCCAGCCCGCCCTGATTGGTAAACAGGCTGATAACAATAAAAAGCCCGGCATTTAGCGCCATCGACCAGATCAGTGCGTGGGTGAGTGGGGCGAAATTATCCAGGCCGAACAGGGCTTCGGGCCGCAGCCACGGGTGGCCAAAGGCGCCGTCGGTGATCAGTTTGGGGTCAATCCAGCCGGAATCGGCAAAGGAAGGTAGCAAAAGCGTATAGGCCCAAATGGCAAAACCGGCGGCAAGCCCGGTCAGCGCCCCGGTTTTGGTGCCGCCCTTCCAAAACAGCCCGCCTACCATAATGGGAATAAATTGCGCGGTGGCAGCAAAGGAAATCAGCCCGATTTCCGCCAGCGCATCGCCCGCCCCGGCAGACCGGTAATAGATATAGCCCATAAAGACTACCAGCACGATGGAGGCGCGGCGGATGAACAATAACAGGCCGGTCAAATCGTCGCGTTCGGTCAGGCGCAGCCATTTCAGGCGCAACAGGGCAGGAATGACCAGGTCGTTACACACCATCGTCGACAGGGCGATGGCGGCGACAATCACCATGCTGGTGCTGGCCGATAATCCGCCAACATAGGCCGCCAGTGCCAGAAAAGACTGCCCCTGCGAAAGCGGTACGGAGAGTACGAAAAAGTCCGGGTCGGCCCAGTCGGGCAGAAGGCCCATTCCGGCCAGGGCAATGGGCAGGACAAACAGGTTCATGAGCAGCAAATAGGCGGGGAAGGCCCAGGACGCGGTGGCAAGGTGGCGTTCATCGACATTTTCCACCACGATCACCTGAAACTGGCGTGGCAGGGTTAAAATCGCCGCCATCGATAGGGCCATGAGGGTAAACCAGCGCGTGCCGCTATCTGGTTGTAGCGTGAGTAGCCCTGCCATGCGCGGTGTTTGGCTTGCCTGTTTAAACAGGTCGCCCAACCCGGAAAACATAAAAAAGCACACAAAAATACCGACAGCCAGCAGGGCAAACAGTTTGACCAGGCTTTCAAAGGCAATGGCGGCGACCATGCCTTCATGATGTTCATCGGCATCAATAAAGCGGGTGCCAAACAAAATGCCAAACAGCGCCAGGCCCGTGGCCGCCCAGAAGCCGCTATCGGCAAAGATGTGGGATGTGGATACAAATGGTTCGGAAACCGAACTGCCCCATACGGTCAAAACCGTATAGCTGGTGGCGACCGCCTTTAATTGCAGGGCAATGTAGGGGGTGGTGCCGATCACGGCGATGAAGGTGACAAGAACGGAAAGTTGGGTGCTTTTGCCATAGCGCGATGAAATGAAATCGGCGATGGAGGTAATGCGGTGCGCCTTTGAAATGCGCAGCATTTTGCGCAGCAAAAACCACCATCCCAGAAAAATCACCGTCGGCCCCAGATAGATGGTCAGATATTCCAGCCCGTTGCGCGCAGCCGACCCAACCGCGCCATAAAAGGTCCAACTGGTGCAATAAACCGCAATTGAAAGGGTATAGACCGTGGGGTTGCGCACCCAGGAGCGCCCGGCCCGTGCGCGTTTATCGCCCCACCAGGCAATGGTATAAAGCAGGCCCACATAAATCAGCGATACGGCAATTACCACCTGGGAGGATAACACGGGTTATATATCCTCCGGCTGTTGTGCGCTTTGGCGCAACTTGCGCGTGATCCAGGCGCAAAGGGCAATAAAAACGGCCCACCCGACAAAAAAATAGACAAACAGCACCGGCAGCCCGAACACAAATCCGTCCAGCGAAAACACCCCAACCAGGGGCGGTATCCAGGCTAAAAAGGCGGTAACGGCAAGAACCAGGGCACGTTCGGTCAGTTTTGTCGGTGGTCTCATGGCAGGTCTGCCTTGTGACGGATGGGGATATTGTCAGGTTTGCGGGGTATCGCAACCCAGCAGCGCCTTGACGCGGGCAACAACGTCACGGGTGGAAAAGGGTTTGGTGACAAAATCATCAACACCAAGTTCCAGTCCCTTGCGCCGGTCAATCTCGCGGGTGCGCGCGGTGAGCATCATGATGGGGATGTGTTTGGTTCGGCTATTGGTGCGAACCGTGCGGGCAACGTCAAAACCATCGCGTCCCGGCATCATGACATCAAGCAGGACCATATCGGGGATATCCTGGCTGATCATGTCAATCGCACTTTGCCCGTTGGTGGCAATGCGCACGTTAAAGCCTTCCTTTTCCATCAGAAAGGCCAGGGATTCGACAATGGTTTCTTCATCCTCCGCAATCAGGACCGTTGGTTTGTCGGTCACGACGTTCTCCCTGATTTTGGTTTTTTATGAGATGGGCCTTGGGGCGTTTATGCCTTTTGTTTTGTTCGACTTTAAGGTGTGTCGGGCGGTTAGGCAATCGTGTTGACGGCGAGGCTGGTCATTTAGTCCGGTTGGGCTGGTTTTGGTCGTGCGCCGTCAGGGGGAGGTATTGTCGATGTTGCCGGTTCTGCCGGGGCGTGGGCCCGTTGCAGGCAGTCGGTGCGCGGGCATTGGCGGCAACTGATCCCCACGGGAACGGCAGCCGATATATCGTCAAGTGGCAGGCCATCGGCATAGACCACATCGCGGGCAAAGGCCGTGTCACACCCGATCATGACGGAATGCACCGATTGTGGCACGCGGTAGCCGCCCGTGCCGGTGCGAACGGCCCGGGCGATGAACAGATATTGGGTGGCATCGGGCAATTGTACAAGTTGCGGCACCACGCGTTCTGGCGTCAGGTAGGCCTCGTGAACCGCCCAGCGCGGGCAGGCCCCGCCATAGCGCGGCAATTGCAGGCCGGATGCGGAAAACCGTTTGGAAATATTACCGGCAATATCGGTGCGCAAAAAATGAAATGGAATGCCTTCCTGCCCCGGACGGCGCAGGGTGGTCAAACGATGGCAAATCTGTTCCCAGCTACCGGCAAAACGTTGTTGCAGCATTTCAATATCGTGGCGCAACTCGCGGGCTTCGGTTGCGAAATTTTCATAGGGAAACAATAGGGCAGCCGCCAGATAGGAAAGCAAAGCCTGGCGGGCGCGGGTGCGGGCGGCATCCGTGGTCAGGCGGGATGAATGGATGATACCTTCAACCGCATCCGACCCCTCAAGTTGGCACACCGCGCGTGCCGCCAGGAACCTCGCCGATGTAATGGGCAGGGCGCGGGAAAATTGCAGGCGGTGGTTTTCCCGGTCCCAGATATGGCCGCTGGCGGGCAGCTCTTCGGGGCGCAGGCGTTCAACCATGACCTTGTGACGTGATTTCAGGTGATTGATCAAATCGGTCAAAAATAGTCCGCCGGAGCGGTCAATGCTGCCGCGCAGGGTCTCGGCGCAATCTTCCAATGCCGGGAAATGATTGGCATTGTCATAAAGCAGGTCATCCACTTCCTCCGACGGGTTGGCAGCCGGGCGACCCGCCGCACCACGCTCCAGAAAGCTGAAAATCTCGGTGGCGGATTCCGCCAGCCGTTCGGATTCCCGCACCAGGGTGGAATTGAACCGGTCGCGCTGGGCGGCAGGCAGGTCGTCATAATGTTCGAAAATTTCGGCAACCGTGCGGATCGATGTGATGCGTGTCAGGATCGAATGGCTGGCCTCGGTCAGATAGGGGTCGTGGCTTAGGCGTTCGGACAGCATATCGACATCATCAAGGGCACTGCGATAGGCGCGATAGAGCTGTAGCATCGCATTGACCATCGCGGGGGCGGCAGAAATCGCGCCGGAAAATTCGCCGCGATCAAGCGGGGCATCGCGAAAGACCGGGTCGGATGCCAGTTCGCCCAGATCGGAAAGCAGACGGCTTTCTTCTGATCCTGAGAGGGTTGAGGGATGAATTTGCAGGGCCTCGGCCAGGCGCAGCAACAAGGCCCCGCCAATGGCCCGGCGGTTATGTTCAATAAGGTTAAGGTAGGATGGCGAAATACCCGCCGCCCCGGCAAGGGCGGTTTGCGTCATTCCCATATCCTTGCGACGGCCGCGAATGCGATGGCCGATGGGGGCCTGGCGGGACATCGTGTTTCCTTATTTTTGACAGAATTTACAAATTTTCATTATCTTCATCTATATTTTTACAAAAAAAATGTTCTTTATCAACATGTTGTTGATTTATTTTCTTACTGTCTGCATCCTCCTTGCGGGCCGCATAACAAAACAGTCACCAAAATTCCGGCCTTTGCATTTCACTGAAACGCATCCCAGCAATTGGGGAGGAACCCTATGTCCGAGAATAAACCCACCCGTCATGTGTCACGCCGCACCGTTCTAAAAGGGTCGGCCCTGACGACGGGGGCGGCAATTATCGGTGCGACCGCACCGATGCACTTTATTCGTAATGCCTATGCCGCCGATTCATTTCGCGGCGATCCCGGCAGCGGCAAAAGCGTTGTTTTGGGATTTAACGTCCCGCAGACTGGCCCTTATGCCGATGAAGGTGCCGACGAATTGCGGGCCTATCAACTGGCTGTCAAACACCTCAATGGTGAAGGCGACGGCGGTATGCTCAATACCATGAAGCCCAATAACCTGAAGGGAAATGGCATTTTGGGCAAAAAGGTCGAGTTTGTGACCGGCGATACGCAAACCAAGTCGGATGCGGCCCGCGCCTCGGCCAAGCGCATGATTGAAAAAGACAATGTCATCATGGTAACGGGCGGGTCTTCGTCGGGTGTTGCGGTGGCAGTACAGGGGCTGTGCCAGGAAATGGGCGTCATTTTCATGGCGGGGCTGACCCATTCCAACGACACCACCGGCAAGGATAAGAAACGCTACGGCTTTCGCCATTTCTTTAATGCCTACATGTCGGGACAGGCGCTGGCACCAGTGCTCAAGGATGAATATGGCACGGATCGCAAGGCCTATCATCTGACGGCGGATTATACCTGGGGCTGGACCCAGGAAGAATCGATCAAGGCCGCAACCGAAAAGATTGGCTGGACGACGGTCAATACCGTTCGCACCCCGGTCGGGGCAGGTGACTTTTCACAATATATCACCCCGGTTCTTAATTCCGGCGCCGATGTGCTGATTTTGAACCACTATGGCAAGGATATGGTCAATTCCCTGACCCAGGCGGTGCAGTTTGGCCTGAAGGATAAAATGGTAAATGGCAAAAAGTTTGCCATTGTTGTTCCGCTTTATTCGCGCCTGATGGCCCAGGGTGCTGGCGATGCTGCCAAGGGCATTTTGGGTACCACCAACTGGCACTGGTCGCTGACCGATGATGGCTCCCAGGCTTTTGTGAAGTCCTTTGGGCAGGAATATGGTTTTCCGCCCTCGCAGGCGGCCCATACCTGCTATGTCCAGACCCTGCTTTATGCCAATGCCTGCGAAATGGCCGGTACCTTTGCGCCGTGGGAAGTGATCAAGCAGCTTGAAGGCTACGAATTTGATGGCATGGGCAATGGCCCGACCCTTTATCGTGCCGAAGACCATCAGTGCTTCAAGGATGTGCTGGTCGTGCGCGGGAAAGAAAACCCGCAAAGTGCCTTTGACCTTCTTGAGGTGGTCAAACATGTGCCGCGTTCCCAGGTGGAATATCCGGCCGATATGTTTGGCGGGGAACTGGGACCTTACAAGGTCTGATTTTTCAAAAATGTGCCGGTGTCGGGGATTTCCCGGCACCGTCTCTTTTCTTCGGGCCGGTTTCTGCGGTCCTGCTCCCCAAATTGACTTCAAATAGACTTTGTGGCGGATAGCTCATGGACGCGATTTTTCTGCAAATCCTGAACGGACTGGACAAGGGCGGGGCCTATGCCCTGATTGCCCTTGGTCTGACGCTGGTATTTGGCACGCTTGGCGTGGTCAATTTTGCCCACGGTGCGATTTTCATGATCGGTGCCTTTTGCGCCGTCACGATGGAAAAAATCCTCACCCTGTCGGTCAAGGTCAAGGATACATCGGTTACTTTCTTTGATGCCTATAAGGAAACGCCCTATCTGGAACTTTGGTTTGGCAAGACCGGATCGGCCATCATTGACTGGGTGGTGCCGATTTCGATTGTCGTTTCCATTCCGGTGATGCTGGGTCTTGGCATTTTAATGGAACGCACGCTGATCCGTTTTTTTTACAAGCGATCCCACGCCGAACAGATTTTGGTGACGTTCGGTTTGGCAATTGTGTTGCAGGAACTGGTCAAAAGTTTCTTTGGCGCAAACCCCATCCCGGTTAGTGCACCCGATATTGTTGCCGGCTCCGCTGCGATTGGCAGTTGGATCGGCCTGGGTGATGCGGTGGTCTATCCGTGGTGGCGTCTGATTTATCTGCTGTTTTCCGTGGTGATCATTTCAGCCGTGTTCTCGTTTTTGAATTTTACCACCTGGGGCATGGTGGTGCGGGCTGGCATGGCGGACCGGGCAACGGTTGAATTGCTGGGTATCGATATTGAACGCCGCTTTACCATTGTTTTTGGTCTGGCGGCGGTGGTCGCCGGGTTGGCCGGGGTGATGTATACGCCCGTTCTGCCACCCGATTATCATCAGGGTATGGACTTTCTGGTGCTGTCCTTTGTTGTGGTTGTTGTTGGTGGCATGGGGTCGCTGCGCGGGGCTGTCGCGGCGGGGTTCCTGCTGGGAATTTTGCAGTCTTTCTCCTCGATGACCGAGGTGAAATCGATCATTCCCGGCATTGACCAGATCATTATTTATCTGGTGGCCGTCGTTATCCTGCTGACCCGTCCGCGTGGCCTGATGGGCCGCCGGGGCGTGATGGAGAGCTGACATGTCAAACACGCAAATTGCAACACCGCGCCAGGACCTGATTTACATGGTCGTGCTCTCGGCGATTGTTCTGACCATGCCGTTCTGGTTACAGCCCTTTGGGGCGGCTTACCCCGACCTCATGCAAAAATTCATGATTTTTGGCATCTTTGCCATTGGCTATAATATCCTTTTTGGCCTGACTGGTTATCTTTCCTTTGGTCATGCCGCTTTTTTGGGGGTGGGGTCATATACAGCCGTTTGGTCGTTCAAGCTGTTGTCGATGAATGTGGTGCCGGCGATCATTTTTGCCATTGTTCTATCCGGGTTGTTTGCCTGGTTGATTGGTTTTGTCTCGCTGCGCCGCTCGGGTATTTATTTTTCGATCCTGACCCTGGCCTTTGCCCAGATGTCCTATAATCTGGCTTATTCGGTTTTAACCCCGATTACCAACGGGGAAACCGGCTTGCAACTCGCACAGGCGGATCCGCGTGTGCTGGACCGTATGGCCGGGATCGAGGCAAATTCGGGCCTGCCATCCACCAACCTGTTCGGGTTGGAAGGTACGGGATATACCGGGTTTTATATTTGCGCGGTGATTTTGATCATTTCGTTTTTCATCTCGCTGCGCATTTTCCATTCCCCGTTTGGCATGAAGCTGCGTGCCATCAAATCCAACCAGACGCGCATGTCCTATACCGGTTATAACACGCGGCCCTATCTGCTTACGGCCTTTATCATTTCGGGCATGTATGCGGGGTTGGCAGGTTCGCTTCTGGCGATGACCGACCCGCTGGCAGGGGCCGAACGCATGCAATGGACGGCTTCGGGCGAAGTTGTGCTGATGACGATCTTTGGCGGGGCGGGCACGCTGATTGGGCCGCTCTTGGGGGCTGGTATCATCAAGTATCTTGAAAACATTTTCTCGGCTTTCAATGATACCGTTTTGCACAATACCTTTTCGTTTCTGCCCGACTGGCTAAATAATATTTTAACCGCCATCATCAGCCCGTTTGTCGGCGATGGCTGGCACCTGTTGCTGGGCATCGTCTTTATGCTGATCGTGATCTTCCTGCCCGGTGGTTTGATGGAAGGTTATGGCAAAATCAGCCGCATGATCCGCGAACGCGGGCAAAAACCCGCCGACGGGGCGTCTTCTGACAAACATCATTCCACCGAGGAGGCGTGATCAATGGGCAATGTCATTCTTGATGTTACCGACGTCAATAAACACTTCGGTGGTTTGCAGGCCCTGACCGACATTAATCTTCGGATCGAGGAAGGCACCGTTCATGCCATTATTGGTCCGAACGGGGCAGGAAAATCGACCTTTTTGAATGTGATTGTTGGCAGGCTAACCCCCAGCCGGGGCCGGGTGTTGCTGGGTGATCAGGTGTTAACCGGCAAACAGCCCCACGAAATTAACCAATTGGGGGTGGCGCGTGTTTTTCAAACACCCGAGATTTTCCCGGATTTAAGCCTGCTGCAAAATGTCATGATCCCGGCCTTTGCCAAACGGGACGGGCAATTTGAATGCGGCATTTTCAAAAGCCTGTTTGGCGAACGCAAAATCCGTGAGCAGGCAGAACATATTCTGGAAGATGTCGGCCTGATTGCAGATCGCGATAAAATTGCCGGGTCGATGTCACGCGGCGATAAACGCCGTCTGGAACTTGCCATGTGCCTGATCCAGAGCCCGAAACTGTTTTTGCTTGATGAACCGACGGCAGGCATGTCGCGCCATGATACCAACCGCACGATCGAGCTTTTGCAACGCATCAAGCAGCGCGGCATGACCAAGATCATCATCGAACATGACATGCACGTCGTGTTCAGCCTGGCCGACCGCATTAGTGTTCTGGCACAGGGGGCGATCATTGCCGAAGGCACGCCCGAAGAAGTGCGCAACGATCCCAAGGTCAAGGAAGCCTATCTCGGAGGAGAAACCCTATGAATGCACAGGTGCCAAAAACCAAGCCGGTTCCTGCCCGCGGGTCGTCTCCGGCGTTTTTCTCGGTCTGGGATGTTCATGCCTATTACGGCGAAAGCTATATTGTGCAGGGGGTGAGCTTTGACATTCGCGAGGGCGAAATTGTTGCCCTGTTGGGGCGCAACGGGGCAGGGAAAACATCCACCCTGCGCACCCTTGCCCGCATGGCCGACCCGGAGCTGAAACACGGGGAAATCTGGCTGGATCATCAGCCCCTGCACGATATGAAAGCCTGGCAGGCCGCGCGCCTTGGCCTGCAACTGGTCCCCGAGGATCGCAGCATCATTCCCGGTTTGACGGTGGAACAAAACCTGGAACTGGCGCAAATTGCTCCGCCACATGGTTGGAGCATACAGCGCATTTACGAGCTGTTTCCGCGTCTCGGTGAACGTCGTTTGCAAGAAGCCATTACCCTTTCAGGCGGAGAGCAGCAAATGCTGGCGATTGGCCGGGCATTGGCGCGGGACATCAAAATTTTGCTGTTGGACGAACCCTATGAAGGGTTGGCGCCAGTGATTGTGCAGGAAATTGAAAAAACGCTGCAAAATGTGAAGCAACTCGGCATTACCACCATCATTGTCGAGCAAAATGCCATTGCCGCCCTGAAGCTGGCGGATCGCGCCATTATTATGGATAGCGGCCAGGTGGTGTTTGATGGCACGTCACAGGAAGTGCTCGATGATCCCGATTTAAGGGACCAGTATTTGGCGATTTAGAACTTTGTCTCTGTCATCATTGCGCTCATATGATCGGGGAGAGCCCGCAAACAGGGCGAGAGGACCAGTATCGGGGGATGCTGGTTCTCTTTTTATTTGGGGGTTGGGTGCCTGCTTTTTGTACGTTTGGCATTTCAAACAGGCGGGCAATCTCCTGTTTTGCAGGCGACATCGATATGTTCGCGGGCAAGGCCAATATCATCAAGCAGGTCGGCAGGCGCATGCTTTAAAAAGGCCGTGTCGCGGGCAATTTTCCGTTTCTGGCGCCAGTGGTGCCCCAAAAAAGGGAACCACGCCAGAATGCCCGTTATCAGTTCCTGCCCCGTGCGGGACGGGTGGCGGGCATGACGGGTTACATGATCAATATGGGTTGGCATATATCCTGACATGGCGATGGCTCCCAGTTTGCTAATGAAGGATCGGAGCATTTCCGAACCTGATGCAGACTAGAATTTTGGCCGCTCGAACGGGTCGCAAAGTTGGACCAATCTTGCGGTGTTTTCGCAAAATTTGTCGAAAAACGATTTCTTTTTGCAGGGGTCCTAGGCCATTGTCTGAAAACGGATTTTAAGCCGTATGAGTATGATGTGTTGGGAGTGTTTGTTGTGGCGGTACTTGATCAGTTTGATCGCAAGATACTGGCATTATTACAGGAAAATGCCCGGTTGACCGGCAGCGAACTTGCCGGGAAAGTGGGGTTGTCGGCGGCGGCCTGTTTGCGGCGCGTGCAGCGTTTGCGTGAAACCGGTGTGATTGAACGCGACATTGCGGTGGTGGACCCAAGGGTGTTTGGCAAACGCATGACCGTGATTGTCCTGCTGACATTAAACAGTGACCGGCCTGACCGGTATAATCTGTTGCGGGCGGAACTGGAAAAAACACCCGAAATTGTGCAGTGCGACCATGTGACCGGGGCGCATGACATTGTTTTGCGGGTTCAGGTGGCGGATATGGAGGAATATGCTGCCTTTGTCGACCGCGTGTTGGTGCGTCCCTATATCAAACGGTATGAAAGCCTGGCGGTGCTGAGTCATATTAAGTGAGTCCTCCCGGTTTCCTTTTTGGCAAAGAAAAACCGGCGGAACGTGCCGCCGGTGAAGTTCGGGGATGGGGGAATAAGATGAAAGGGCTGGTTTGAAACCCGCGATTAGCGAATGTCGCTGCTGGTGCCAAAGCGTTTTTTGCCAGTAATCATGGCGCGCACCAGATTTTCGCGATGATGGTAACTGGCCATCACCACCCCGGCGAGATGGGCAATCACCAGGGCCAAAAGTGTGTTTGCCAGAATTTCGTGGGCATCCTGCACCCAGGCGACCCCCCAGAAGGCATCGGTGGTTTGCATGTAACCGGTGGTCGCCAGTAGCGCCATGCAGGCCAGAAGGGCCAAAATCATGGCCCCACCAGCGGGATTATGCCCCAGATAGCGTTCTGCCCTGCCCGAAGGAATATCGCGCAGATATTTAAGGGTTTTATCCGGGCCATGCACAAACTGGCCAAAGCGCGCATAATGGGGGCCGATAAACCCCCAGATCAAACGAAAGCCAATTAGGGCGGCGGCGCAATAACCGGCAATTTCATGCAGGTTTTTTATTTCGTCCGCACTCAGCCATGCCACCGCAAAAGATGTCACCAGGCTCCAGTGAAAAATGCGCACGAGCGGGTCCCAAACCTTTACGGTGGCAGCCATGATCAGTCCCCGTCTTTTTTGTTGACGGCTTCAAGCGATGCCGGGTCAAAAAAGGTTTCAACGCGCTCGCCCTTGTCATCCAGGGCATATACTTCGTAACAGCCATCTTCGGTCTTGATGCGTTTGACCTTCCAGCCCTTGGCTTCCAGCATGGTTTGCAGGGCTTCGGGCTTTTGCCACTGATCCTTGGGGGCGTTACAGCTAACTTCTTCAGCCGAGGCAAGGGTGGGCAAAAAACCATAAGTGGAAAGGGCAACAACAGCGGCGAGAATTTTCAACATTGCGGGTTTCCTTGAAAACAATGAGGTGTGAACAAGGACAATGTGACGCGGTTATCTGACAGTTGGCTGAATGGCGGGGCGTTTGCGCTTCAGGCTGATGTCAGCTTAGTTTTGTGCCCGATATGTTAAAGCGATATAAAAAACGGCGGAACCTGCCCGCCGTTTTTCGATCATTAAATGTCGCGTCTGCTGTGGTCAGCTTGCGAAATCAAGGTCGCGGTCGCCATTGGCATCCTTGATGCGGGTCGGAAGACCCATATGGTTCAAAAGATGCAGGAACGGCTTTGCCGGCAGTTCCTCGATATTGGCCATCTTCTTCACATCCCATTCACCCGATGCAATCAGCATGGCAGCGGCCACCGGCGGCACACCGGCGGTATAGGAAATGCCCTGGCTTCCGACTTCTTCATAGGCTTCTTTGTGGTCCGCCACGTTGTAAATCAGAACTTCGGTTTCCTTGCCATCCTTGGTGCCTTTGACAAGGTCGCCAATGCAGGTTTTGCCGGTATAATTGGGTGCCAGCGAGCTTGGGTCCGGCAGGCAGGCCTTAACAACCTTCAGCGGCACCACTTCCTGGCCTTCGGCCGTCAGGACCGGCTTTTCCGACAGCAGGCCGATATTGTTCAGCACGGTGAAAACATTGATGTAATGGTCGCCAAAGCCCATCCAGAAACGGACATTGGGAACATTCAGATTCTGCGAGAGGGAATGAACCTCGTCATGGCCGGTCATGAAGGTCTGGCTTTCGCCAACCACCGGCATGTCCCAGATTTTCTTGACCTCGAACATCTTGTTCGATTGCCACTGGCTGTTCTGCCAGGAATAAACCGTACCGGTAAATTCGCGGAAATTGATTTCCGGGTCAAAATTGGTCGCGAAATATTTGCCGTGGCTTCCGGCATTGATATCGATGATATCGATGGACTCGATTTTGTCGAAATAGTCTTCAACAGCCAGTTTGGCATAGGCATTGACCACACCCGGGTCAAAACCGGCACCCAGAATGGCCGTTACGCCCGCTTTTTCGCATTCTTCGCGGCGTTTCCATTCATAGTTGGCATACCAAGGCGGCGTTTCGCAAATCTTGTCCTGTTCTTCGTGAATGGCAGTGTCAAGATAGGCCGCGCCAGTGGCGATACAGGCCGACATCACCGGCATATTGATAAAGGCGGAACCGACATTGATAACGATCTGGCTGCCGGTCTCGCGGATCAGGGCTGCCGTTGCATCAACATTGGTGGCATCAAGCGCATGGCCTTTCAGGACGCCATCCGCATTTTTAAGGTTCTTTTTGGCGTGGACGGAGTCAATGATCGCCTGGCACTTCGCAACCGTTCGCGAAGCAATATGGATATCACCAAGGACGTCGTTGTTCTGTGCGCATTTGTGGGCCACGACCTGGGCCACGCCACCGGCACCGATGATGAGAACGTTTTTCTTCATTTCAGGCCAAAAACTCCCTTTGTAAAATAGATGAAACCTGTGCGACCTGCCTTAGGACAGGCTGGAAACGTAGTCGTTGAAGTCAAATTCCCGAACAAGGCGTTCGGTCCCGTCAAGTTCGCGAATGGCGATCGAGGGCATGCCAACCCCGTTAAACCAGTTCTTCTTGACCATCGTGTAACCGGCAGCATCCTGTATCGAGATGCGGTCGCCGATTTCGATTTTGTTTTCAAAGCGAAATTCGCCAAATACATCACCCGCCAGGCAGGATTTGCCACAGATCATGTATTCATGCTCGCCCGTATTGGGGCTTACTTTCGCATTTTCCCGGTAAATCAGCAAATCGAGCATATGGGCCTCGATCGAGCTATCGACGATGGCAAGGTTTTTGCCATTAAACAGCGTATCAAGCACACTGACCTCAAGGGTTGTGCTTTTCGTGATCGAGGCTTCGCCCGGTTCGAGATAAACCTGCACGCCGAATTTTTCCGAAAATTCCTTCAATCGGGCGCAGAATTTATCCAGAGGATAGTTTTTACCGGTAAAATGAATGCCGCCGCCCAGGCTG
Organism: Thalassospira sp. TSL5-1; assembly: GCF_001907695.1. Classification (NCBI taxonomy): domain Bacteria; kingdom Pseudomonadati; phylum Pseudomonadota; class Alphaproteobacteria; order Rhodospirillales; family Thalassospiraceae; genus Thalassospira; species Thalassospira sp. TSL5-1. Next base: position 285,343 of record NZ_KV880637.1, read on the forward strand.
ACCCACTCCACCCGCGAAAGCAGGCTGCCAAATTTGGTTTCAATATCGCCCAGCATGTTATCAAACAGGTCAAAATCGGCATTTTCACAGTTATTGTGAATCATGAAGCCCGAAATTTTGTCCATCACGGCCTCGACCTTGGCGACATCCCATTCGCCCAGGCGCGAAAACGGACGTGCCGGATCCGCCAGATCAAAGCTGGACGAGCTGATCATGGGGTTCAGGCGCAGGCCACGAACGATCCCCGATGCCTGATCGGCAAAACGGTTAAGCTGGCTGATGGAATTGAAAATGATCTTGTCAGCATTTTCGATGACGTCGGCAATTTCCCCGTCGCTATAGGCAACGCTATAGGCGTGGGTTTCCTTGCCAAATTTCTCGCGGCCCAGTTTGACTTCGTAAAGCGAGGACGATGTGGTGCCATCCATGTAATCGGCCATGAAATCAAACACCGACCAGGTGGCAAAACATTTAAGGGCCAGCAGCGCCTTCGCGCCGGAATGTTCGCGCACATAGGCGATTTTTTCCATGTTGCGCAGAAGTTTGGCCTTATCAATCAGGTAATAGGGCGTATGCAGCATCGTCTTCTCGTTCCTTGACCCAGGGCCCTGTTGACAGAGGCCGAAATACAATGCGGAAAACGTTTATTTTGTCCGAAACGTTTCCAGTCAGCTTTGGCGTTCAAGCCCGGTGCACGCCAAGGCGTTTACGATAGTTACAAGCGGGAATTACTGCCGCAATCAACTGTGCCGCGACCCAATAGCAGCGGGGGGCGTAGTGGTCAACATAATCGCCATGTTCCCAATCTTTCAGGGAATGGCGCAAAGGTATGCAAATATCCGGGGCATACCTGGATGCGTATTATAATTCATTGAATTTATGTTGAAATCCCTCAATCGCAACTGCCAGGTTTCGGTTTGATGAAACTTGCCTTTAAAATCATCCCGTCAGGATCGTGGGAATGATGTTTGTTTGGGATGTCCTTTTGGCTGCAAGAGGCAAAAGTGCTTCTGCCAAAAGGATTTTTCGCGCCGGAATTGAGTTTTGGCCACTTGATTGGCACAATTCTGTGCCTAAATCCTAAGGTGATTAGGGCTCTGACCCTAAAATACCAAGCGACAAAAGAGGAGGCGCCCATGCCCGCACCTGTCAGCGTCGATCACTTGGCCTTTCCCGCGCGCGACCTTGCCGCAACGGACGACTTTTATTCCCGGGTTTTAAACGCAAAACTGGTTCATGCCGAAAGCGGTTATAGCCCATCCTGGAAAAGCGATTATCTGTTAATTACCTTTGCCTTGCCTGATGGCACGCGCCTGTCCTTTTTTGATTGGCCCGCCGATACTGGCCCCTATCCTGATGACAAGGACATGCCAAATGACGTGTTCCATATTGGCCTGCGTTGTGAGACCCCGCAGGACGTGATTGCCTGGCAAAACCACTTGTTTCAACACCGTGTTGTCTATCACAACGAGGATGATGGCAAAACGCGGCGTCTTTTCATCCGCGACCCTAACGGTATCCGGTTTGAAATTTTTGCATCCGACCGGGCCAAATCCACCCGCGAGCAGGAACAGGCGGCCCGTGCGGTTTATGACGAATGGCAGGGCAAACCCTGAAGTTAAAAATCAGCCGTGGTGAAGCGGTGCGGTGCTGGCCCTTAAAACCAGTTCAAGGTCAAAAACCGGCTGGGGCGGCATGGGCGCATCGCCATCGCGGATTTTATGGATCAGGGCGCGTGCGGCTGCTTCGCCGATCCGCCGGCGGGGCTGATGAATGGTGGTCAGCGCCGGGATGCTATGGGCGGCAAATTCGACATCGTCAAACCCGATGATCGATAAATCGTCCGGCACTTTGATGCCGTTTTGATGCAATTCGGAAATCAGGCCAAATGCCATTTCATCGCTGGCACAAAATAGCGCGGTTGGCCGGTTATCTGCCGGCAATTCCAGCCAGTGCCGTGCCGCCTTCACCCCGCTTTCAATGGTGAAATCGCCAGCTATTTTCCAGTTCCGGGGGCAGGGCAGGTTGTGCTTTGTCAGTGATTGATTAAAACCCTCCAGCCGGTGTTGGGCCAGGATATTGTTTGTTGGCCCGGTCACATGGCCGATTTTGCGATGGCCCAGGGCAACCAGATGGTCCGTCGCCATCATGGCACCCGCCAGATTATCAATGTGGAATGTTGCTACCGCGCAGTCGGAAATCCATTCGCAGGCAAAAACAAGTTCCGGTTTTTGCCGTGTTGCGCGCTTAAAGTAGGATTTCGGGATATTCCCATCGAGTATGATCGCCCCGTCGATGCGATTGGTGTTGAACAGATTGCCAAAGGTGGTTTCGTCAATTGGCGGAAACTGGGAATCGGCAATCAGAATGTTAAAGCCATGCCCGGAGGCAACGGCCTCAATCCCCTTTAACACCCGGGAAAAAAAGCTGTTTGCCAGATTCGGCAGCAAAACAAGGATGGCCCCGGTGCCGCCTTTGCGCAGGTTTCTTGCACTGTGATTAATGGTATATCCTGTTTTTTCAATGGCTTGCAGGACCACTTCGCGGGTTGCCTCCGACACCCGGTCGGGAAAGGAAAGAACCCGGCTGACGGTTGCGGTTGAGACATTGGCCATTTTGGCAACATCTTGAATTCGGGGGATATTCCCCTTTTTCTCAGTCATTTTTGTCCCCCCGAATGTCTCATGGCAGCAGCCTTGAGTTGAAAAAAACTTGACAGTTCACGGTAATCAGTCCATCGATAATGTAATCGATTACATAAACAGCGTAACACATAATATCAATAATGTAATCGATTACATCGATCAGGGAAATTGTCGTGTGTCGGCACATCGATGATTTCGTCATCGGGAGGAAAAAATGAAAACGTCAAGAATTGCACTTTTGGCCTCGGCACTGATGTGTTCGAGCGCATTTACGGCCCAGGCCGCAGATTTGGAAGTTATTCACTGGTGGACATCCGGTGGCGAACAGGCGGCAGTTTCCTTACTGGCAAAGGAATTTGATGCAAACGGCAAGGATCATTGGCGCGATTCCGCCATTGCCGGGGGTGAACAGGCCCGCGCAGTGGTGATGCAGCGCATTTTGGGTGGCGATGCCCCACAGGCCGCACAATTTAACAATTCCCGCCAGTTTGAAGAACTGGCCGAGGCCGGGATGCTGCTGGATCTGACTGATCTGGCGGAAAAAGAAAAATGGCGCGATGTCATTCGCCCGAAAAGCATTTTGGATCCGTGCGAAGTTGACGGCAAACTTTATTGTATCCCCATTAATATTCATTCTGATCAGTGGTTGTGGACCAACAAGGCCATTTACAAGGAAGTTGGTCTGCCAGAGCCGAAAAACTGGCAGGATGTGATTGATCAGGCCGATAAAATCCGTGCGGCCGGATATATCCCGCTGGCCGTGGGCGGGCAGGGTTGGCAGGAAGACCTGACCTTTGATGATGTGTTTATGGGTGTTGGTGGCAAGGACCTGTGGAACAGGGTTTATGTTGACCGCGACGAAGACGCTGCCAGAAGCAAAGATATGGCAAAGGTTTTTGAAACCTTTGGTAAATTGCGTGAACTGACCGACGAGGGATCGGCCGGTCGGAACTGGAACGATACCACCAGCCTTGTTGTCCGTGGTAAGGCTGCTGCCCAGGCAATGGGTGACTGGGCGCGGGGTGAATTTGTTCTGGCCGGGAAAAAGGCCGGGGAAGATTATGGTTGTGTTCCCGGTCCCTCTGAAAGTCCGGTTCTGACCACCGGCGGCGATGTTTTCATTTTCCCCAAACAAAGCGATCCGGAAATCGAGGCGGCACAGCTTCGTCTGGCCTCCATGCTGCTTGATCCTGATGTACAGGTGAAGTTCAACACCGCCAAGGGTTCCACACCTGTGCGCGGCGATGTTGATATGGCTTCGGCCGATTCCTGCATGCAAAAGGGGCTGGCCCTGTTGGAAGACGATGCCAATATCGCGCTTCCCAAAAACGCAATCCTGTCTTCGGACACGGATGGGCGCATACAGGATCTCGTCAGTCAGTTCTGGAACACACCTTCCATGTCGATTGAAGATGTTCAGAACCAGTTTGCCGACATTTTGCAGGATGGTTCCTGACTGTATCGGGTAACGGTTTGGCCGCTTGAAGGCTGCCAGGCCGTTCTTTTCATCTGACATTATCGCTTTGGAACTGAGGATTTGCCATGAAACGCAAAACCCGGATGTGGTCCAATTTGTCTGCCAAGATTGCCAGCATTCCGATGCTGATCACGGCGGTGGGCGTTTTCATTCTGTGTGTCGCCTATTCGATTGCCCTTTCCTTTACCCGGTCCCGTTATTTTCCGAAATTCGATTTCATCGGTTTTGATCAATATATCCGGCTTTGGACCACCGACCGCTGGACGGTTTCGGTTTCCAATCTGCTTATTTTTGGGGTGCTGTTTATCGGCTTCTGTCTGGTGATCGGGTTTATTCTGGCAGTTCTGCTGGACCGGAATATCCGCATGGAAGGCGTTTTTCGCACCATTTTCCTTTATCCCTATGCGCTGTCCTTTGTTGTTACCGGTTTGATCTGGCAATGGATGATGGACCCCGCACTGGGCATTCAGAATGTGGTGCGCAATCTGGGATGGGAAAGTTTCAATTTCGCCCCGCTAACCAGCACCGAATACGCCATTTATGGTGTTGTGATTGCCGCTGTCTGGCAGGGGACGGGCCTGATCATGTGCCTGATGCTGGCCGGGTTGCGCGGCATTGACCGCGAGATTTGGAAGGCGGCACGGGTGGACGGTATTCCGCTTTGGCGGACCTATATTTTCATCATCATTCCCATGATCCGCCCCGTCATTGTAACGGCGGTCGTGCTGAAGGCCATCAGCGTGGTGCGGGTTTATGACCTGGTGGTAGCACAAACCGGTGGTGGGCCAGGCATTGCCACCGAAGTTCCTGCCAAGTTTGTCATCGATCATTTCACCGAACGCGGCAATGTCGCCATCGCGATGGCGGCGGCAACCATGATGCTGTTGCCTGTGCTGCTGCTGGTGGGGCCGTGGGTTTATAACGAATATGTACGCCGCGCGCGTGCCTAGGAGGAAACATGACACAGAAAGAAAATGCTGTGGCGCGCGGCAGAAAACCCAAAAAAATGTCGCCTGCACGCTATGGCCTGTATGGCTTGCTGATAATCTCGGCTGCGTTCTTTTTAACGCCACTTTACGTCATGATCGTAACGTCGCTTAAAACGCTTGATGAAGTTCGGCTGGGCAAGCTGTTTGCCCTGCCAAGCACGATTACCTTTGATGCCTGGATCAAAGCCTGGAGCACTGCCTGCACCGGTGTCACCTGCGAGGGGATCAGCCCTGGCTTCGTTAATTCCGTCCAGATCACCGTGATCAGCGTGATCATTTCGGTCATGTTGGGGGCTGTGAATGGTTATGCCCTGTCATTTTGGCGCTATCGCGGGGCGAATGTGCTGTTTGGCATTTTGGTAATGGGGGCCTTTGTGCCGTTTCAGGCGGTGATTTACCCGTTGATCGTGTTTCAGCGCGAAATTGGTATTTTCGGCTCGCTCGCCGGGATCGTGATGGTGCATTGCATTTTTGGCATGCCGATTATTACGCTGATTTTCCGCAATTATTTTTCCTCGCTTCCCGAGGAATTGTTCAAGGCGGCCCGCATTGATGGGGCCGGGTTCTGGCAAATCTTTTTGCGCATCATGATGCCGATGTCCGTTCCGATCACCGCTGTTGCCGTGATTTTGCAAACCACGGGGATCTGGAACGATTACCTGCTGGGTCTGGTTTTTGGCGGGCGCGATAACCAGCCGATGACCGTGCAGCTTAATAACATCGTCACGACCTCGTATGGGGTGCGCGAATACAACGTCAATATGGCAGCGACCATCCTGACAGCCGCCGTGCCGCTGGCGATTTATTTTCTTTCCGGCCGGTTCTTTGTCAAAGGCATCGCCGCAGGCGCAGTAAAGGGATAATGGCAATGACGCATGGTGTTTCGATACGCGATCTTTCGCTGAGTTTCGGCAGCCTGTCGGTAATTGATACCCTGAATATCGATATTCAGGAGGGAGAATTTCTGGTGCTACTGGGGCCGTCTGGCTGTGGCAAATCGACATTGCTCAATGTCATTGCCGGTTTGCTGGAGGCATCGGACGGCGAGGTTTGGATTTCCGGGCGCAATGTTACCTGGGAGGAACCCAAGGACCGGGGTATTGGCATGGTTTTTCAGTCCTATGCCCTGTATCCGCAAATGACGGTGGAAAAGAACCTGTCATTTGGCCTTCAGGTTTCAGGTATGGCAAAGTCGGAAATTGCCAAACGGGTGGCGCATGCCGCCGAAGTTTTACAGATTGAGCCGTTGTTAAAACGCCGCCCGGCCGAACTTTCCGGTGGGCAGCGCCAGCGCGTGGCCATTGGCCGGGCATTGGTGCGCGATGTCGACGTGTTTTTGTTCGACGAACCGCTTTCCAACCTGGATGCCAAACTGCGCGCCGAACTGCGCGTGGAAATCAAACGGCTGCATCAGAAACTTTCCAACACGATGATTTACGTCACCCATGACCAGATCGAGGCCATGACCCTGGCGGATCGTATTGCGATCATGAAAGGTGGGGTGTTGCAGCAGCTTGATACGCCGCAAACCATTTACAGCCGCCCGGCGAACCGGTTCGTTGCCGGTTTTATTGGCTCGCCCGGCATGAATTTCCTGAAGGTAGAGCTTGTTGAAGGTGAACATCCGGTCTTCATGATTGGCTCCACGTTTATTCCGGCGACAGGCTATTCGTTCGATAGCAAGGGTTTCAAGGCCGGACCTGTGACCTTTGGGGTACGCCCTGAACATGTTGCAAGTGGTGAGGCGGCAGAAAAACTGCCCTTTAGTGCCAGTGTCCCGATTGAAGTGATTGAACCGATGGGGGCCGATACGCTGGTCTGGTCCCGGTTTGAAGGACAGGAATTCACCTTCCGCATTGATTCCGAACATGACTTTCGGGTCGGGGATCAGGTCCGTATCGGTTTTGATCCCGCGCGGGCGTCGGTTTTCGATCCCAACGGCGACCGTTTGTAAGTTTTCATAAAAATATATCGTAATCAGAGGAGACGAAACGATGACTGTATCGTTCCAGCTTTTTAGTGCCCGTAACTTCCAGCCCTGGGAAGATGTTTTAAAACTGTTGGCTGATCAGGGTTATAAAAATATCGAAGGATTTGGCGGTGTGTATGAAGACCCCAAAGCCTTTCGTGCCCTGATGGACCAAAACGGACTGTCCATGCCCAGCGGCCATTTTGCCATCGATATGCTGGAAAATGATTTTGCCAAGGCAACCGGGATTGCGACCACTCTGGGTGTTAAAACCATGATCTGCCCGTTTTTGCTGCCCGATGCCCGCCCGGCGGACCGGGCCGGTTGGGTGGAATTTGCCCATCGTCTTGCAGCTGTGGGCGAAAAATGCGCTTCTGCCGGATTTAAATTTGCCTGGCATAACCATGATTTTGAATTTAAAGCCCTGGCCGATGGCACCATCCCGCAGGAAATCATTTTGGAACATGCGCCCGATATTGGCTGGGAAATGGATGTGGCCTGGGTCGTGCGCGGCGGGGCGGACCCGTTTGCCTGGATCGAGCGTTTTGGGCCGCGCATTTGGGTCGCCCATGTCAAGGATATCGCCCCGGAGGGCGAATGCAAAGACGAAGACGGCTGGGCCGACGTTGGCGAAGGGGTGATGAAGTGGGGCGAATTGCTCGCCGCCCTAAAGGCTCAGGGCCAGACCAGACTGTTTGTCATGGAGCATGACAAACCCGCCGATTTGGCGCGGTTTGCCCGTCGTTCACTTCAGAATTTCAACCAGCTTTAAGGAGGGCGCGTAATGACCAAAACCCTGGGCGTTGGTATTATGGGCTGTGGCAATATTTCGCAGTCCTATTTGACACAGGCACCGCGTTTTCGCGGGATCGAAATTCGCGCCTGTGCGGACCTTAACCGCGATGCCGCCCGTGCGCGTGCCGATGAATTTGACGTGCGCGCCGAAACGGTCGATGGCCTGCTTGGCAGCGATGACATTGACATCATCCTGAACCTGACCATCCCTGCCGCCCATTACGAGGTTTCCCGCCAATCGCTTGACGCGGGCAAACATGTTTATTCCGAAAAACCCTTTGTGCTGGATGTGGCACAGGGACAGGAACTGGCACGTCTGGCATCTGCCCGGGGCCTTCGGGTGGGCTCCGCCCCTGATACCTATTTGGGGGGCTCCCACCAGTTTGCCCGCCATTTGATTGATCAGGGTGTGGTTGGCAATATTGTGGGCGGCACTTGCCATGTCATGAGCCACGGCATGGAACACTGGCACCCCAACCCGGACTTTTTCTTTAAACCGGGTGGCGGGCCGATCCTGGATATGGGTCCCTATTATGTGACCAATCTGGTGCAATTGATTGGTCCGGTCAAACGGGTGGCGGCAATATCCGCCACCCCTGCGCCCGAACGCACCATTACCAGCCAGCCGCGTAATGGCGAAAAAATTACCGTTGAAACACCGACTACTCTTCATGCGGTGCTGGAATTTGCCAATGGTGCCGTTGTGACGCTGGGGGCAAGCTGGGATGTATGGAAAAACGGCCATGCCCCGATGGAGCTTTATGGCGCGAACGGCACATTGCTGGTGCCCGATCCCAACTTTTTTGCCGGTGATGTATCGCACAGCGAAAAGAGTGGCGATTTCGTAACGGGTCCAACGGGTTGGGATCATCCGTTTGGCATTGCCAATCGCGACTTGCCCGATGGTCGTAAGGTTGCCGATTATCGCACGGCGGGCCTTGCGGATATGGCAATGGCAATTGTTGAAGGGCGTGCCGCGCGATGCGGGTTGGATCTGGCCCTGCATGTGATTGATGTTCTGACATCGATTTTGCGCTCGGGCGAAACCGGCCAGTTCATCACACTGGAAACCACCTGTGAGCGGCCCGAAGCCCTGGGGCCGGATGCTGCCCGTGCCCTGTTACACGATGCCGGTTAAATACTGCGCCATTCGCAAAACACACCAAAAATAAAGGAGGTCCCATGTCGCGAACATTAAAAGGACCGGCATTGTTTCTTGCCCAGTTTGCAGGGGATGAGGCGCCATTTAATACCCTCGATAACATCGCCCGCTGGGCAGCCGGGCTGGGTTATAAGGGGGTTCAAATTCCCAGTTGGGACAGCAGGCTGATTGATTTGGAACGCGCGGCGACCAGCAAGGATTACTGCGATGAAATTCACGGTATCCTCGCTCGGCATGGTTTGACCTTAACGGAGCTTGCCACCCATTTGCACGGCCAATTGGTGGCGGTGCATCCGGCCTATGATGAACTGTTTGATGGCTTTGCCCATCCTTCGGTGCATAAAAACCCCAAGGCACGGCAGGAATGGGCGGTCAAACAGATCGAACATGCCATTGCGGCATCGGCCAATCTGGGGCTTGGCAATATGGGGTCTTTTACCGGGTCTCTGGCCTGGCCCTATATTTACCCCTGGCCGCAACGCCCGGCAGGGTTGGTCGAGGCTGCCTTTGACGAACTTGCCAAACGCTGGCGCCCGCTTTTGGACAAGGCCGACGCGGCAGGGGTGAATATCTGTTATGAAATCCATCCTGGCGAGGATGTATTTGATGGCGCCACCTTCGAGATGTTCCTGGACCGGCTGAAGGGGCATACGCGGTGCAATATCCTGTATGATCCCAGCCATTTTCAGCTTCAGATGCTCGATTATCTGGATTTCATCGATATTTATGCCGACCGTATCAGGATGTTCCACGTCAAGGATGCGGAGTTCAACCCCAATGGCAAACAGGGGGTTTATTCCGGTTATCAGGGCTGGGTCGGGCGGGCCGGTCGGTTTCGCTCGCTCGGCGACGGGCAGATTGATTTCGGGGCGATCTTTTCCAAACTGACGGCACAGGGCTTTGATGGCTGGGCCGTGCTGGAATGGGAATGTGCCCTAAAACACCCCGAGGATGGCGCGCGCGAGGGGGCGGCCTTCATTCGCGATCATATCATCCGGGTGACGGAACATGCCTTTGACGATTTTGCCGGAAGCGGGGTGGATGACGCCACCAACCGGAAGATACTGGGCCTGTCCTGAGTGATTGGCGGATGTTTGGCCTGTTCTAAGCAGGCCGGGCCACTCCTAAGGCCAGATAGACGCATAATAACAGACGACAAGGAGATATTGATGGTTGGACCAGCAAACGACCCCGCAAGCCCGCCCCGCCGTTTGCGGCTCGGCATGGTGGGCGGGGGCCAGGGGGCCTTTATCGGCGCGGTGCATCGTTTGGCCGCCCGGATGGATAACCGTTATGATTTGGTCGCGGGGGCCTTATCCTCCCGGCCGGATGTGGCGCGTGTTTCGGCAATGGAATGTTTTATCGCCCCGGACCGCGCCTATGATGATTACCGGGAAATGGCATTGCGCGAGGCCGAACGCGAAGATGGCATTGAAGTATGCGCCATTGTCACCCCCAATAATCTGCATTTTCCGGCAGCAATGGCGATGCTGGATGCCGGGATTCATGTGATTTGCGACAAGCCCCTGTGCATGAGTGTTGCCGAGGGCGAGCAGCTTGCCGCCAAAATCGAGGAAACCGGGCTGCTTTTCGCCCTGACCCATAATTACACCGCCTATCCAATGGTGCGCGAAGCCCGCCATATGGTGCGCAGTGGCAAGCTGGGCAATATCCGGCTGGTGCAGGTGGAATACCCGCAAGGCTGGCTGGCAACGCCGGTTGATAACAAACAGGCAAGCTGGCGGGCCGACCCGGCCAAAGCTGGCCCTGGCGGGGCATTGGGCGATATTGGCACCCATGCCCATAACCTGGCGGATTTTGTCACCGGGCTGGAAATTTCGGAACTGTGTGCGGATCTTTCCAGCATGGTCGAAGGCCGCGCACTTGACGATAATGTGCAGATATTGCTGCGTTATAAAAACGGCGCGCGCGGCATGTTATGGGCCAGCCAGGTGGCGATTGGCCATGAAAACGGCTTGAAATTGCGTGTGTATGGCGACAAAGGCGCACTTGAATGGGCCCAGGAACATCCCAATCACATGTATTTCCGTCAACTCGATGAACAGCCCCTCCTGATGACACGCGGTGGGCCGGGAAACAGTGCCGCAGGCGGACGGGTGCGTGTGCCTGCCGGCCATGCCGAAGGGTATCTGGAAGGCTTTGCCACCCTTTACACCGACTTTGCCGACCAGCTTTGTGCCCGGATTGACGGTCATATCCCCAATGCCGAGGCGGCCCTGGTGCCCGGTATTGCCGAAGGGTTGAACGGGATGCGCTTTATCGAGGCGGTGATAGCCTCCTCGCAGCGCGGGGCAAGCTGGACCACATTATAATTTAAGCCAGACAAGGTCACGATGATGAAGGCGGTTCACCAGAGCCGCCTTTTTCATTGGCGAAAGGTGATGGCCCGCATCGTGGCTGTGTGTTCAGGGTTGTATGGGTATGTAATTTTTTATCCTGTAATGATAATTATAAATGAAATGTAATTTCTGATACATTTTGATGTTTGTTCTAACAGCCATTTGATCTATCTTCCCGCTGCCTATTGGTGGGTTTTGATGTCATTCGCAAGGATTGTCACATGGCAACTGCACTGCTGATTATTGATGTTCAAAATGCTGTGTTGGCGGGGGATGCACCCGCCGAAAGACGGCGGGAAATTGATCGTGCCTTTGATGAAACCGTCGAACGGTTGTGCCTGTTACAGCAACAGGCCCGTGCCGCCGCAGCCCCGGTTATTATGGTGCAGCATAATGGTGGCATCGGTAATCGTTTGGAAAAGGGCACATCGGGCTGGGAAATACGCCAGGAAGTGGCACCGCAGCCGCAGGATATTGTTGTTGAAAAGAAAAGTGCGGATTCTTTTTTCGATACCGACCTATGCCAAGTCATGACCGAACAGGGCATTTCCCGGTTGGTTGTGGGCGGTTGCATGAGCCAGTATTGTGTCGATACCACGGTTCGCCGGGCGGTATCGCTCGGGTATGACGTGCTGCTGGTTGCGGACGGACATACCTCGTCCGATAGCCGGACATTGCCATTTACCGATATTGTACAGCACCATAATGAAATACTGGATGGTTTTAATGCCGGTAGGTCAATGGTGCGTGTGGTGAAGGCGGCAGATGTCCAGTTTGGCTGATTTAAAGCGATTTGTCTTCAGGCTGTCGCCTTTTCATAGGCCTTGAACAGATCGGTCACGAGAACGCCATTGATCCGCATACCGGTCAAATCAGCATCTTCGATATGTGAATTTGCCAATGTGACATCTCGTATGGTCAATCGCGATAAGTTTGCATTCGTGATAACAGCCCCCGACAGATTGGCGTTGTTAAAGCGCGCACCGGCAAGGCTGATATCGTCAAAAACGGCTTCGCTTAAATTGGTGTCGGTGAATTTTGCGTTCGTTAAAACAGCATAAAATCTTGCGTCCGAAAGATTTACACCATCGAAATGAGCACCTGACATATCGGCCCGCTGGTAGTGTATTCCCTGCATCCGAGGGCCATCAAACGGGTTGTTCTCCTGGGGATCACTCATTGTCGTTTTCTTTCGTCATTATGATTTGAACCCAAAGATTGCCAGATTGTGCATTCATTGGCGACGGTCAATTATAGATCGAAGCCCTTTGACTGTGCCGTTTGGTGCAAAAGTCCCAATCATAATTGGACTTCCGTTATCGATTTTGCAACGCCCGTTCGCCGCAGCTGATTTTGCTGAAATCAATCGGTCAGGTTTTCATAACCAAACCGGGCGGCGGCAATGCCGGTGAGTTCGTGGATGGTGGCGATTTCGGCATCGCTGAATTTGGGTTTGTAATATCCCGGCGCATGGATGGTCGGGGCGACGTCATCAATGATGGTCCCGGCATTTTCCATGTCAACATGGGCAAAAAGCTGTTCAAGCTGCTGGCGCGGGTCGGCAACAAAATCCTCGTAACGGACAACCAGAGTGGCCTCGCGCAATTTTGGATTGATCGATAGCCGGTCGGCCAGGAAATGGTGCAGATTGGCCCAGTAATGCGCCCAGCCTTCAACCTCGCGGCCTTCGTCCCACAGGGCGGAGATTTGCCGGGTGGTGTGGGTATCGCCCACATTAATCGGGCGGCGGTCCATGCCAAATTCGTAATGGCCGACGCGCTGCATATGCGCCAGCGCCCTTGGATTGCCCGCTTCGCCCTTGCAAAACAGGGTGTGTTGCTTGGCAAGGGAGGCAATATGCCAAAGCGGGTCACGCACCGGCAGCACAAAGCGTGCATCGGGGAACATGGACAGCAGATATTCCAGGCGCGTGATCAGATAATTGGCCTTTGAAACATAACGCGAGCCCCCCCTAATCGCGATCATTTTGCGGATATGGTCACGATAGAAATTTTCAAAGGCCTCGTTGCTCACCTCACCGCCCAGCACGTTGCTGTGATTGACATCATGCAAATGCTCAAAAAACGCCATCCAAATTACTTCCTCGAAGGCCTCGGGGCTTTCGGGTGTGATATTGATGCCATCGGCATGGGTGCGTTCCACGGCCACCTGCTGGCGCGGTTTAGGGGCCAGATCAACGAATTTGTTCCACAGGTAGGGGGTGAAAACCGGCGGATAGTCGCGATAGCGATGGGTGGCTGCTGCCGGGTGTTTTGCCAGGGTTTCAAGTAGGATGGTGCTGCCAGAGCGGGCAAGGCCGGCAACAAAAACCGGCTTTTCGATGGTCACATCGGCAATGGCATCACCGGCCATTTTGGTGTCGAAATTGCCAAAACTGATCCAGCGTTGCGGATGATCGGCAATTTGCCCGCTGATCCAGTGGTCCCACCCCGAAACATGAAAAGCGGCACCCTTGGACGGCTTTTGGTCGCTGGTTTGTGTCATCTTGTTCATTCGATGCGGAATCCTTTTTTTATCGCCACGGAAACCACAATCAGCATGACAAAGAATGTCAGCTCCCATCCGCGTGCCCAGGACGGGCCGATGGGGATGATTTCCTGTGCCGGAAGGTCAAAACGGATCTGCTGGATTGGTGTGTTGTCGGGCAAATAACCCGCCGGATTACCGATCAGGGTATTCCACCACTGTTTATGCCCAATCACGGGCACAGCGGCCTGAAGGGGGATGACAATGTCGCTTTTGCCGGTGTCAGTGGTGGTGGAAACCCGCACAATCGGGCAGGCCCCGCCATTTTCCGACACCGGGCGTGTGCCAATCTGTTCGACATGCGCATCGCTTGGCAGGGCGGAAATGGTGGTTTGTGTGCCCGGTGCCGGGCAGGTATACCCATATTCTTCGTCCATCCAGACCAGCATGGAAAGGGCGGGCAGCGATGCCACAATTGCCGGGATCAGAATGACCCCGACAAGTTTCAGGGAATGTCCCAATTGGGCTTTTGCCAGGCGCATGCCCTCGCCAAATTCCTCGCCTTCATCCTCGGCCATTGCCTGGCGCGATTGGGCAACGTCAGCCTTGACCTTTTTGATTCGTTTTTGCGGTGACAGCACCGCATAAAGGGCCATCGAGATGATGGCGCAAATCACCGACCAGGCAATGATGCGGCCCAGCGGGCCAAATGCGTCGGCCATAAGGGCATCAAGCCAGTTAAAGGCGGGGGCGGGCCAGTCAAAAATACCCATGAGACTTACTCAATTCCTGTTGGCTTAGGCGCTGTGCTGATCAGATTTGGCGGTGGTGGTCTGTGCGCCTGCACTGGCGGCGGCATTTTTGCGGCGCTTATTGCGCATCATTTTGCGGATCGGCCACAACAACACAAACCCAACCGCCACGCCGACGGCGGCAATCACAGCCCACAATGCGCTTAGCAGGCTTAAACCGGCACCCGGCCCGACATAGGCCTGGGCGGGCATGGCAGTCAGAAGCGGGGCCAGGGCAATAACGGCACCGGCAATGCTCAGGTTTTTAAGGGTCGGCTTCATTGGTCTTCTCCTTTCGTGGGGGAAGAGAACAGCGCGGCGCGGTCATCAAAAATGCGCTCGGCCTGTGAAACAATGGGGATCAGTTTTTCGCCGGGTTTTTCGGGGTTGTCGCGGCGGATGGGGTTATAGAATTCCCATACAATTTCGCCATCTTTATTTACCTCGAACAGGCGGCCGGGGGTGGATTCCGTGATCAAAGTATTGCCATTGGGCATGCGTTCCTGATCGGACCGGATATCGCTATAGAAAAAGTGGTCTTTATCGCCGTCATATTCCCAGGTAATGCCCCCGGTTTTCGGGTCAAACTGAAGGACTCGGGACATGCCTGCTTCGGGGTCATCCAACTGGCCCTGATTATCGAACAGCAGGATATCCCCGTTGGGCAGAAGGTCCGGGTCATGCTGGCCCAGCCAGGAACCGCGGGTCGCCCAGACAATTTTCTCCTGGTCCAGGTCCAGCACGGCAATAATACCCAGATCGCGGAAAGACAGCAGAACGTCGCCTTCCTTGCCATAGGGGAAGTTTTGGGCTGTTTCGGCGGTAATCACTTCGATGGTGTTGGTGTGCAGCACGTCTTCCTTGGAATAATACGGCGCAAAATCCAGCAAATGGTCGTAGGGCGAATTGATCATCGCATCGAGGATCGAAACCTTTTTGATTTCCTTGCCCTCGGGCGAGAGCACAACGGCAAAATCATCCAGGCGCGGCGGTTTAAGCTGGGTGCGATAGGGGTAGGTGTTGTTGCGGAATTCCTGGGTCAGGGCATAAACCTTGCCATCCTTATCGACGGAAAAGTCGTGATGGGCGGTACCCAAATAGCCCCAGACAACATTTGAATCCTTGTCAATCCGCGCCAGGCCATAACCATAGGGCGTGTCGCCCGCTGCGGTATATTGCACAATCAAATCGCCATTGGGCTGCATCTTGGCGGTATGCCAGTGCATATATTCGTCTTTTTGCGGGTTTTTGATCGGCGAGCTGTCATTGTAGATTTTGCTAAAGGGCGTGTTCCATTCATGAACAATATTGCCCTTCATGTCGATCAGCACCGCATGGGGCCCATCGCCCGACGAATATAGCGTCAGCCCATTCTGGGCGAGGGTTTCATCATAAACGGTAACGCCCTGTTTGTCGTTTCGGGCGGGCGACCAGAAATCCAGTCGGCCAATATCGTTATACTGGGTTTCCTTTTCCCACAGGGCAACACCGGCCTTCCACGCATTGCGCAGATATTGTGACGGCGGAATATCTGCCAGCATGATTGTGGCACCCGCCGAGAAGCTGAGTGCGGCAATGCCAACGATAAAAATGGCAAAAAAGCCGCGATCGCCACCTTCATCTTGCGATGGGGGCGGTGTCCGGTTTTCTTTTTCTGGTGACGGCACGCCTAAAACCTCCAAATTCATCCATGCCCGAAGGTTAAACAGGCCGCAGGGCAATTTTACGGCTAATCCTCGGGTAAATGGGGCCTTTTAGCCCCTTTTTGCCCCGGTTTCGCCAAATAGTTTTATTTTCGCGATGTTTTGCGCGGTTGTTCTTTTTTAATTATCAGTGCGTGGAAACAACACCATTTCGGGATATTTAATCGATGTCCAAGATTTGGAAATACGGTAAAAAATGCAGTGGCATATGCTAATATTGCATTGCAGGATAGGTCCGCGCGAGCAGGCAAAACAAAAGCCCTGCAGCCACCGAAAGGCAATGCAAGGCTTTTTACCTTTTTGGGGGGGTAACAGCAGCCGATTTGGGGTTATTTTTGCCGTTTCGGCAGGTCAAAAAGCGATTCCAGCGGCGGATCGGGGGTGAATTTCACCTTTTTGGTGACGATATAGGTGAAATAGCGGTCAATTCCGATCCGCGCGATCAATAACCGGTCGATCAGGCGTTGATAGGAATCGACATCCCGGCACAGAATTTTCAGCATGTAATCCACCCCACCGCCAAGCGCGTAACATTCGATAATTTCGGGAATGTCCTGCACGGCGCGTTCAAAGGTGTCGAAATCTTCGTGCTGATGATTGCGCAGGGTGACTTCGGTCATCACCAGGGTGGGGCGCGTCAGGGCTTCAAGATTGATGCGGGCATGGTAGCCGGAAATAACGCCCAGATCCTCCAGGCGTTTTAACCGTTCCCAGCAGGGACTGGGCGAAAGGTTCACCGCCTCGGCCAGTTTGACCTTGGTGATGCGCCCTTCGCGTTGCAGCGTGAGCAAGATCTTCAGATCCTGTTCATCAAGCCGGATCATGCAGGCACCACATCGGCAATGACAGCAAGGCAGTCGCCGGTTTTGATCAGCCCCGGATAATGGCGGCACGATAAAATGCCATCGCGCGGTGCCGTATAAACCGTTGCCGGAATGCCTGTGCGTTCGGTGTCATAAATGCGGGCAATGATATCGCCCTTTTTGACGGTTTCACCCAAATCAACACAGGGCTCAAACAGCCCGGTATTTTCGCTGGCAACAAAACAGCTGCCATCGGGCATATCCAGCATCACGCTTTTTTCCGGCAGGTCGATTTCGCCAGGCAGAATACCGGCATGGATCAGGAAATTGCGCACGCCACGATCAGAAATGGCAACCCGTTCGGCCGTGGTAGCTCCACCGCCGCCCAGTTCCGTGGTGACAAAGGTTTTACCGGCTTCCTCGACAACGGTGTCGAACATGCCAACACTGTCAAGTTCCAGCATCATCATCGAATAGGGCGCACCAAAGGCCTGCATCGCGGCAACACAGGCGGCTTCCTGTTTTTTGTCGGGCAGGACGTGAACCGCCGCAAAGGGCACAAAATCCAGCGTTTTGCCGCCGGAGTGCATATCAAGGACAAAGTCGGCCTCGGGCACGAGATAGCGGAAAACGTAATCGGCGATTTTTTCGGTCACGGTACCATTGGGGCGGCCGGGAAAGGTACGGTTCAGGTTGCCCTTATCAATTGGCGAGGTGCGCGACGCATTTTTAAAGGCCGGATAATTCATCGCCGGCAGAATAATGATGCGGCCGGAAATTTCGGTTGCGGCAAGGCTGCTGGCCAGTTTGAACAGCGAAACCGGGCCTTCATATTCATCCCCGTGATTGCCACCGGTCAGAAGGGCGGTGGGACCTTCGCCGTTTTTAATCACCGTGATGGGAATCATAACGGCACCCCACGCGGAATCGTCACGCGAATAGGGCAGCTTTAAAAAGCCGTGAAAAACCCCGTCAGTATCCAGCGGGATGGTCGGGGTGATGGGTGAGGCATGTGTCATGGGCCGTATCCTTGATGAAAAGGCAGGGTTGCCGCGACCTTCGGCAACCCCGGTGTATTACTATGTGAAATCAGATGGCGGAAGTCCTAGTTTTTCACAAAAAGCTGACGCGGGAAGTTGGTCAGGGTTTTTGAGCCATGTTCCGTGATCATCAGACTTTCGGTAATTTCAATGCCCCAGTCCTCGAACCACAGGCCCGGCATGAAATGGAAGGTCATGCCCGGTTCCAGCACGGTGCGGTCGCCGGGGCGCAGGCTCATGGTGCGTTCGCCCCAGTCTGGCGGATAGGACAGACCGATGGGGTAGCCACAGCGGCTGTCTTTTTCGATGCCGAATTTTTGCAACACACCAAAAAACGCCTTGGCGATATCTTCACAGACATTTCCGGGTTTTGCGGCTTCAAGCCCGGCCTGCAAACCTTCGATCAACGCACTTTCCGCATCCAGGAACCGCTGGTCCGGGTCGCCCAGATAAACGGTACGCGAAAGCGGTGCATGATAGCGTTTGTAACAGCCTGCAATTTCAAAAAACGTTCCCGCATTGTGGGGAATGGGTTTGTCGTCCCATGTCAGGTGCGGTGCGCTGGCATCCACCCCGGATGGCAGCAGGGGCACAATGGCCGGGTAATCGCCGCCAATGCCCTCAACACCGACAATACCGGTACGGTAAATTTCCGCCACCAGCTCGTTTTTCTGCATGCCTGGTTCGACAACTTCAATGATCCGTTCGTGCATGTTTTCCACAATGCGCGCGGCCTGGCGCATATAGAAAATTTCCTGTTCGGATTTGACAGCACGTTGCCAGTTCACAAGGGCGGTGGCGTCCTTGAAGGTGGCATTGGGCAGATGCGTTTGCAGCTGCAAATAACAGCGGGCCGAAAAATAGTAATTGTCCAGCTCCACCCCGATATTGCGTGTGCCCCAGCCGCGCGATTCAATGATCTCGGAAAGGTAATCCATCGGATGATGGGTGGTGTTTTGCACAAAATAGTCGGGATAGGGGATGATCCGGTCATGGGTCATGTAAACGGTGCGTTTTGCCCCGTTTGAATCCTGTGATCGCCCATACCAGATGGGGTCATCCTCGATCGGGATCAGGACACATTGATGCACATAAAACGACCAGCCGTCATAGCCGGTAAGCCAGGCCATGTTTGAAGGATCGGTCACGATCAAAAGATCAATGCCCTTTTCGATCATGGCTTTTTTGGTTTTATCCAGCCGCACGGCATATTCTTCGCGCGTAAAATTCAATTCAACCTGGCTCATTGCAGGCCTCCAAAGCAGGGCAGCGCCCTAATCAGGAAACGATCTCGGTGCCAGCATTTGATGCGTCGCATCTTTGCCGGGCGAGGGTGGCGATAGCGGTGTCCTGGACACCTGTTCCGGTCAGGTCGCAATACGTGATCTGCCGGGCGTCACTGCGCCCTGTCGCCAATCCGGCAATGACCTGACCAAGTTCTGTCTGGCAGCTTTTGGCATCGGCAAGCCCGGCATCAATGGCATGATGAAGTTCACCAAGAATGCGGCACTGTGCCGTGCTGTCGCAGACATAAAGATCTGCCCTGGTAAACAGGGCCGGATCAATTTCGTTTTTATGTTCGGCATCCGAACCCATTGCCGTCACATGGGTGCCCGGGGCAATCCAGTCGGCCTGTAAAATTGGGCTTCGGGCCGGGGTGGTGGTCACCACGATGTCGGCCCCGTCGCAGGCGGCCTTGCCATTGTCGGTGGCGGAAACCACGATGCCCAAATCGCGGCTGAGGTCGCGGGCGGCTTTTTCCGCCTTGGCAATATCGCGCCCCCAAATCGTGGCCGTGGTGATGGGCCGCACCAGCGCAAGGGCGGCCAGTTGCAACCGGGCCTGAACACCGGTGCCAAAAATGGCAGCGTGGCTGGCATCCTTGCGGGCGAGATGGCGGGCTGCAACACCCCCGGCCGCAGCCGTGCGAATATCGGTCAAATAGCCATTATCAAGCAAAACCGCCTCAAGAAGCCCGGTTTTGGCGGAAAACAGGTTCATCAAGCCATTGACCGACGGCAGGCCCAGCTTTGGGTTGTCAAAAAAGCCGGGGCTGATTTTGATGGCAAAGCTGTCTACTCCCGGTACATAGGCGGTTTTGACATCAACCTCGCCGTTATGATCCTCGATATCCAGGCGAAGGATCGGCGGCATGCGCACATCCTGTGTTGCCAGGGCATGGAATGCCTCTTCCACGCATTTGATGGCATCAAGGTCCAGGGTGATAACGTTGCGCAATTCGCTTTCGGTCAGAATCCGGATTTTGGGCATGATTTAGTATCCCTCTGAACTGGATGCTGTGTTTGCCTGTTCTGCCTCTTTGGCAAGGTCAACATCTTCGCCACCAATGATGCGGCGATGCAGCCCCATATCGATATTGCAGCCGGTGCTAAGCACCACCGTGCGACCGGGATTATCAATCAATCCGGCGCGAAGGGCGGCAATGCCCACGGCGGCGGCCCCTTCAATAACCTGTTGGTCATCGACATAGGCCGCACGTATGCCATCGGCAATCTGGGATTCGTTAACCAGAACAAAATCGTCGGTCAAATCGCCGCACATATCGAATGTGTAAAGGTTGTTTTCACCAATACCGCCCCCCAGGCTGTCGGCCAGGCTGGGCCATTCGCGTACTGACGTCGGTTTGCCTGCTTGCAGGCTTTCGATCATGGCGCAACCGCGCTCCATCGAAATGCCAACAACCCGAATGGCCGGGTTGATTGATTTCGCCGCCAGCGCCACCCCGGCCAGAAGCCCCCCGCCCGAAAGCGGGACCAGCAGGGTGTCGGCATCGGGCAGTTGTTCCAGTATTTCAACGCCCAGCGTGCCCTGACCGGCAATCACATCGGCATGGTCAAAGGGCGGCAACATGATCATGCCTTCATCATGAACCAGGCGATCAACTTCCTTTTGGGCTTCGTCCTGGGACTGGCCAGAAATAACAATTTCGGCCCCTTGGGCACGGATGCCTTCGACTTTGTTTTGCGGGACAAGTTCCGACATGCAAATGACGGCGCGCACTCCGGTATTGCGGGCGGCATTGGCAAGCGCACGGCCATAATTGCCGGTGGAAACACCGACAACACCTTTGGCCTTTTCATCGTCATTCAGGCTTAAAACGGCATTCGCCGCCCCGCGCAGTTTGAAGCTGCCGGTATATTGCTGATGTTCGCATTTCAGCCACACCGGGCTTCCGACATGATCAGAAAGGCTTTGGCTGGGGCGAAGGGGTGTATTTATCACATGTCCGGCGATGCGCTTGCGGGCTGCAAGGATATCGCCAAGGGTGATCGGCTCTTTCATTGCGACCTCGTTGCTTAGGCGGTTGGTGGTGTATGGTCAAACAGGCTGCCAAATCCTGTGATCGGTTTTTTGTAATTCAGCAGGTTCAGGGCGTGCCAGATCAGGGCCTGATTGCTGGTAATCACCGGCTTGCCCAAAAGCTGTTCGGTGCGCTGCGCAATTTCGGCGGCACGGATGGCGGTGCAGGAAATAAATACGGCATCGGCATCATCGGTATTGGCCTTAAGGGCACCTGCCATCAGCACATCGGGCGGGATGGCGGTCATATCCGGGTCATTTTCCAGCCCGAACCCCAAAACATTTGTCAGTTCAAACCCCTGTTCGGCAAAGCCGGTTGCGACGGCGGCTGTCACATCGAGGCTATAGGGGGCGACAATGGCAATTTTTTGCGCCTTGATGGTGCGGAGCGCTGTGTGCGAAGCCAATAGCGGATTTGTGACTTTGCAGCCCGGCATGCCTTCCTGGATCAGGGCGGCAATCCGGTCTGATCCGTTGATCACCGTGCCGGATGTACAGCCGAAAATGGCAACATCAATGCCAAAGCCAGGCAAAAGCGTGCGGGCCGCGCGTGGTAAATCATCGGCCATCGCCCGCAGGCTATCGACTGTGATGGGGTTGGCATTGGCAATGCGGGTGGTGAACAGGCGCACATCCGTTGGCAGGATATGGCGCAGGTCATCTTCACTGTTAAAATCGGTTGCCAGCGTGATCAGCCCAACCCGTCCAGCAGGGCCCACCGGGTCGGGTTTGTAGCTGATATTGGCCAGCTCTGGTGTGATGCCGGTAATCGCTGACATCGTTTTTATGCTCCGTTAAAACAGTAACGTCATTGCCAAGGCCGAAATCCGGGGTTTCCGCCCCGGTTTCTTGACGGGGCGGAAACTGTCTTAACGGAAGGCGGTTTCAGGCAGGAAGGTTGCGATCTGCGGGAAGAAAATCAGCAGCACCGCCACCAGCAACAGCATGCAGATAAAGGGTGGTGTGCCCTTGATGACTTCGGCATAGGGTCGCCTGAAGATGGCGATGGCTGTGAAAATATCGCAGCCAAAGGGCGGCGTTGCCGACCCGATGGCGACTTGCAATGTCACCAGCGTCCCGACCAGAATGGGGTCAATTCCGGCATTGTTGACCAGCGGCATGAAGATCGGCGTTAACACCAGAATGACCACAATCGGGTCAACAAACATGCAGCCAATGAAGAATGCGATCGAGATGGCAAACAGGATGGTGTAAGGACCGGCAGTATCAAGGGCCAGTGCCCCGATCACCGCCTGCGGGATCTGGGCGAACGAAATGACAAACGAAAATGTCGTGCCCGCACCCACCAGAATGAACACAACTGCCGTAATCAGCCCGGTGGAACGGGCAATTTCAAGAAGTTCGTGCCATTTGACGGACCGAAAAATGATGACTTCAAGAATGATGGCATAAATCACGGAGACAGCGGCAACTTCGGTCGGGCTGACCCAGCCCAGATAAATGCCACCAACAATCAGCACCGGGAACATGATGGCGGGCCCGGCATTAATCACGGCCTTGCCACGTTCAAGCCAGGTACGGCGCGGGATGGTGGGAATATCGTTGCGTTTGGCGTACCAGACCGAATAGGCCGAAAACAGCAGCAAAATCAGCACACCCGGGCCAATCCCGGCAATAAACAGTTCGCCAATGGATACTTTGCCCACCACGCCAAATACGATCATGCCAATCGATGGCGGGATCAGAAAGGCAATGTCGCTGGCATTAATAATCAATGCCATTGTGAAGCTGTCTTTATAACCGGCTTCGAGCATTTTGGGGCGCAGCGGGCCGCCCATTGCCACCACGGTGGCCTGGGTGGAACCCGAAACCGCGCCAAACAGGGTACAGCCAAGGGCGGTTGTGACCGCAAGGCCGCCGCGGACATGGCCAACAAAGGTCATGGCAAGGTCGATCAGGCGGCTTGCCGTGTGACCCTTGGTCACAATATCGGCGGCAAAAATGAACATCGGCACCGCGATCAATGCGACAGGGCTGATGCCACTGACCATTTGCTGAATGATGATCTGGTGCGGAATGGGCATGAAAAATGCAAAGGCAATAACGCTGGCCGATGCAAGCGGTACCATCATGGGGAAGCCCAGCAACAGCAGGCCCAGCATGACAATGATGATTGTTGTCCCTAAATCCATTTTCCTGCCCCCTTAAAGATGCGTATCAAGGTTGTCGTCATACGTATCCTCGACACGGTAAGACAGGTGGACGCCTGGCTTGAGAAGGTTGGTCAGGGCCGCAAGGACAAACTGGATGCCGGTAACAGTCAGGCCGAAAGGCACGATCAGCACCGTGTAATACATGGGAATGCGCAAGGATGGGGTCAGGCGGTTGGTTTTGATCAGTCCGGCAACATAATCGATTGAGTAATAAGCCAGAATGAACAACAGGGTCGCCGTTCCAAGCGAAACGATGATCATCAGGATCTTGCTGGCAGCCGGTCCCAGCATGTCGGAAAAGGCCGACATGCGAATATGACGCCCCATGCGTGCCGCTTCCGAAATGCCGACAAAGGTGACAAGAATGATGAGGAACGTATTGAGTTCCTCGGAGAAAAACAGGCTGGAACTGAACGCCAGGCGGGCAATAACATTGGCAACCGTGTTGATTGCCATGATGATGATGCTCCAGCCGAGCAATTGGCGTTCGACGACCGAGAGCCAGTCATCAATTTTTCTGAGTACATGTAGCGCCGTGCGAGATTGCACCGGCGCTTCACCGTCTGATCCAGACATACGACCTCCTTGCTGCGTGTGCGAGACATTAATTTGGAACGCGTTGTTATACGAACGGTTCCCTCCCACGGTTATTCAGCCTGCTTCACGCTGGAGTTCAGAATAGAAACGTGTTGGAACGGTTCAATGTAATTTTTGTGTCATGACAAAATCAGTACATGACATCGAACGCATGTACACCGGGCATCTGCTCCATTGTATGGCGGATTTGCATGAGCCCGCGATGCAGGCTGGGGGTATCGATGGCACCACCAACACAAACACGAATGGCATTGGGTCTTTTGACCTTCACGGTCATGAACGGGTCGGAAATGGTAACGGCGACGCCGTTTTTCCGCAATTCGGAGGCAAACCATTCCTCCTGCCAGTGTTCGGGAATACGGACCCAGGCAGAAAGCGAGGTGGGATGATGACGCACCACGGCATCGCCCAATATCTCGGCAACGAGGCTTTGGCGTTCGCGCATCAGGGCACGCTGTACGGTCACGGCCTGGTCTACAACACCATCCTCGATCCAGCGTGCGCCGATTTCGGCAAGCAAGGGTGTGCCCATCCAGCCCGTCACGCGCAAGACACTGCTGGCACGAATCGACAGGTGTTTGGGCACCACAAGGTAGCCCGTTCGTAAGCCTGGCATGACGATTTTGGTCAGGCTTGAAACATGGAAACCCAATTGCGGGATGAAACTGGTGACAGGCGGAAGGTTTTGTTCCAGAAGCGGGCGGTAAACATCATCCTCGATCACGTAAACGCCATGCTGACTGGCAATTTCGGCGATGCGTTTGCGCCGTTCCAGCCCCATCAGGCAGTTGGTGGGGTTGGTATAAACCGGAGTGATGACAAGGGCGCGAATGGCGCGTTGCTGGCATTCGCGTTCAAAGGCATCGGGTAAAATGCCTTCGTCATCGGTGGGCAGGGCAGCCAGCTTGAAACGTAAAACACTGGCGGTGCCGATCACACCATGATCGGTCAGGCTTTCGGTTAAAACCACGTCATCAGGCTGCACGATGGAAGCAAGGGCAATGAAAACGCCCTGTGCCGCGCCATTGGTGATGATGGTGTGTGACGGGTCCGCACTCAGGCCCATGCCAGCCAGCCAGTTCACCCCGACTTCGCGGTGATAATCAAAACCGGCGACCGGACGGCAGCTTTCCATCCAGGGGTGGTGTGGTTCTTCGGCCAGGCGCTGGTGCATTTGCCGGGACAGGTCATTGTGAAAATCGGTATAGGCGGCACGCACAATCGACAAATCGATCAGGTCGGGCTGGCGATTATCAAGGATAAAAGAGGCTGCCCGGTCGGTCAGCCGTGCCTGGACAAAGGTGCCGCGCCGACGTTCGGACCGCAAATATCCCTGGCGTTCAACCTCTTTATAGGCGGCACTGACGGTCTGCACGCTGACTTTCAGGTGATAGGCAAGGTCACGGTGGGTCGGCATTCGCACGCCATGGCGCAAGCGACCGGACTCGATATCGGTAATGATTGCTTCGACCAGCGCCTTGTATTTTGGGCCTGTGTCGCCACTCAGGTCAGTCGTCGGTAGCCACATTTTGCTCGTTCCACCCTGTGTTTTGCCGTTAGCCTAACATGGTCGGGTGGCTTTTGGGTAGGTTGTTGTATTTTTGTCATGAAACAAAATGCCCATTGACCTGATGCAGGAACATTTCAAAACTTCGTGCGTTCAAACATACGACGTATCAATGCAAACCGCCGCCTGCTCTGTTTGGACGCAGGGTTGTAGTGGCACAATAAGGGAGACTTCTGTAATGAGTTTGACTAAGCTCTTCAAGGCGACCCTGTCTGCCGCAGCCGTATTTGCGGTTGCAGGTACGGCAATGACTGCGCAGGCCGAGGAATGGAAATTCGCCATCGAAGAAAGCACCGGCGACGTCCAGGATTTGTACGCCCAGAAATTTAAAGAACTGGTTGAAGAAAAATCCGGTGGTGATGTTGATGTCACCATTTACACCTATGGCCAGCTTGGTACCGAAAATGACATCACTGAACTGACCGCATCGGGGGCGATCCAGTTCTCGAACGCATCTCCGGGGCATTTGGGTACCTTTGTTCCCGAGATCCAGGTTTTTGGTGTTCCTTATCTGCTCTCGCAAAATAACGAGGTCAACAAGGAAATTCTGTCGAAAAGCCCGACCATTTACAAAGGCCTTTCCAAGGATTTTGAAAGCAAGGGGCTGAAGCTTTATACCATGTATCCGGAAGGTGAAATGGTATGGACCACCAAAAAACAGGTGGAAGCACCCAAGGACCTGAACGGTGTTAAATTTCGTGTGATGACATCACCGATCCTGATCGACAGCTACAAATCCTTTGGTGCCGATCCGGTTGCTCTGCCGTGGGGCGAGGTTTATTCGGGCCTTCAGACCAGCGTGATTGATGCGCAGGTGAACCCGATTTTCTTCATCGAAAGTGCGAAATTCTATGAAGTGACCGACTATCTGATTTATGCCGGTCAGCAGCAATACACCACCACTGTGGTCACCAACGATGCCTTCTATAAAGGCCTGCCGGATGACCGCAAGGAACTGCTGAAGGATGTGAAGGCTGAACTTGATGATTACATCTTCAAGGCCCAGGCGGAACTGAATGATGCGGCACTGGCGAAAATCAAGGAAGCCAAGCCAAGCATCAAGGTGATCAAGCTTGACGCTGATCAGCGTGCCAAATTCGCCGAAGCATCAAAAGGCATCGGTGACAAGCTGGTTGAGGAAGTTGGTGGTGACACCAAACAGGTTCTTTCCGATCTGCGCAAAGAAATTGCCGAGAAAGAAAAAGATCTTGGCAAAATGTAATCTGATGATGTGACGGATTTTAACCGTCAGATTTTAAGCCCCTGCCGCCTTGTCGTGGCAGGGGATTTTTGTTTTTGCCTGGCATTTTGTGGCCCGCTGTCCTGTTAAAATATACGGGGCATGGGCTGCGTGACGAGAGCCGGGAATGGATACCAGTACATCCAAGAGAAAAAGCCAAATACGGCTTATACCTTTCCATGAAGCGTGCTGATAGCACCCGGGATTGAATGATCAGACGGTGAGCATGGGGATGGGGCGACGCAAGGTAATCCAGGCAAAAAGCCCCATCGATGTCAGTTGCAGGAAAAAACCAATAAAGAATGGGAGGGAAGGTCCCCCAACCTTGATGACTGCTGTGCCTGCAGCCACAATCAGCGCGCCGATAATTGCCAGAAAAACCTGGCTTTTATCCAGCCCGTCATAGTGTCGACGGCTGATACGATAATAGGTACCGTAAAGTGCCAGTCCTATCCAGCCGACGAGATTGATGTAACTTGCCCCCGGAAGCACGTTTTCATGCTCGGGATTGCCTAGAAGTGTTTGCAAATTGAACAGCATTTCGCAAAAGGCAAGCCATGCGGCAACTGTCCAGCATAGTCGTGGTAAATTGGCCATTTCAGTTCCATTTTTACGATAGCAATGACTATGCTCCTATCCCCAAAGACGTATAGTTTATTTGTTTTTTATAATCCTAAAGAATAAGTTGTTGTGATGCAACTAACGGTTAATGTTATTTTCGTGTCATTTCATGTCGTGACCCGCGAAACGCATCAAAAATGCAAAACCGGGCCGAACAAGTGTTCGACCCGGCGAGGAAAGTTGTTTTTAACGGTTAGTCAGCGATAATTGAGCTGCAAACCGTTATTTTGCCGCCAGTTCGTCCGTCACGGCGTCAACAGCCTGTTTGGCAATATCAACAACCTTTTCGACCTCGGCCTTGGTGATGCAAAGCGGCGGGGCAAAGCCGAGAATGTCGCCATGCGGCATGGCGCGCGCAATCATGCCACGTTCCAGGCAGGCTGCCGAAACCTTGGCGCCGACTTTCAGGTTCGCATCAAAACGTTCCTTTTTGTCCTTGTCGGCAACAAATTCCAGGGCGGCCATCAGGCCCACACCGCGGGCTTCACCCACCAGCGGATGGTCATTGAAGGTTTCACGCAGCAGCTTCTGCATGTAGCCACCGGTTTCGGCAGAATTGCCTGTCAGGTTTTCGCCATCGACGATATCGAGGTTGGCATTGGCCGCTGCAGCACAAACCGGATGGGCCGAATAGGTCCAGCCGTGGCCGATCGGCCCCATTTTGTCCGAACCCTGTTCCAGAACTTTCCAGACCCGTTCGCCAATGATGACGCCCGACAGCGGCAGATAGCCCGAGGATACACCCTTGGCAATGGTGATCAGGTCCGGCTTCATGCCGTAATGCTGGGAGCCAAAATAACTGCCGGTACGGCCAAAGGCGGTGACGACTTCGTCAGCAACCAGCAGGATGTCGTATTTGTTCAGAACAGCCTGAATGGCTTCCCAGTAGCCTTTCGGCGGGGTGATGATGCCGCCCGTGCCCATTACCGGCTCGCCAATGAAGGCGGCAATGGTTTCGGGTCCTTCGCGCAGGATCATTTTTTCCAGATCATCAGCACAGCGTTTGGCAAACTGTTCTTCGGTTTCACCGGCTTCGGCATTCCAGTAGAAATGCGGGCAGGTGGTGTGCATGATCGGCGCACGCGGCAAATCAAATGCGTTATGGAAGGTCGCAAGGCCGGTCAGGCTGCCGGTCATGATGCCCGAGCCATGATAGCCGCGCCAGCGCGAGATGATTTTTTTCTTTTCCGGGCGACCGAGAATGTTGTTGTAATACCAGATCAGCTTGATGTTGGTTTCGTTCGCATCTGATCCGGACATGCCATAATAAACGCGCTGCATGCCTTCAGGCGCGCTTTTGATGATGCGGTCTGAAAGGCGAATGATCGGCTCGTTCCCATGCCCGACATAGGTGTGGTAATAGGCCAGTTCTTTGGCCTGGGCATAAATGGCATCGGCAATTTCGGTGCGGCCATAACCCACATTCACACAATACAGGCCAGCAAAGGCATCGAGGGTTTCTTTGCCTTCGGTGTCATGAATGTAAATGCCCTTGCCGCCATTGATGATG
Source organism: Thalassospira sp. TSL5-1 (assembly GCF_001907695.1). Lineage (NCBI taxonomy): Bacteria > Pseudomonadati > Pseudomonadota > Alphaproteobacteria > Rhodospirillales > Thalassospiraceae > Thalassospira > Thalassospira sp. TSL5-1. The sequence continues at coordinate 314,594 of NZ_KV880637.1, forward strand.
CGGTTGGGGGTTTCACCATCGGCGTGCTGGCGCATATGGGTTGAAGGGTGCATGAAATGCGCCCGGTCCATTTCCTGCAGTTCGGCGGTGTTGTTCTTGATCACATTCATTATCTTCTCCCGTTCGAGATCGTTTTAGCGAACTGCCAGCCTTAGAAGGCTGCGCAGACATATTTAAGCTCGGTGAATTCTTCCATACCGTGGCGCGATCCTTCGCGGCCCAGGCCCGATTGTTTGACGCCCCCAAAGGGAATGGGCGCACCGGTGATTTTCACGCAATTCAGGGCAACCATGCCGTATTCCAAGGCATTGGCAACGCGATTGGCGCGTGAATGGTCGTTGGTGTAAAGATAGGCTGCCAGGCCATATTCGCTATCATTGGCCCGCGTGATGACTTCATCTTCGTTATCAAACGGGATCACCGGGGCCACCGGACCAAAGGTTTCCTCGTGATAGATCTGCATGTCTTCCGTAACATCGGCCAGCAGGGTCGGGGCATAAAAAAGGCCGCCCAGTTTTTTACCACCTGTCAGGACGCGCGCCCCTTTGGCGCGGGCATCTTCAACATGTTCTTCGCATTTGGCAACCGCACGGTCGTGCATCAGCGGGCCAATGTCGCAATCTTCGTCCAGGCCATTGCCAACCCGTAGTTTGGCGATGGCGGTGACATAGCGTTCCAGAAAATCTTCGTAAATGTCGCGATGAACAAAAATGCGGTTGGCTGCCAGGCAATCCTGGCCGCTGGTGGCAAATTTTGCCCCGATGGCGTGGGTAACAGCCTGATCCAGGTCCATATCGGGAAACAGGATGAAAGGCGCATGTCCGCCCAGTTCCATCGACATTTTTTTAACCGTTTGTGCACCCTGTGCCAGCAACAGGCGGCCGATTTGGGTTGAACCGGTGAAGGACAGAGCCCGCACAACCGGGTTGCCACAAAGCTCGCCCACGACAGGGTTCGGGTCGCCGGTAATCACGTTAAACACGCCTGCCGGGATACCGGCCCGTTCGGCCAGTTCGGCCAGAGCGGTTGCCGAAAACGGGGTTTCGGTCGCCGGGCGCACAATCATGGTGCAGCCTGCCGCAAGGGCGGCTGCGGCCTTACGCGTGATCATGGCGCAGGGGAAATTCCAAGGGGTAACGGCGGCGGTTACACCAACCGGCTCCCGCCGGACTGACATGGCCCGGTTGGGCAGATGTGATGAAATGTTTTCGACATTCACCCGTTTGGCTTCTTCGGCGTAAAATTCGACAAAGCTGGCGGCATAGTCGATCTCGCCCCGGGATTCATTGATCGGTTTGCCCTGTTCCAGGGTCATCAACAAGGCAAGGTCTTCCTTGTTTTCGATCAGCAATTCAAACCAGCGGCGCAGGCGGCCTGCACGGTCTTGTGGCAAAAGGGCTGCCCAGGCCGGAAACGCCTTTTGGGCGGCCTCGACAGCGCGGCGGGTTTCCGCCACTCCCATATTGGGAACAGTGCCCAGAAAGCTGCCGTCAAACGGGTTGGTGACTTCGATAATCTGCCGATTGTCCGCCGAGCACCAGCGCCCATCAATATAGGCGTGTTCGCGCAGCAGTCTCAAATCGGTCAGATTGCTTAACGACACACAACGCTGTTCTTTCAATTGTGCCGTCATGGGAGCCTCCTTAAAAAACGGCCCGGCCATTTCTTGTCATGCCGGGTCTGCCTGTTGAACTAAAGGCAGCCTAACAATATCGACGCAGAGGAGGTGTCCGAAGGTGACGCCAATTGTTGCTGTTTTTTTGGCAACAGGTGCCGTTTGGAGGATGTTTTTTCTGCTGTTTGCAGGGCGTTTTGGTTAGGGTATTGATATTTATGGAAAAAATAACAATGCGAGGCGCAGAAATTATTGGTGGTTATTTTCGTTATTGTTGCTCAGCCAGGCTTTCAGCTCGCGGCGTTTTTTCTGTTTTTCAAAAAATGTGCGAATAATCAGCACCAGAAAAACCAGCAATAACAGCGTTGTGGTGGTGGGAAAGGCAAAGGGAAGGCCGATGAGTACCATCAGCGCGCCCGCCAGACTGCCGCCAATGATCGCAATCAGGCCGAGAATCAGCAGGATGGCGACGATGGCGGCAATCAGAATGGCGGCAATTTTATTCATCGGTTTTGTTAATCGCGATTTGAAAGCTGTTTGGTGGTCAGGTCCAGCCGTTCGGCCAGAACCCGCAGCAATTGGACGGATACGGCTTGGTCCTGGCGGACAAGCCCCAGGAATTCAGCCTTGTCGAGTTTCAGGACGGTCATGTCTTCGACTGCACGGATGGTGGCCGAGCGGGGCTGATCGACCAGCAGTGCAATTTCGCCAATCACTTCCTTCGGTTCGACATCGCGCAATTTCAGGGTTTGGGCTTCGTCTGTTGTCAGCCAGATTTCACCACGCCCGGAAATCACGATAAAGGCGGCATCACCCGGTTCACCCTGTTTGACGATGACCTCGCCACGCTTATAAGTAAGACGCGGGCTGGTAAATGCCAGCAGCTTGATGACATTCGGGTCGAGTGCGGAGAATAGCGGGATGGTCCGCAGCAAACGGACTTCTTCCTCGATGCTGCCATCTTCGGTAGGGCCGATATCGCTTTCGGCGGTGATGGCGGCGGCATCTGTCGTCGGGTCCGGGGTGATCGCCTCATGTGTGTCGCGGCGCGTCAGTTTGCCATTGGACATGTGCAATGCGGTGGAAAAATGCTCGCTTGGCATATCCGCCCCATCAACCCAGATCACGCTGAGGTCACTGGCGCTTTTGGTCAGATATTTCACCACCTGATCGCGGGTTTCGTTGTCGATGGCGGACAATGCCTCGTCGATGACAAGGATATCGGGGTTTTTGATCAGGGCACGCACCAGCGTTATTTTCTGACGCAGGCTTTGCGAAACCCGGCTGCCGCCCACACCGACATCCGATTCCAGGCCCAGGCTGATCAGGGCTTCATAAAGGCCGCCATCCCGGGCAATTTCAAACAGGACTTCACCGACACGTTCTTCGGAATGGGCACGGCCATAGGCAAACCGGCCAAACAGCAGGTTATCGAGGATCGAGGCCGAGGCGGTATAATTATCGGCGTCAAAGAAATCGATTTCCCGGACCAGATCATCGGGAATGTTTTCGTGAAATTTGGGCCGCGCCTTAAGAACCATATCGCGGAAATTGTCGTCCATGACGCGCAGACGATGACGGGCCGGGGTCAGATTCATGGCGACTTCAAGAAGGCGCAGTTGGTCTTCCTCGCCAATATCGCTTACGGCGACGCCATCAATGCGTTTAAGCATATGTTTGACTTCGGTGAGTTCGTCCGCCGAAATGAAGCTGTAGCGGTCAAAAAATTCATGCCCGGGCGGCAGGCCGGTAAACAGCTCGATCATCAGATCCAGCATGTTGCGTCCCATATTGATCATGGGTTCGTACAGGCCGTTATCGCGCAAGACCCCGAGGAAATAGGGGTGGGACAGGAAACTCCGCCGTTCGTAATTCGGGTTTACCGGCACGCCGAAAATAAGGTTGATGCCAACCGTGGCATTGTCGTTATAACGATTGATGTCAAACGGTTCGACCAGATCCGCCAGCCCGCGTTCTGCCAGAAGTTCCTTGAGGCGCGGGCGCGCGGCAAGCACAGCCTGGGACAGGTTGGGCCGCAATTTGGGATCAATACGCCGGAAAAGACCGATGCGGTAAATGTCGCGATCCAGATGCACCACCGACAGCAGCGACAGCAATTCGCTGTTAAGCTGTTCAAGCGATTCATAACCCGGGCCGGTATAGTCAATCCACTGGCCGCTGGGATCATAGGGGATATTGCCCGACCGTTTGATTTCATCAAACATCTCTGCTGTTAAATGGTCGGGCAGATCGGTGGGCGATGCCAGTTTAACTTCCTCGACCAGTTTCGGCGGGAGCAGTTTGCCAGTTTCTTCCTGGCTGTCGTCGGTTGCCATGCCTTGGTCTTTTGCCGCGGTTTTCCCGGCATTGGTATCGTCATCACGCTCTATTTGCGGGCGATGTTTTAACCCATAAAGCAGGTTGTCGGAAATGGTGCCGTGGAAAAGATAGGAATCCGGCCCGACATAGGCCGTCCGTTGCCCCAAAAAGGAAGCGGGTAATTGTGCGGCATTGACATCGGCAAACTGGATGCGGCCGCTGCTTGGATTTAACAGGCGTACCAGCAGCCGGGCGAGATGCGATTTGCCACTGTCTGCTGTGCCGGTCAGCAGGGCTGATCCGGGCAGGGGCATGTTGAAAGACACGTTTTCAACAACGCGCGTGCCGTCATCATCCATCCAGGACACGCCATATACATCCAGTGGTGACTTCAGATGATCCGCCAGTGGTGCAGTCAGTTCGTGTTCCTGGTCCAGATCGGGCAGTTCAAATTGTTCATATAGCTGGTCATATTTGATATGCGCATCGGCCAGGCGCTGATAATAGGCCAGCAATTCCTTCCAGGGCGCGGACATATCCTTGTAGGCGGCAAGGGCGGCCACCAGTGCGCCAAATGACAGATCCCCCTGAATGACCAGATAGCCGCCAATCGAATAAAAGAAAAACGGCGTGATCTGGGCGATGAAGTTGTTAAGGAATTTGATGAAAAACTTGCGGAAATAGATTTCCTTGCGGATTTCAAAAATACGGCCCATGCGCTGGGTATAGCGCATCAGCTCGTAACCCTGGGTATTGTGGGCGCGAATATCGGTCGCACCGCTAACGGTATCGCCAATATGTTCGGACAGGCGACGGATATTCTGAACGCGGTCTTTACCCAGCTGGTTTACACGCCGCTGCAATTTCGGAATGATGTATCCCTGCAGCGGGTAAAATGATACCGCAGCCAGCCCCATGAGCGGGTCCTGAATAAAGATAAAGGCCGAAATGGTAATCAGGATGCCGCCCTGATAGACCGGCAGGGAGAAGGCCTCGCCAAAAAAGCCACCCAAAGGTTCGGCCTCGGCGGTGATCATGGAAACGATTTCGCCCTGGCTGGTTTTGCGGAAATGCGGCAGCGGAAAACGCAAAATCCGTTCATACAGGATATAGCGCATCCGGCGCAAAAGCCGTTCGGCCATAACCCCGGTATAAACGTTGATCAGGTATTTGAACCCGCCATTGATGAAAACCAGGGCCAGAAAAATACCCGACAGGCTAAAAAGATATTCAACCTGGTTTAGCTCGATCCCCAGAATATCAAAAGGTTCGCCAGCACCCCCAATGGCCTTGTTGACGATCATTTTGGGCAAATCGAGGGAATAATACAGAAACGGAAAAGACAGCACCGTAATGATCAAAAGAACGATCTGCTGAAAGCGGCTGTGGCGCCAGATATAGGCAAATACCGACTGCGGCATGCACGTTTCCCGTTATACTGCAATGCCTGGCCGGGATATCCGGTCAGGCCAGGTCAAAGCTTTGTTCCGGCAAGATGAAGCCGCAAAAACCGTCGGCGACGGCATCGGGCTTGGCATAGGCCGGATAATGATAAAGCCACATTTTGGCTTTGATGTCGTCGGGCAGGGTTTTTAACTGCTCGTAATGTGCATGTACACCCGATCGACGCGGCCCGAGTTCACAATCCTGAAAAATGATGTCGGCCTTGCGATAGAAGGCCATATGGGCGTCAGGATCGAAGATCGCATCCGTTGTAATAAAAAAGCGCGTTGACCGTGTTTCGCCAAACAGCGCGTATGACAGCATTTTTCCTTCGTCAGCAATAATATGATCAACCGGTAAAATGCTGATATGTGCGTCGTGCCAGTCAAATGTACCTGTTGCTGACAGGGGTTTGACATTGAAATAGGTTTTCAGTTTCCGATCACCGTGGTCGCTGACCTCCAGCCCGCCGCGCAGGCTGTGTTCCCATAACGGGGTAATCAGGTCATCAACAAGGTAAAGATCGACGCGGTGCTGATTGAAAATAAAATAGTTGCTTAAGGCAATCCATTCGAGGCCCCCGATATGGTCCGAGTGCAGGTGGCTGATATAGATGGCGTCAAAATCCTTGGGCCATAATCCGAGGCGATGCAACGCATGGCGTGCATCTGTTCCGCAGTCAATCAGCATACGTGCCAGTTTGCCTGTATCGGTATTCGTCGTTTCCAAAATCATATTGCTTTGGAAATTATCGGCCGCGGTGCAGAACGCTGATCCTGTCCCCGCAAACGTAAGCTTCATTCCCCAACTCCCTTACTTTGGGAAAATCTTAGACGAGGAAGGCCCTGCAGAACCACCTTAATTTATTCAATTTTGCAGGTAACGGCGCGTTTTATCGGGCTTTGTGCCCATCTCTTTGCCAATTGCCGGTCTTTAAGGCGCAAAAATAACCTCAAAAGGCGGCATTAGGCGAAAATTTAAAGCCCAAACCAAACTTGTGCGCGTTGTTATGCCGTAACCGGCGTAACGTATCGGCCCGGCAGGGACTCGGCTTTGATGTTGTGTGCCGGGGCGTGGGCAGGGTGCTAAAATAACACAATAAAAAAGGGTCAGCACCAATACTGGCCTGACCCCTTTATGACATCGGAAAGAGTTTGATCAGTTGATACCCTGACGCCCCATTTCCAGGAATTTGTCACGGCGGCGGGCTTTCAGAACGCCTCCTTCAAGATCGGAAAGTTCGATCAGGGCCCTCTCGATGGCATCGCCCACTATTTTACAGGCATTTTGCGGTTCGCGCTGTGCGCCGCCCAGCGGTTCAGCAACGACTTCGTCAATGACACCAAGCTGCTGCAAATCCTGTGCTGTCAGGCGCAGGGCTTCGGCGGCTGTTTTGGCTTCGTCACCTGAACGCCACAAAATGGAGGCGCAGCCTTCGGGGGAAATGACGGAATAAATCGAGTTTTCCAGCATCAAAACGGTATTTGCCGTGGCAAGGGCTATGGCACCACCCGAACCGCCTTCGCCAATAATGACCGAAACCAGCGGCACCTTGATGTCAAGGCAGGTTTCAATCGAGCGGGCGATGGCTTCGGACTGGCCGCGTGCTTCGGCCTCGGCCCCCGGAAAGGCACCAGCGGTATCCACAAGTGTGACAACCGGGATGTTAAACCGTTCTGCCATGCGCATCAGGCGAATGGCCTTGCGATAGCCCTCGGGTTTGGCCATGCCGAAATTGTGCTTTACACGGGTTTCGGTGTCGCGGCCCTTTTCGTGGCCGATCACCATCACACTGCGACCACGCAAACGGGCCAGACCACCAATAATGGCTTCGTCTTCACCATACAGGCGATCACCGGCCAGCGGGGTGAAATCATCAAACAGATATTTGATGTATTCCACGAAATGCGGGCGATCCGGATGGCGGGCAACCTGGGTTTTCTGCCAAGGGGTCAAACGGCCATAGGTGCTTTGCAAAAGCTTGGTCAGTTTGTCTTGCAGGCGCGCAACTTCATCGGCAATGTTGACTTCGTCGTCATTGCCGCTTAGGTGGCGGAGCTCTTCGATCTTGCCTTCGAGTTCGGCGATCGGCTTCTCAAAATCCAGAAAATTGTGCATCAGGACGTCAAATCCGGCTGGGAAACAATGGTGCGGAACATACGTGATCAGTTTGTCACGTCAAGGGGCGAGCGCAAAAAGGCGCGACAAATTCAAGATTCGACCCTATCATTGACCAAATTGCATGAAATTGAAGCTCCGAAATTTGCCTGACGGAAATAATTATGTCTACAAATCTGCATATCTCGGAATTGCTATCGCCTGATATTTCCGATTTTGACCGCCTTGTCGCGATCCTGAAAGATGCCTTTGCTTTTCAGGATGGTATCGTTAATCCTCCCAGTTCCGTTACCCGCGTTGATACCGCCGAACTGCAATGGCGATTTGACCGTGATACCGTTCTCGTTGCGCGGGATATGAATAGTGGCGGTAGCATAATTGGCCAGGTCTGGATCGAACAAACCCCTGAAGATGCCTATCTTTACAAGCTGTCGGTGGATAAGGCCGCTCATGGGCAGGGCATTGGCCGGGCGCTGGTGCAGGCCGCACTGGATCATGTTGCGCGCCACAGCACAATTGCCAAGGCTCGCCTGAATGTGCGCAAGGAACTGGATGGCAATATTGCCTTCTTTCAGCGGTGTGGTTTTGCCATTACCGGCAACGGCACCCATGAAGGCTTTGATCAGCCGACCTTTTTTATCATGACCCGTGATATTCCGCCTTACGAAACGCTTTCTATCGCCTGACGGGGCGGCGGTTTAACTGTGCCTTTGTTTTTGACAGGTGCGGTTTCGGCCGCGGCGGAGAAATAGGGAACATTCTTTTCGCCCCAGTCCTTTAACGCCAGGATGATGGCGCGCAGGCTTTCGCCCTTGGTGGTTAGGCTATATTCCACGCGCGGGGGGACTTCGGCATAAACCTCACGGTGGATAATGCCATCCTGTTCCAGCTCGCGCAGCTGGCGGGTCAGCATGCGCTGGGTCACACCGGGCATTAACCGGCGCAGTTCGTTAAAGCGTTTGGTGCCATCAAGTAGATGAAACAGCACAACACCTTTCCATTTCCCGCCAATCACCATCAAGGCGCCTTCAACAGGGCAGCCGGGGCTGCGGTCTGGCGGGCAGTCGAAATTTTGCATTGATCCTCCAAAAATGGCAGAAAAGCCCATTAGTATACAAAATGTCACTAGTGGCTTTAATTGTGCGTACTTATCATGATTGTTATTATCAGGTAAGAAAGTCGCATTCGCAAATCAAACCTCGGCAAGGAGGAATGACCATGAAAGCCATTGGCTTGAAAACGGCCCGTCCAGTCACGGATGAAAACCTGTTTGAACAGACCGAGATCGAAACCCCCTGCGCAACAGGGCATGATGTTCTGGTCAGGGTCAAAGGTGTTGCGGTGAACCCGGTAGATTTCAAAGTTCGCCGTGGCAAGGCCGATGACAGCACCTTTAAGGTGCTGGGTTGGGACGCCGCCGGTATTGTAGAAGCGGTTGGCGACCAGGTCACGCTGTTTAAAAAGGGCGATGAGGTCTGGTATGCGGGGGATGTGACCCGTCCGGGCTCAAACAGCGAATTGCAGCTTGTTGACGAACGGATTGCAGCCCTGAAACCCAAAAAACTGGATTTCGCAACCGCAGCTGCCCTGCCGCTGACCACCATTACGGCATGGGAAGCCATGTTTGATCGCATGAAGATCAACCGCACTGCCTTTGAGGCCAATGCGGTCAAAAGCATTCTGATTATTAATGGTGCAGGCGGTGTGGGCTCGATTGCGATTCAATTGGCGAAAATGGCCGGTTTGCAGGTGATTGCCACGGCATCGCGCCCGGAAACCATTTCCTGGGTGACGAAAATGGGCGCGGATCATGTGATTAATCATCACCAGCCGCTTAAGGAACAGCTTGAAGGGGCAGGCTTTGCCACCGTGGATTATGTGCTGTGCACATCTGAAACCGATGACTATTGGGATGTGATGTGCGATCTGGTGGCACCACAGGGCCACATCGTCAGTATTACCGAGGCCAAAAACAACCATAATGTTGATTTGCTCAAGGCGAAATCGGCCAGCTTTTCCTATGAATTCATGTTTACCCGCTCGATGTTCCAGACCCCGGATATGATCGAGCAGCATAAACTGTTAACCGAAATGGCCGCCCTGGTGGATGCAGATGCGATTAAGGTTACGACCGGTGAGCATTTTGGCTCCCTGACGCCGGACAGCCTGCGCAAGGCCCATGCCGTGCTGGAAAGCGGCAAAGCAATTGGCAAGATCGTTTTTGACGGGCTTGGTGCCTGAAAGGGCGATTAACCGAATGAACGATGAAAAAGCCGGACCGGTGCGTTTGTGCCGGTCCGGTTTTGTTTATCGGGTTTGGGCACTATCGCGCATAAGCTGGTAAATCCGGTCCCGTAACCAGCGATGCAGCGGGTGGGTGGTTGTGCGGTCATGCCAGACCAGGGCCATGTCAAAGCCCGGAACCGGCAGCGGCGGGGGCAGGATTTGCAGGCGGCCCTGGCGGTTTTCTGCGACCCGGCTGGGAACAAGGGCGATCATGTCACTTTGGGCAATAATATCGGGCACGACCAGAAAACCGGGGGCTGACAGGCATACCCGGCGGTTTTTCCCCACCCCGGCCAGGGCGGCATCTGCCGGGCCTGCAAACCCACCCCCCTCGGGCGAGACGATAACGTGGTCAAGCTGGCAAAAGGTTTCAAGGTCCAGCGTATTCTTGATGGCAGGGTGGCCGGGCCGGGCAATGGCGACATAGGTTTCATGGTACAGATGGCGCATATGCAGGGTTTCGGGCGCGGTTTCCGGCGTGGTCAGGGCCAGGTGAATGTCGCCACGCGCCATTTTATCTTCAAGCCGGGCTGTATCAATGGTGCGCCAGGACAGGCGAAGGCCCGGTGCCTCGTTTTGCAGGATGTGCAGCAAGGGCAGCAATACCGAATATTGCACATAGTCACTGGCGGCAATGGCGATGGTTGCCGTGATGGCCGCCGGATCAAACGGGCTGGTTTCGGCAATGACACGGCGCACGGCCTCTATCGCATCATGCAGCGGAGCCTGAAGCTCCAGCGCGCGTTCCGTCGGGATCATCCCGCGCTGGGATGGCAGCAATAAAGGGTCATTTAACAGGTCGCGCAGCCGTGTCAGCCGGGCGGAAAGGGCTGGTTGGCTCAGGTTCAACCGCCGCGCGGCATGGGTGACATTGCGTTCCGCCAGCAATGTGTCGAGTGTGACCAGCAAATTCAGGTCAAGCTGTTCGATATTCATTTGATTTATACCAAAACATAAAAAATTCGATTTCAACGATAGCAGAGCAATGCGCAATCATCATCCGATAATCTGACCGCTTTAAAAGGATGACGTTGTGAAAAAGATTCTGATTGTCCATGCCCATCCCGAAGCCAAATCCCTGACCTGTGCGCTAAAGGATGTGGCGGTTGAAACCTTGCAGACGCAAGGACACGAGGTGCAGGTATCGGACCTTTATAAAATAGGATGGAAGGCCTGTGCCGATGCTGGTGATTTTACCGACATCACCAACCCGGACCGGTTGAAATACATTGCCGAATCCCGGCATGCCTTTGCGTCGGGCACGCAAAGCCCGGAAATTGAGGCCGAACAGCAAAAACTGTTATGGGCCGATGCGGTGTTATTTACCTTTCCCCTGTGGTGGTTTAGCGCGCCTGCCATCTTAAAAGGCTGGTTTGACCGGGTCTTTACCTATGGCTTTGCCTATGGGGTGGGGGAGCATGGCGGCGAACGCTGGGGGGATCGTTATGGTGAAGGCGTGTTGGCCGGTCGGCGGGCAATGGTGATTGTGCCGATCGGCGGCCGTGCACCGCATTATAGCGACCGGGGGGTGAATGGCAGCCTGGATGATATTCTATGGCCCATCCAGCACGGAACGCTGTTTTACCCGGGATTTGAGGTGGTTCCTGCCTTTCCGGTGTATCAAAGCGACCGGATGGATGATGAAAACTGGGGCAAGGTCCGGGCGGATTTGAAAGATCGGCTGGACCAGTTATTTACCATGCCAACCATTGCTTTTCGCACCCAGAATGGCGGACATTATGACGCGCATCAACGGCTGAAGCCCGGCCTTGGTGCGGGTGCGGGGGGCACACATATTCATTTGTTACAACCCAGGGACCCGGTTGAAACGGTTCCCCGGCCTGCGCGTACCCCCCGCTAACACCTGTTACGTGCCGCTTATTTTCCGTCTTTGGCGGCAATAATGTCGGCCTGGTGCACCATGACTTCGGCCTGCTTGATCGATGCTATATCGATCAGGCGGCCATCCAGGGCCACGGCACCGGCCCCTTCATTCTGCGCCTTTTCCATGGCTTCAAGAATGCGTTTTGCCTTGGTGACTTCGGCTTCTGAGGGCGAATAGACCTCGTTGGCAAGGGTAATCTGGCTGGGATGGATGGCCCATTTGCCCTCGCACCCCAGCACCATGGCCCGGGCCGCCTGGGCACGATAACCATCGGGGTCGGAAAAATCGCCAAACGGCCCGTCAATCGGGCGCAGGCCATTGGCGCGAGCGGCTACTACCATGCGGGCAATGGCATAATGCCACATATCGCCCCAATGATAATCACGCGGGGCATCGCCGTTTTTATCGGTCAATACGCCATAATGCGGGTTGGGCCCGCCAATGCCGGTGGTCATCGCCTTGGTCGATGCGGCATAGTCCGCCACGCCAAAATGCAGGCTTTCATTGCGTTTCGAGGCGGCAGCAATTTCGTGAATGTTTTGCATGCCAAGGGCGGTTTCAATGATCAACTCGAACCCGATGCGTTTTTTACACCCCTTGGCGGTTTCGATCTGGGTTGCCAGCATATCCAGGGCATAAACATCGGATGCCGTGCCAACCTTGGGGATCATGATCAGGTCCAGGCGGTCGCCAGCCTGTTCCAGCACATCCACCACATCGCGATACATATAATGGGTATCAAGGCCGTTGATGCGCACTGATAAAACCTTGTCGCCCCAGTCGATATCATTGATGGCGGCAATAATGTTTTTGCGCGCCTGTTCCTTGTCACGCGGGGCAACGGCATCTTCCAGATCCAGGAAAATGGCATCGGCCTTTGATTTGGCCGCTTTTTCAAAAAGTTCGATCCGGCTGCCGGGCACGGCAAGTTCGGACCGGTTCAGGCGCGCGGGTGCCGGGGTCGGTGTGGTGAAGCTCATGTGTTTCTCCTTGCTGCATTGCGCAATGGCGTCGCCAAAATGCGCAATAGCGTCAAACCTGTACCGGGGCCTGCCTGGGCAGAAAAAGCGGTCTGTTTTGTTTTTGTGCCGCTTTGATGGCCTGCATGTTAGCAATATTATTGCGCCCGCGTCCAATTCGACGTTGGTTGGAACGCGGTATTTAAGGATAGGGCACAGCAATCAGGCGTGGATCGAAATGTTGTTCCCGTTGCGCGTGAGGTTATGAATAATCGTATGAATTTGAAACTAATGTAGGAATATTCAGGGTTTTAACCTTATATTGCCGATCCAATTTTCAGGATAAAAGCTAACGGGCCAGGATTAAATGCGTCGAGCCTTCTTTGCCTGTATGTCAGTTGCGTTGATACCGTTGTTGATTTTATCTGCGGTAACGGCACTGGCATTTGCGAGCAGGGCAGGCATTTTGCCGGGCGGGCTTCTTGGTTTTGTTGAATATCGCCCGTTTCTGTTTGCAGTGCTGGGCGTTGTGCTTGGCGGATGGTTCAACCGGGGGCGCGTTGTGTACGCGATGCTGGTTTTGATCATTTGTTACTGGTTTTTCATCGGGGCCCCCGACTTTCTGCCGCCGGAAGGGGTCAGCTTTTTAAAAGTAGCAACACTTTATATTATACCCGTCAATCTTGTCTTGATGGCGTTCATGTCCGAACGCGGGGTTTTTCGCAAACGCGGGGTCGCCCGACTCCTGTTTTTGGCATTGCAGTTTTTTGCGCTGATGCTGTTTGCCACCCGGCCCGATGTTTCCGAAGCTCTTAATCGCCTGTTAGAGATTCGCTTTATTCCGCTGGGTGGCCGGGCGGATGCCCTGCCGCAAATGGCCGTGTTGCTTGCCGTTGTGGCAATGGTTGTTTTGCTGGCACGGGGGCGGTCGCTTGAATTTGCTTTTTTCTGCACCTTGCTGCCGGTCTTTAGCGTTTTTCTGGTCGATGCGCGTTACATATCGTTTGCGTATCTTGGCGCAACCGGGGTGATTTTGGGTGGTGTTGTTCAGGAAGCCTGGCGTATGGCCTTTGTCGATGATTTAACCGGACTTTCCGGGCGGCGGGCTTTGGGGCATGCAATGGCGGAACTGGGTGGCAAATATTGCATTGCCATGCTCGATGTTGATCATTTTAAAAAATTCAACGACAGCCACGGCCACGATGTTGGGGATATGGTTTTGCGCAAAGTTGCCCGCGAACTGGCCCATTGTGGCGGCGGTGGCAAGGCGTTCCGCTATGGGGGCGAGGAATTTTCCATTCTGTTTGCCGGGCGTGACCGTAGCAAGGTTCTTGAGACACTGGAAAATTTGCGCAAGAAAATCGCGGGCAGTAAAATTGCCTTGCCGGAGTCAAACCGTGAGGTTGGCATTACCGTTTCGATTGGTCTGGCAGAAAGGGGGGCCGATGAAGATGATCCCTGGGTTGTGCTCAAAGAAGCCGATGAAAAGCTTTTTGCCGCCAAACAGGCCGGGCGGAACAGAGTGACGGTATAGCTGTGATGATGGCGTTGGGCATTGTGGACAGCAAAACGCCCTGAGGCATATCAGGGCGTTTGCGGTATCGGTGTTGTTTGCGCTTTTTTATCCCGCGAGGGTATCGAACCGAAACAGCATGCGCAGCGAGCCTGCGGTATTTGCCAGGGTCGCCAGGCAGGCAGCCGCCCGGTCTTCGGGGATGGCGACGGCAAAGCGGGTGGTATAAACGCGGGCGTCTTTTTCATCCGATGCGGATGCCGCCATTTGCACGATATTGGCGTTATATTCGATAAAAATTTCTGACAGCCGCGCAATCAGTCCGGGTTGGTCGATGCCGGCACATTCGATCAGATGAGTTGCACCGGGCGTATCGGCCAAAACAGGGGCAGGATGGATGGCCTCGACGGTGATTTCGGCCTGTTCCATTGGCAACTCGCACAGGGCCGCTTCGCATTCGGTAATCGGGCAGGTATCGGGAAGCTCGCAGGTTGTAATGAAATTCGCGCGTCCCTGATCCAGCACAAAACTGGTCGCGCCAAGATTGACGCCAATATCAAACAGACGGCCGGAAATATCAGATACCAGACCAACACGGTCAGCGCAGGATATGGTAATGCGTGTATTGGCGTTCATTTGCAAAGCTCCGTCATCAGCAGAATTTCTGTAACCTATCAATGAATGACCGAGGATGCCATCACAGGCATACGACATGGCGTGATTATTGTGGTTTTACAGCGATGATTGTGCCTGGTGCGGTTGTCTTCCTGTTTTGTCCGTCCCGTTGTTCGTCCTGGCTCATCAACGAAAAAAGCGGCGTGCTCTCTTAAATAGATGTTTTCATGCCCCATATGTCTTCAGAGTATTTTGCATATCTGGAGCAATATACGCGTTAAGAAAATGCGCTCGGGGAGCATGGGAGAGTTTAATAATGAATAACTTGGCATTGAGCACAAAAATTGCGCTTTTTTCTGCAGTTGTGGTTGCCATTGCTTTAGGTCTTGTGATTGTTCACGCGTCAAATCGGGCGTTTGATACGGCAAGAAAAAGCGGCATTTCCGAAATGCGCAGCGACGTGGGCAGTGCGGCGGATGATATGTCGGCACGTCTGGAGTTGGCACTGGGCGCCGCCGAAGGATTTGCCGATATGACTGCAGCGTTTGTTCAAACGGCAAAAACATCACAAATTCCAGGCAATCGCGAATTTATCAGTCAGACCTTGCGCGAGTCCCTTAAAGATCATGGTAGCTGGTTTGGGACGTGGACATTGGCCTTGCCAAACGCACTTGATGGTGCGGACAAGGACTGGATCAACAAGTCCGGAAGCACCGGGGCGGGGATTTTCACACCTTATTGGGTGCGTGACGGCGAAAAGGTTGTTTTGGCAACTGTGCCGGACATGACGATCAGTTATGACGAAGGCTATTTTGCGGTTTCTTACGCAAGTAAAAAGTCAGCCGTTTTGGAGCCTTATGTCGAGGATTCGGCAGGGACAGACCCGGTTCTTATGACGTCGGCGACCGCACCGGTTATTGTTGATGGTGCCGTTGTTGCTGTTTCCGGTGTTGATCTGGATTTGGGCGGCCTTCAGGCGCGTGTTGCCAACGAGAAACCGTTGGGGGCGGGCAAAATCTGGCTGGTGACGGATAAGGGAACGGTTGTTGCCCATCCTGACAAGGAATTGCTGGCCAAGCTGCTTGCGGATTCAGGGGTGAGCCAACAGCAGGTCGAGCAGGCGCTTGAGCAGGATTTCGTGATTGCCGATATTGATGGCGTCGAGAATTATCTGGTTGCTCTGCCTGTCCAGTTTGGCAATGCCCCGCAAAAATGGACGGTTATTGGGGCAGTTCCAAGTAAAGCTGTTCTGGCAAGTGCCAATGCGGCGTCGCGTGATGCGGTGATTATTGGTTTGATTGTGCTTGTCGTGGCGGTTGGTGCAGCCCTGTTGCTGGGCAAGTTTTTGGCCCGACCGATTCTTAATCTGGCTGCTGTGATGGGGAGCATGGCCGAAGGCGAATTGCATATTGATATTCCCTATGCCGGGCAAACCAACGAAATGGGCAAAATGGCCGCGGCCCTGGCGAATTTCCGCGACAAGTCGTTGCGGGCCAAACAATTGGAAGAAGAAGCGGAAAAAGCCGAAAAACGTGCCGAGCAGGAACGTATTTTGGCAATGCGCAAGGTTGCGGATGATTTTGAAGCAACGTCGGGTAAGGCGGTTGGGTCGGTCAGTTCTGCTGCTGTCGCCCTGGGCGATATTACCCAGCGTATGGGGCAACTGGTGCAGCGGGCGCGGACCCGCATGGCCGATGCCACTGGCGGCGCCGATCTTGCCAGTGAAAATGTTCAGGTTGTTGCATCTGCGGCAGAAGAGCTGTTGTCCTCGATCGAGGAAATTGGTCAGCAGGTGAGCATGGCTGCCGATATTGCCCGCGAGGCGGCACAGGAAGCCGGGCAGGCCACCACAAGCGTTGGAGACCTTGATGACAAGGCACGCCAGATTGGTGAAGTGGTCGTTATTATTCAGGATATCGCGGCCCAGACCAATCTTTTGGCCCTGAATGCGACAATTGAAGCCGCGCGTGCTGGTGATGCAGGCAAAGGATTCGCCGTTGTTGCCAACGAGGTGAAGGGGCTGGCCAATCAGACGGCAAAGGCGACCGACCAGATTTCCGAGCAGGTCAGCGTCATTCAGGGTGCTGTCGGGGCGGCGGTGCAGACCATCGGCCGGATTGACGAAGTTGTTGGTCGGGTTGAAGGGATTTCAACTGCGATTGCCTCCGCTGTTGAACAGCAAAGTGCAGCGACACGCGAAATTGCCAGCAGCGCCAGCAAGGCGTCGGATGGTGTGCGCACATTTGCCGATAATATCGCCGAACTTGCCCAGTCAATCGAAGAGGTTGGCAATGTTTCGACCGACGTTCAGGATTCGGCTTCCCATCTGCGCAATGATGCCGGTTCGCTCGAAACTGCGGTTTCAACATTCCTGGGGGCTGTCAGAAAATAACAGGCAAATAGTATTTATCGTGTTTGCTGATTGTCCGGGCCGGTTTCCGGTTCCGGGCCTTCGGCGGTCCATTATAATTTGATGGCGCGCCAATAATACGACTGCCTGAAGAATATCGACCGGAAAAAACAAAGGCCCGACGCGTTAACGTCGGGCCTTTCAATGGCGCGCCCGGAAGGATTCGAACCTCCGGCCTTCTGATTCGTAGTCAGATGCTCTATCCAGCTGAGCTACGGGCGCTTCGTCTTTGTTTCCGAAGGTTTGCAGTGTGTGCTCCCCGTCGGCGGAGCGGAACTTATGAAAACCCGATGCCCTTTGCAAGCGGTAATTTTCAAAAAAGTGTATTTTTTCTTCGAGCCCGTAAAATATCGCCTGTAAGTAGCTTTACAGGGCCCCGTTTTCTGCCATGTTGGCGATTATCGCTATGTTACGGGGAAAAAAGGGGGAAATGCGTCTTGTTCCGGGGGGAACCCTCT
Source organism: Thalassospira sp. TSL5-1 (assembly GCF_001907695.1). Classification (NCBI taxonomy): domain Bacteria; kingdom Pseudomonadati; phylum Pseudomonadota; class Alphaproteobacteria; order Rhodospirillales; family Thalassospiraceae; genus Thalassospira; species Thalassospira sp. TSL5-1. The sequence goes on from NZ_KV880637.1 coordinate 332,215, forward strand.
ATTAAGATGCTGTTCAATCCCAGGGGAGCAGGGGCTTGTTTATACATAAAAAAGCAGGCCCAGGGAGATTCGCTTATTCCTACTTAGGTAATTGATCGAAATGGCCGTTCGCAAAACCTACCTCGCCGTTTTCGGCGTCGCCCTGCTACTAGGCGGGTGTTCCAATTCTACCGATGCCATGTGGCCGGCACTTAGCGGGGAGGATGCCGGATCATCGGCGAGCCAAACCAGCGCGGCACAGTCCGATATCGGAACCGGGGCCCCAGAGGCCGACGTGATGCGCAGCACACAGCCTTTGACGGGTATGTCTACGACGGGCACTTTTGTCGGGACCAAAGTTGAAAGCATGCGTCAGGAATTGAACCGCCTGAAATCCGCGCTCAATACCCACAACAACGAATTGCAAAGTCTGCGTGCCCAGACGGTAAGTCATTCACAGGCTTATCACGGTACCGTGGCGGCGATTAATGCCCGCCTGCAGGTTGGCACAACGCCGGGAAATCCGGTGCTGGTAAACCAGTGGAACCAGGCACAGCAGGAACTTGACCGGGTGAATGGCGATATCGCATCGCTCAATTCGCTGGCCAATGATGTTGCCGCTGACTCGACATTATCCACCTTCCTGCTGGAATCGGTGCGTTCCGCTTATCAGGTTTCCGGCGCGGTTGACGAAGACCATCGCCAGCTTGCCATGCTGGAAGATGAAACCAACCGGACCTCGGTTTTGATTGACCGTCTGTTAAGCGAGATCAGCGAAGACCTGTCACGCCAGACCACTTATATCGCCAATGAGCGTTCAAACCTGAATGCGCTGTCGCTTGCTGTTAAAAACGGCGAGATTTTCGGCCAATCGCTGGCGGCGAAGTCTGTTCCGTCACAGCCGGTTGCGGCAAATCGTTCTTTGCCCGACTCGGAAGACCGCCCGCTGGTGGTTATTCGCTTTGACAGTGCCAGCGTGAAATACGAACAGGCCCTTTACAATGCGGTGAACCGTGCACTGGAGCGTCGCCCTGATGCGACCTTTGATATTGTTGCTGTCACTCCGAACCGGGGAACACCGGCACAGGTGGCGCTAAACAGCAGCAAAGCGAAGCGCGATGCGCAAAGTGTTCTGCGGTCGCTGACGGATATGGGAATGCCCAATTCCCGTGTACGCCTGTCGGATTCAACCAGTTCATCGGTTTCCGCCAACGAAGTACATGTTTACGTTCGCTAATCAGTTTCGATCCTGATCAGTTGAACGGCCGGAACGGGGCACCTCAAACGAGGTGCCCTTTCTTTGTTTTGGGGGCATTGCGTCATATGGGAACAGGGTATGCCGTATATGACAAAATGGTCTGAAACGGTCGTGAAAAGACAGGTATAATCAGCGGTCAAATTACGGTCACTGAATTCCCGAACGTTCACAGAGGACGGAAAGCGATTAAAATGGCGGATGCGGATATTGTTAATTTGCGTCAGCATCGCAAGCGCAAGGCGCGCGATGAAAAGACCCAAAAGGCGGATGCCAATCGCATTGCCTTCGGTCGCACCCGTGTGGAACGCAAACAAACCAAAGCCCAGCAGGATATGGAGGAGCGCAAATTGGCGGCACATCGTCTTGAACGCGATGCGGACAAGGCGGGGGCGGAGGTTGATCGGAAAGGGGATGCTGACCTGAAACAGCATGTCATGGCTGACCAGGCGGCCGTGAAGGCGCAGGAAGACCTGAAAGAAGCCGGGAGTGTGAATGCAGTCCAGGATGATGCGGCGGAGTCAGAAGACGGAACCTCATCGGATGCAGATGAAAAAACACCATCAGCCCAAAAACATATCGGCGATGTTGCGAATGTTGTGCCACTTAAGCTTGGCCCGCCGAAAAAATAGCAGTGCGGCTATATGTTGCGCAATGCAGCGGGTTCTGAATGCCAGGTTGGGTAATGCCTGGGATGTTGTCCGACAAATGGCTGCCTTGCGGAACCTGCTTGGCATTTTGGGGCACAAGACCGCATCATGCAGGCTTGCACAATGTCAGAAAAACTTGTTGCGCGACATATCAAGAATCGCAACAAAGTCAGGCGCATAACGCGCTTGGGATGTCAAATAGCAGGCAATCGTTACATCGGTGACGATGTGACGTTTTGTCGTTGCTTAGCTTAACAGGGTTTCTTTTTCCCGTTTGTACTGGTCCAGGGCCTCGTCCCAGCCCATCAGCCAGTCTTCATGTTCGCGGCTGTCAGCGGGGTAGGGGTTTTCTGTCAGGCGGTGGGCACCAAGACCGGCTGAAAAGCCATAATTCAGCGCTGCATTGGGAAGTGCCCGACTGGCCGGGGCATGTTCGCTGTAAAGCCTGTGGCGGAAAGCGGGCAAGGAGCACAAAACGCCATCATCAATGCCCAGCGGATAAGTGATCAGCATGGCTTCACCCAGCGGGGTGATGGACATTGTACCATCATGGGCAATGTGAATCAGGCCCGCCATTTTCAGCTGTGATTTGGCATATTCAATGCGGCTGCACAGGGCAGGGGTATCTTGCAGGATGATTTGGATGCCATCATCATCGCAGCAAAACAGCGACAGGACTTTCTCCTTCAGGGCTTGCTGACCAAGCCCGGCCGAAGCAGAGCGCAGAACAGTCAGCATCAGGGCGGGGTCGCCAGGGATATAGTCTGTTGTTGTTGGCATTTGGGGCCTCCGTCTTTAGCGAAACGAATTCCCTCCCAAGGGCAATTTTATAAACCGGCCAATATATAAATCGGTCGCGTTATTATTATTATAGTTTGCAGATATGTTTCAAACTTGTGAAGACAAGAGTGCACCCTGGTAGAATTTTTGTGAATTGTTGGTGATAATTTCAATCACAGGTATTGGGATGGCATTGGTTGTACGGGAATATTTGCCTAAAATGCCCGCTAAAGTAGTTTGCATCTGGGTTTTTAAAGGTTTTAATACAGCAACATTCGCGTTTTTGTTTGTGGGCAGGATTACGTAAATGCGTATTTCCCGCATATCGAAACCAGTGCCCGGAATTCGCTGCAAGTTTTTGTGGCCGGGGCGGGGATGTTATTTTTTGCCGGTTTCGGCATTTTCCGGTGAGCGCCATAAGCGTACGCGATTCCGCCCGCTTTCCTTTGCGGCATAAAGGGCCCGGTCGGCCTTTTCGATAATCTGCTCAATTTTGCGGTCTGGCAGGATGGGAGCTGCGCCGATCGACGTGGTGATGGAAAGTGATATGTCATTGTCGAGCTTGACCGGCGATGCCTCGATCACACGACGCAAACGCTCTAGAATCCTTGCCGTCTGGCGCATGTCGGCATTGGGAAGGCAGATCAGAAATTCTTCGCCGCCATAACGATAGACCTTGTCAAAGGGCCTGACATGGGACTGTAAAATACCGGCAATTGCTTGCAGGATCTGGTCGCCGGCCTGATGGCCGTAGGTATCATTAATGGCTTTGAAATGATCCAGATCGACCATCGCAATGGCCGTCGCCGAGTTGGTGCGAATCGACCGTTCCCTTTCCACTTCAAGGTCCGATAGCATCGTTTGCCGGTTATAGGCCCCGGTTAACGGGTCCACATTTGAGCGTGCGGTGCGAAAGGCCCGCTCAAGACGACGGATCTGGCTGAAAAAGGATTCGGCACGCAGCGCCATGACATCATATTCGGCAGTATCGATTGTGCCGTTATGGTCAAAATGCTTCAGCACGCGCCGGGCGGCGTTGTGAAGCTGTTCGTGCGTGGTGGCCAGGGCGTGCATGGCTGGCTGGTCAATCAGCCTGTTATGCTGGTTCAAGGCGTACCAGGCGCCGAAATTACAGTCATGATCGTCGATATGGTCATCCGCATGGGGATGGGCCGCAATGCCGGGCTGTCCGCTATTTTCTGTATTCTCATCCTCATCACGTACAATCAGGTGACGATTCCATTCGAGAATCAGCGCAATATGCTCGGAAAGGGCGGTTTCGAGTTCCTGTAAAATATCCCGTTCCGCATCAACAAGATTACCATCCGCGATGCTGTCGGGCATTTCCGGTTGCCGTTGATCAGACGGATCAGACTCGCGGTGGCTCTTGTCGTCCTTTGTTCCAGGCATATTGCGCGGTTCCATCTTGATTACGGGGGAATATCAGGCA